>NZ_JAJNOG010000006.1:0-258339 GCF_027947695.1 Enterobacter sp. PI-10 | reverse complement strand
TGGTGGTTCTCAGAATATCTTAGCGGGGGGGAGAGCCGAAGACGCACTCGTGAAGGGTGGTGGTTCACAGTCAGTTAACGCTGGCGCGACTGCCGAAAATACGGTTATTGAAGGAGGGACGCAGCGTATTTACCTCGGCGGCACGGCGAAGAACACCACCCTGACAGAAGGCCTGCAGACAGTTTATGGCACCATTATCGACACGACGCTCGATGGCGGTCAGTCTCTGCTGTTTGGCGGGGCGCGGGCCGAAGGGTATACCAAAGTGAATAGCGGGGCCAATCTGGTTATCTATACCAACGCTGTGGCAGAAGACGTCACTCTGAACGGGGGCACGCTGAATGTAGCCGCCTTATCTGACAGCTCGACAGGTCACCCAAGTGCCCAGGTGGACACGCTCACGATGAACGACGGGCTTGTACGGTTTAATTCAGGCTACACCTATGGCTATGCGCAGCTGAACATCGGTGAACTAAACGGGAAAGGCAATATCTGGTTTGAAACCTCGCTGGCCGATAAAACGGGTAACTTCGTCACCATCGGTCAGGGCAGCGGCAACTTTGGCGTTATCGTTCAGGATTCCGGGAAAGAAATCACCGATCACACCGATCTGACTCTGAATCTCATTAACGATCAGGGCGGCGATCTTGAATTCTCCCTGCAGTCCACCCGTGGTGCCAGCACCCGTGCCATCGATGGCGGTGCCTACATGTATGTCCTGAAGCAGGAAACCGGCAAGGATGGCATGGACGGCAACGTCTGGTACCTCGGCGCCATGACCGAAGATGAAAACGGCGGTGACAATGGCAACAGCAGCGGGAACGGCGGTGACAACGGCAACAGCGGCGGGAACGGCGGTGACAACGGCAACAGCGGCGGGAACGGCGGTGACAATGGCAACAGTGGCGGAAGCGACGGCGACAACGGCAACAGCGGCGGGAACGGCGGTGACAATGGCAACGGCGGCGGGAACGACGGTGACAATGGCAACGGCGGCGGGAACGACGGTGACAATGGCAACGGCGGCGGGAACGACGGTGACAATGGCAACGGCGGCGGGAACGGTGGCGGCAGTCTGGTAACCACTCCGTCCACCGATGCGGTGCTGAGCCTGGCCAGTGCCGGCCTCAATATCATGCGTGGTGAAATGGACGGTCTTCGTGCCGCCCGCCAGAGCCAGAGTAGCGACCGCCAGCATGGCGAGGGTAGCGTCTGGGGTCACTACCTGGGCAAAAAGAGCGCGGCGGAAACCAGCAACGGCGCAGCCTACAAACTGTACCAGAACGGCATGGAGCTCGGTGGTGACGTGGTCACGGACCTGGGTAACAGTCAGCTTGTAACCGGCGGCTTTGTAACCCTGACAAGCAACAACGTGAAACATGCCCGCGGCGGCACCAGCTCGGTCGACAGCTACGGCCTTGGCGCGTACGCCACCTGGTATGACAACAGCGGTTTCTATCTTGATGGCACCCTGAAGGCTAACCGTCTGGAGAGCCAGCTCAGCGCCCGCATGACCAACGGCAACATGACCAGCGGCAAATGGAACCAGTACGGCTTTAGCGCGGCGCTGGAAGTCGGCCAGACCTTCATCCCGACGGACAGCCTGAGCGTGACGCCGTTTGCCCGCATGACCGGCACGATCATCAATGACGCGAACGTAAAGCTGAACAACGGAATGACCGCAAAAACCGGGAAAGCCCGCTCCCTGACTGCCGAAGCAGGCAGCCGCGTGGCCACCGAGTTATCGCTGGGCAACACCTCGCTGCATCCGTACCTGAGCCTCAGCGTCGAGCAGGAGCTGGCCCATTCCAATGAGACGGTGATTAACGATGTGAACCGTTTCAAAAACAACCAGAACGGCACGTCCGGTAGGTACGGCGCGGGGATCACCATAAGCCCGGCAAAAGATGTGACGCTGTACGGCGAGCTGAACTATCGGCAGGGCAGCTACGTGGAAGAACCGGTGCAGGGCATGGCCGGTATCCGTATCAGTTTCTGATCCCCTACAGACAACGGGAAGCGGCCTGCACGCTGCTTCCCGTTCCGATGGAGCACGACTGTGAGCTACCGCATTGAAACCCGTAATTATTATATGCGCTGTGCACTGGACTATCTGCTGTCCTGCCAGCGTCCCGGCCCGGACACTTGCATCATCGATCTCAGCAGCTTTACCTCACTGCGGGCGACGCTGCAGTGCGTCAGGCAGCATCGCGACGCCGTCCGCTTTCTGTTTATAGGGGATGGGGGGATGCATTCCCGTACGCTGCAGCCGCTTGTCTCGCTGGAGAGCAAACAGCCACTGCTGAGCTACGTTGAAAAGCTTCGCCACTGCCCCGGCGTCAGCTACGATCTGGCGATGGATCTACTGCTGGCCCACCTGAGCCTGGAGGCCTACTCGCACCAGGACAAAACCACCGTCTACAGCCTGCTGCTGCGGGATTCAATACACGAAGCAGCCCGGTTTATTGGCATCCCGAACAAAAAGTTTTACCAGCGAATCGGACGACTGACCCGGAAACTCAACCTTCAGAATGGCCTGCAGACACACCTGTTCCTGCGCCGTGAGTTTCATCCGGAGTATATCCGCGCGCGTATCGACGATCAGCTTCGCGCCTCGCTGCGCCAGCATCTGTGCAGTCTTGACTGAATCCTTTCCTGCCGTCCATTTTTTAGCCCGTGCCCTCACGGGCTCCCTGGCGTATAGTCTGAAGGAGGTGGCGGACGATCTGCTCGCTGCGTCAGGACAGGGCAGGGCACCTGACAGTATGCCTCTGCTGGTCTCCACGGAGATCCCTCCTCAGTACCGCGCCGGAACAGTTGCCGGTGCGTCAGATACGGCCACTCAGGTCACCGGGCAGAAAAAACGGCGGCCAATGACGCACGTGGGGGATCATTACAGAATGCTACCGGCCCCGCGAGGTCAGGCTGCGGGAAACGGACACCCAGTGGGTCAGTGAGTGCGGCCTGCGCTTCAGAAAGGACACCGGCGCGGCGACCGGAAGCGGTGTCTGGAGTGCAAACCGCCTTGATTTGAAGAGTATCCGGGAAATTAAGTCCGGTGAATAAAAGCCGGTGTGCAGGCAGATGCTAAGGTTTTTTCGGCCAGTGCTGCCGGTAAAAGAAGCAAGGCAGTCAGTACAGTAAAAGTGCCGTTATACCGTGTCGCCCGGACATTTTTATGTAACCGTTTGGCCGCTAAAATTCAGTACTTTTGCTGTATGCGTTAAAATTTTTATCCAGAATGAGTGAACACACCCACCCGGAAATATTCGCCGAACATCGTCGATTGTCGTCAAACGTCGTCGATCGTCGGCCAACTTCTCCTATCTCCGCCAGATGAAACCAACCACTGACGGAAACCGGTTAAAAACAAGCATCAAACATAATCGTCTTTCCACATGCCTGACTATACATAAATCCATACTGCTGCAAAATATTTGCCCTGAAATAAAATCCTGTATTCGAATGGATCAGGAGTAATCGTCCCGCCGTGTAATTCAATAATCTGAATCATTTGTTATTCCTTTTGTTAGTACAGTAAAAGTGCCGTTATACCGTGTCGCCCGGTCATTTTTATTCCACCGTTTGGCCGCTAAAATTCAGTACTTTGTCCTGCAGCAGCTGCGCGATCAGCGCCTCCCCCTAGTGACCGCCGGCGCGGCCTTTTCGCGCATTCATACGACAACCATATAACTGCAGGACAACCGAGATAGCTGCCCAGTCTTCCGGTTCAGCCAGAAACCGGATCTGCGCGGCGGGAAACCGGCCAAGGATATGATAATTAAATCACACGCACTAAATCATACTTAATGTGATATTTATCATTAATTAAAAAAACATATCTAATATGATATTTACCAGTTCAGAATAAAATCATTATAAGTATGATTTTTTACCTGACAGGACAGTATCAGACGGAGCGTGCAGGATGGATGAGAAAGAAGTGAATTTTTCACTCAGCTATGAACAGTTGGCCGCGACAACAACAGAGGTCATTGAAGCTATCAAAAAGCGCCAGGATCAGACGACGGCAGCGAAAATTTCCAGTGTGGAGGCTGTCATATTTCTGTGGTCTGAGCTTGCTAAAGCAGGGGCATCCGACTTCAGCCCGGTACAGGCTGACCTCCGTCGTTTTCAGGAACGTGTAGCCGGAATGAAAGAATGAATGGAACGGTAAAAAGCCGACGCCCGTCACCGCTGCAGCGGCGGGTGCTGATTGTGCTGGCCGCCCTCGGTGCGAAACGTCCGGGGCCGGTGGCGACAAGAGATATTGAGCGGGTGCTGGAGCAGGGCGGTGACGCCCCGGTGTACGGGCCGAACCTGCGCGCCTCCTGCCGGCGCATGGAAGCCGCAGGCTGGCTGCGCACCCTGCGCGCCCCGAACCTGCAGCTGGCCGTCGAGCTGACGCAGGACGGTCGCGGCATTGCAGAACCGCTCTTCCAGGCAGCACGCGAGGCTGAAACGGCACGACAACGTCTGACAGACGTCCGGCATCTGCCGTTACGCCAGACGGCTGCCGGTGACGCGGTGGAGCTGCAGCTGGATGACGGCCATTACACCATCAGGGAAGCGGCCTACGTGATCCGTCTGGACGGTACCACCTGTCTGCAGCTGACGGATGCCGGAGGCATACGCTGGATAAAAGAGGGCGATCCCCTGCAGGTGGCCAGCTGGTATCAGACCTGTTTTGATGCTGGCCTGCCGGTCACCATCCAGGTGAATGAGAGCTGGAACTGACGGCCACCACAAACAAGGAATGAGAACAGAAGAATGAAATTAACAGAACCCAAGCTGAATACGCTGATCGATAATCTGAATGTCCTGATTTGTGAGGACAGCCTGCTGACGCGCCAGGAGCGCGAGGATTTGGTCCGGGCCGTCGCCGCCATCGGTGCCATGAAAGCGCGCGTCAGTATGAAGAAGTCCAACGTTCCGGCAGCGTCGAAACCAAAGGAAGAGAAACAGGAACGTGTGCCCGACCCACGTTTTCCGCATGCCGGCGAACCCTGGCGGGAAGAAGAGGGGACGATGCTGCTTGATGCCCTCGAATCCGTACCAGACGAAGCGGTGGGCGTTCATCTGTTCTGGCTGGCCGAAAAGCTGGGGCGTACCCCCTACAGTGTGGCCTGTAAGATAGCGGCTCTCCGGGACATGCCAGGAGAGTGGAAAGATCAGTACCGCAAGGTTTCGGACGATATTCGCAAGTCCGGTCTGAACATCAGTGATTATGTGCAAAAACATGGAATAAGTTGAAAGGATTAGTGAAATTGTCTAAACATTGGATTACAGTTGTCCCCATTTTTCCATATTAATGATGGTACACTTTATGATTTTGACACCTATAGATTTGAAAAATTTGAAAACATTATTTGAGAACCCATTAAAGCCAGGATATGTTCTAAACTTTAGTGATAAAACAATGAGAGAGTTCTTTGAGTCAGAATTGAATATTAATATAGAAAATTCAATTTACAAAGATGAGGGTAAATCAAAGTTAAAAAGACTTCTGAGTTTTTTTAAAAAAAACAAACAAGAAAGTGTTCTCATTGTAGTGAGTATACTTTGGAATTACAGAAAAACATTGAGCGACTTTCCTATAACACCTCAAGATGAAGCAATTTTTAAAAACTTCACATTAAAATTTGAAGAAATAAAATCTATTACAGATAAAACAACGGAAAATCTAAATAGAATTAATACTCAACATTTGCTAGACGACCTTGACGCTCTTAAGATCAAAGGACCTCAAGAAAGAGGATATGGTTTTGAAGTGTGGCTCAATGAACTCTTCAAGACTTTCAATTTGTCCCCCAGAAAACCTTTTAAACTTAATGGAGAGCAAATTGATGGTAGTTTCCAGCTTAATCACAATACGTACCTTGTTGAAGCCAAATGGCACGGCGTAAAAACGGGAAACAGAGATCTTCATGCTTTTCAAGGTAAAATAGATCAAAAACCAAGATGGACAAGAGGGATGTTTGTCAGTTGGACAGGATTTACAAGGGATGGGTTGAATGCATGGGGAAAAGGGAAGAGTGTGATCTGTGTCAGTGGGCGAGACCTATATCTTATGCTGAAAAATGATATTAACTTTTGCCAGCTGATTGAGGATAAAGGGAGAATAGCCTCCGAAGAGGGTGACTATTACGTAGAGATTGATAAGATATATCCAAATTTAAATAATGTTTAAGGATGATAATACTAAAATGTTTAGTAATAGAAACATCAATATCTGGAAGGAATATCTTCCTAGAATGCTCAGTAAACGCATTGAAGGTCCTATCATTAGAACGGGAGAAGATGCTAAAAAAGTTGACACTTTTGTCATCTATTTATTAGACGGAGGTGAGTACAAATATCTTATAGATCGTATTGAAAACCAGCATGTTAAAGCACTCAAATGGAATATTGATAAACGCCGATTCTATGAAGAATGTAATCTATCCTATAAAGAAATAGCCTCTCTTACGCCTGAAATCATTCATTATTATGGTGTTGATGAAATAAAGTATAATTCAATTAATGAGTTAAGATTGAGTGAGATAACAAAGTACGGACGTCTTAGAATAAAACTCAACCATTTTTATAGAAGCAGAGAGCGTAATAAATTTTACAAGAAAGAATTAGTAGTGAATGATAGAATAAAAGTTTTGAAAACCATTACAAATATTTATATAAATAGTGGCCATAGTTATAATGGATCAAGTGATAGTGATATATTGAATCAACTTTATTCCATTTTGTGGGTAAGACATCCCAAAGCAGATATATACAAAAAAGAACTAATTCTTACTCTAGACTCATTAGTGGATGTCGGATGCCTTATTAAGCAAGATAATAAATATATAGTTACAGGCAGGGCTGTGAGTGCTCTCTCAAAGTATGAGATTGAAGAACTTCGCTATGATCAACAACTTGCGACACAACAGCGCATGTCCCACATGACACTAGCCATTGTTATATTAACACTTATTACAGCTGTAGGGGGCTTAGTTCAAGCTGGTGTAATAAAAATTCCCACTTTATTTAGTCTACACCTTTAGCAGATACCATGTAAGTGATTGATATTTAACATAAGATAGATTGCGTGCACTCATAATACACCAACAAAAAAGGCCGCATCCCGCAGCCTTTTCCTCTTAAATTCACCCTTTCGGGAACACCCAAACATGCTTCTCAGGCAGCGAAAGATGGCAGTGCTGCGGATCCCGAACCTCATGCCCATACGCACGAATGACAAAATCATCTCCCACCGTGCGGAACAGGTATTCCCAGCGGTCGCCGAGATACATGCTGGTGAGCAGCGGCAGCTCAAGCTGATTTTCCCCTGGCCCCTCGACTACCGCCACGCGCTCGACGCGGATCACCGCCGTGGCTTCATCACCGCTCTGCACCCCTTCACCGGCCTGACCCCACAGCACCCAGCCTTTTCCTTCGATACGCGCTTTGCCGTCCCGCACTTCGGTGACCTTGCCGTGCAGGCGGTTGTTGCTACCCATAAACTCGGCGGTAAACAGCGTTTTCGGCGAGCCGTACATCTCCTGCGGCGTGCCCTGTTGCTCAATTTTGCCGTTGTTGAGCAGCAGGATGCGGTCGGATATGGACATCGCTTCGTTCTGGTCGTGCGTCACCATCAGTGCCGATAGCCCGAGCTTGATAATCAGCTCGCGCAGGAACACGCGGGCCTCTTCGCGCAGCTTGGCGTCGAGGTTGGAAAGCGGTTCGTCCAGCAAAATTACCGGCGGGTTGTACACCAGCGCACGGCCGATCGCCACGCGCTGCTGTTGCCCACCGGAGAGCTGGTGCGGGTGACGTTTGCCAAGATGGCCCAGGCCAAGCTGGTCCAGCACGTCCTGCACGCGCTGCTGGATCTCTTTGGCCGGGACTTTGCGCAGCTTGAGCGGATAGGCCACGTTCTCAAACACGGTTTTGTGCGGCCACAGGGCATAGGACTGGAATACCAGCCCCAGGTTACGCTCTTCCGCCGGGACCTCGCTGCGCGGCGTACCGTCGTAAACTTTATTGTTGCCAATCACAATCGAGCCCTGGGTCGGTTTTTCCAGACCCGCGACGGCGCGGAGCAGGGTGGTTTTGCCGCTGCCGGAGGGGCCTAACAGGGAGACCACTTCGCCGCGCTTCAGGTTCATGGAGACACCTTTTAAAACAGGATTGTCGCCGTAGGTTAAGTGCAGATCGTCAACCGCTAATTCAATCATGTATTTTCACTCCGAAACGAAGGGCAATGCCCAGACCTACCACGACCAGCAGGATGTTAATGAAAGAGAGCGCCGCTACGATATCAATGGCACCCGCGGCCCAGAGGGAAACCAGCATCGAGCCGATGGTTTCCGTGCCGGGTGAAAGCAGGTACACACCCGTTGAATATTCGCGCTCAAAGATCAGGAACATCAGCAGCCACGAACCGATAAGACCGTAGCGGGAGAGCGGAATGGTGACGTGGCGGGTGATCTGCCCGCGCGTCGCCCCGGTGCTGCGCGCCGCTTCTTCAAGCTCCGGCCCCACCTGCAGCAGAGTGGAAGAGATAAGCCTCAGCCCGTAAGCCATCCACACCACGGTATAGGCCAGCCAGACGCTGAAAATGGTGCTGCGCAGCGAACGCAGCCAGACGATGACGTTTTCACGCATCCAGTCGGTCCAGGCAAACCCGGAAAGCCAGCCGGATTTCAGCGAGTTATCCAGCCACATCGGCAGGAACAGGAACACCCACAGGAACGCCAGACCCGCCAGCAGGCCAGGCACGGCGCGCGGCACCAGCACGCTGTAGTCCAGGAAACGCGTGGTGTTGTCCGGCTTACGGTGCATGGCAATGCCGACAAACAGGTAGCACACCACGGCCAGCGCGCCGCCAATCACGCCAATCGCCATGGAGTTGACGATGGCGCGCAGCAGGTTGGGCTGCGCCCAGATGGTGCGGAAGGTGTTCAGAGAAAGCTCGTCCCACAGCGAAACGCCCACGCCCCAGTTTGAGATAAACGCGCGCAGCACCACGCCGAGCAGCGGAACGCCGATGGTGACGGTGAGCCAGAAGGCAATCACCGCGCCAGCCACCCAGCGCCATTTACCCAGCGGCAGCGCGCGGGCCTGCGAGGCCTTGCCCTTCATGGTGACGAAGCGGTTGGCGGTGCGCATCAGGCGACGCTGGAGCATCACCAGCGGGATGGTGATGCAGATCAGCACCACGGCAACCGCCGCCATCAGGTTATAGGATGGGGTGCCCATCTTGTTCGTCAGCTTATAGAGATAGGTCGCCAGCACCATGTTGCCTTCCGGGTCGCCGAGGACCAGCATCAGGCCGAACACTTCCAGCCCGAGGAAGAACAGCAGCACGGTGGCGTACAGAATGGACGGGCGCACCATCGGCAGGCTGACGGAGGTCATCACCTGCCAGGGCGACGCGCCCGCTGTGCGCGCGGCTTCTTCCACATCGGAGCCCACGCTGCGCAGCGCTGACGAGATATACAGATAGGCGTGCGGGACGTGCGTCAGGCCGGCGATGACCACAATGCTCGACATGTCGTAGATGTTCCACGGCACAAAGCCAATCAGCGCCTGAGCCCACTGGGAGAGAAAGCCCACCGGACCGGCAGCCACCACGTAGCCAAAGCCCAGCACCATCGGTGAAACGAAAATCGGGACCAGGATCAGCGGCTCAATCAACCGGCGACCGGGCAGGTCGGTGCGTACCATCAGAAACGCCAGCACGCCGCCCAGCGGGATTGAGATAAAGACTAGCCCGAAAGCAAGAATAAAGCCGCTTTTCAGGGCCTTATAAAAATCAGGGTCGGTGAAAATAAATTCAAATGATTCAAAGCTCCACTCTTTTGACGGCGAAAAGAACGGGGCGGACAGGAAGCTCTGTATCACGATAAACGACAGCGGCGTGTAGATAACCAGGGCGGTTATCAGCACGACGATGCCTCGCGGCAGGCTTTGCCACTTTCTGCGTAGTGTATTCATGGGGTATCCCTGGTGTTGCAGCCCAGAAAAACGAACTCAGTCGATAAGGGAGCGCGGCGGCCTGCGCCGCACTCAGACGCTTATTTACCGGCGGCGGTACGCCACTCTTTGATGTACTCCAGGCGTTTTTTCGGCTGCAGGTATTCCAGCAGCGTTTCATCAACCGGAATTGGCTTCAGCGCGTTGCCGAGGATTTTGGTCAGGCCGTCGATATCATTCTTGCCTTCGATATCGTTACGAATGGAGGGGATGTCCGCCTGACTGGCCAGAATGTTTTGCCCTTGTTCAGACAGCACGTAGTCCAGCCACAGCTTCGCGGCGTTGCTGTTTTGCGATTGCTGGCTGATGAACGATACGCGCGACAGCACCAGGGTGTAATCTTTTGGATAGGCAATGCCGAGCGACGGATCGTTCTTCGCGCGCGCTTCCGCGTAGGAACCGAGGATGTTGAAGCCGATCAGGTTTTCACCGGAGGAGACGCGCTCCATCATGGTGCCGGTAGACGACTGCACCGACAGGCCTCCTTTGGCGACGTCGGCCAGGGTCTTGAAGTAGTTAGGATCGGCGTTGTGATCCTGCACCGAAAGCATAAAGCCCAGACCCGATTTTTCGATGTCGTAGGTGGTGACTTTGTTCTTGAATTTGTCCGTCTGGCTGGCAATCAGCTTCGCCAGTGCGGCGTGAGAGTCCGGCACGTCGCCGGCCGGGATCAGACGCTTGTTGTAGATAAAGACCACCGGCTCATAGGTAGTGCCGTATGCCTTATCCTTCCAGACCGCCCATTTCGGCAGCTGGCTTTGCTCCGGCGATTTATACTCCATGGCGTAGTCGGTGGCGAGCTTCAGGCCGGTGTCCATCGAGGAGCTCCAGACCACGTCGCCGCTCACGCCGCCGGAGGCCTGTTCGCTGATGAAACGGTTGTACAGCTCGGTGCTGTTCATGTCGTTGTATTCGACTTTAATGCCTGGATAGGTTTTTTCGAAGCCCTGGATCAGCGGTCCGGCAGCTTTGATGTCGGTGGTGGAGTAAATAACAACCTTGCCCTCTTTCGTGGCGGCATCAACCACTTTTTGATACTCAGCAGGATAACCCTGCGGCAGGGCAGACAGTGCAGAAGCAGAGAACAGTACGGTAGCGGTAAGCAGAGAAATTCGGAACGTGTTCGACATTATAGTTAACCTTTTAGTTACATTTGAGGAACTAATTGTCAACATAGCGTAAAGCGCGCCTCCGACAATAGGGAGGCGAGGGCAATGATTCCGAAGTGTGATTGTCGCCGTCGTTTCAGCAATTAACACCATAAAATCCGCGAACGTTAGCTTACGAACGGTTCTGGATTACGGTTTATCGGGGGCTTTGCGGTATAACCGGCGAGGATGACCAATATTGCCATACAGCATTTCGACGCTGATTAACCCGCTCTCCACGCAGTATTCAAGGTAGCGGCGCCCCGTGGTTTTGCTGATCCCTACGTTTTCCACCACCTCTTCAACCGACATCGCGCTGTCGGGATGCTCGGCGAACAGGCGTTTAATCCGCTCCAGCGTCTGGGGTTCAATGCCCTTTGTGGACGGCGTAACGGAGGCTTCCGCGGCAGGCAGATGAAACAGGCGATCCAGCGCATGCTGGTCGACCACCTTCACCTGCTGCACGGTGTGGATGAAGCGCATAAAACGCTCCAGCGAGGCGTGCAGGCGCTGGAAAAAGACGGGCTTGATGAGGTAGTCAAACGCGCCGCTGCGCATGGCGTGGCTGCAGGTCTGCATATCGCTGGCGGCAGTGATGAAGATCACCGAGCACTCATAGCTTTTCAGCAGCGGATTATCGATGAGCTCCACGCCTTTACCGTCCGGGAGATAGTTGTCCAGCAGGATAAGCCGCGGCTGATGCTGACGAATCAGGCGGCATGCCTGCTCAATCGACGCGGCGATGCCCACCACGCGCAAATGAAAATTTTGCTCGATATACTCGCGATGCAGCTCCGCCAGGTGCGGCTCATCTTCAACGATCACAACATCAAGTGCTCGGGTCATGCTTTTGCCCATTCGGAATAAACACAGAAAAAATAGTCCCTTGTGGCGTGTTGTCGGCAATCTCAATAGTGCCGCCAGCCTTGTCGATATATCCTGCCACCAGATACAGGCCAATACCGTGCTCGGTGCCCACAATGTCGTTTTCGCTGTCCGGCTTGCTGCTGAATCCCTGGCGGAAAATATGCGGCTTCATCGCATCCTCCACCCCGCAGCCCCTGTCGGCCACCTCGATCAGCAGCTCCTGGTTACGGTCTGAAATGTAAAGCTCTACCGGTGCGGGGACCGGTGCTTTAAGGGTTGCGTCCACCGCGTTGTCCAGCAGATTTCCAATAACCGACATCAGCTCCGTTTCGTTGAGCGTGGCGGGCATGCGGGTGAGCTGGCAGGCGGGATCAAACAGCAGCTCGATGCCTTTTTCGCGCGCGCTGACGTATTTTCCTAACAGCAGACCACACAGCGCGGGAGAGGAAAAACGGGCGGAGACAAAGTCCAGCACCCGCTGCGCACCTTCGGACTGCACCTGAATGTAGCGAATCGCCTCGTCATAGTGTTTCATCTGCAGCAAGCCCACCAGCGTGGCGGTCCAGTTCAGCTGCTCGTGGCGCATAATGCGCAGGTTATCCGCATAGCGCTTGATCTGACTGAGCTGGCTGCTGAGGGTGTTGATGTCATTTTTGTCGCGAAAGCTGTAGACCCAGCCGCTTTCAACGCCCGGTTCGACCTCAATCGCCACGCGGTTGACGATCACCTCGCGCTGGTTCAGCACCGCAATCTGGTCGTGGCTGCCAGCGCTGACCGAGGCGTAGCGCTGGGATAAAAAGCCCGGCGACGTCTGCAGAACGTCTTCCAGCGGTTTACCGATAAGGTCTTTCTCACTTTGCCGAATATCCAGCATTTCTCGTGCGGCGCGGTTAATTAAAATCAGCTGCTTCTCTTCATTGACGGCAAATACCCCCTCATACATGGCTTCTAATAGCGCGCGCTGCTGCAAAACCAGCTGAGCGATATCTTTCGGCTCCAGTCGGAACATCTGTTTTTTGAGATTGCGGGTAAACAGCCAGGAGAACATAAACAGCAGCAGCAGAAGAGCCGCGCCGTACAGCCCGGACTGCCAGAGAATACGGGCGTTAATATTGGCAATATAGGAGGTCAGATAGCCGACCGAGACAATACCAATCACCTTATGCTGCGCGTTAAAGATCGGCGCTTTGCTGCGCAGTGAAACCCCAATACCGCCCTGACGCACGGAAATAATAGTTTTGCCCTTTAATACCTCCGCGTTATCCCCGCCGATCATCGGTAAATTAATACGCTCCGGGGATTCCGAATGATAGAGGTGCTGCTCCTGCGTATCGCCAATCACAATATAGCTGGCATCGCTTTCGGCGCGCAGCGGCTGAATTAACCGGGCGATGCCGGGGATATCTCTGGCCGCGACCATGGCCGCCAGACCCGGCATCAGCGCGATCTGGCTGGCCTGAACCCGGGCGCGCTGGCCGAGATCGTGATGGAGCTGCCGGTCAATAAAATGAAACAGGATCGTTCCCAGCAGAACTAACAGCAGGCAGGAGAAGCACACCAGCGCTAAAAATAGCTTTACCTGAAAAGAGAGTCTGCGTTTCATTCAACCTGCGGATGTTATGTAAAAGTGACATTTTCCGAGCCTGACATGCGCCACTAGCGGACGCAATCTAACAAGAAAAGAGTTGTGACCTGGCTTTTCGTTTTCAACGATATAGCCAGCAGGATCCCGTCAGGCTATTCTTCATTCAGCACGATAATAATTACAGAGGCAATGTCATGGATAAAGAGCTACTGGATGCGGGTTACCGGGCCTATACCGGCGAGAAAATTGACGTTTACTTCAACACCGGGATCTGCAAACACTCCGGTAACTGCGTGCGTGGCAGCGCAAAGCTGTTTAATCTGAAACGTAAGCCGTGGATTATTCCCGATGAAGTTGACGTTGAAACGGTTGTCCGCGTGATTGATACCTGCCCGAGCGGTGCGCTGAAGTATCGCCAAAAATAAGCGAGGAACCATGGAAATTCTGGAAGGCCATAACAAGTTTTACGTGAATGATGCGAACGGTAACCAGGTCGCGGAGATTGTCTTCGTGCCAACCGGCGAGCACCTGAGCATTATCGAGCACACCGATGTGGATGAGAGCCTGAAAGGGCAGGGCGTCGGTAAACAGCTGGTAGCGAAAGTGGTGGAGAAGATGCGCGGTGAGAACCGTAAAATTATCCCGCTGTGCCCGTTCGCGAAACATGAGTTTGATAAAACGCGGGAATATGACGATATTCGGGCGTAAATAACACCGGCGATGGCCGGTGTTTTTTTATCTCACCTGCTCAAAAAGCAATACCATCGCGATCAGCACCATGATCCCTCCTGATGCCATGCTTACCAGACGCGCCGCCTGTGGTCGGGTCGCCAGTACCGCTTTCGAACCATACCCCACCAGCAGATAGACCAGCGTACAGGTGATAAGGTGCATCATCCCAAGCGTGGACATTTGCATCGCTATCGACCAGCTTCCGGTCGGGTCCGTAAACTGCGGAAGCAGCGCCAGGAACAGCAAAAACACTTTTGGGTTTAGGCCGCTAATGCAGAGTCCTTTCACCGCCCACTGTCTCCAGCTTCCCGCGTGGTGGGTGGCCTTTTCCGGTGCGGCAGGGTGACGCAGCAACATTATGCCAAGCCACATGAGATACAGAGCGCCAGCCACGGTCAGCCCGGTCAACGCCAGCGGATGTTGAGCAATCACGACCCCCACGCCAGCCACCACAATCAGCGTGGCTAACAGATGTCCGGACATCAGCCCCATCACCGCCGGTACCACGCGTCGCCCGTTAATCCCGGCGCTAATGGCGTAGGCCCAGTCGGCGCCCGGCGTCATGATAAGCAGAAAAGAAACCACCCAAAAGCCGGCCACAATACTCATTTCCATCGTCCTGAAGACTCCCGCAGTGCGTCAAACGTTGAGAAAAAGAATATCGCTAACTCTGCGAAATAGGCTTTCAATGTTATGCTCGTAACACGGTTAAATTGAGAAAATCTTCCACATGGATAGCATCGATCGAAAAATTCTTGCGGAGCTACAGTCTGATGGCCGCTTATCCCTTACCGAGCTCGCTGAGCGTGTGAATCTGAGCCTCTCGCCGTGCCATCGTCGCGTGCGGGCGCTGGAGCAAAGCGGGGCGATAACGGGATACCGTGCCAGCCTCGACCCCGCCAAAATGGGATTCAACTTCCTGGCAATAGTGTTTGCGACGCTAAAGGAGGGGGACCGAAAGGCGGTTAGCGCGTTTGAAGCGGCGGTGGAGGAGATCCCGCAGATCGTGCTTGCGCAGCGTCTGTTTGGCGATCCCGATTACCTTATGCACGTCGTGACCCGCGACCTCTCCGCTTTCCAGAAGCTCTACGACGAGAAGCTCTCCGCCATGCCCGGCGTGCAGCATCTTCGCTCAACGCTTGTCATGAAAACGGTGGTGCAGGACAGGCCTTTTCCGCTGGAATTAGCTGGGCGAGACTGAGAGGCATGCCCGGCAGTACGCCGGGCATCAAAGGGGGGTTAGCCGACAAACATCACCGACACGCACAGCACTCCGACGATTAGCGTCAGCAGGTTGCCAATGGAACGGTACGGTTTCAGGGAGGGGATTAGATACGTCGACAGCGTCGGCATGATAAACAGGATCATGGCGATAAGCGGGCCGCTGATGGCGTAAATCATCGAAATGGCGTTCGGGTTAATGCAGCAGACGGCAAAGGTGATTAACGACACCCCCATAATGGAAATCGCGCGGTTAAAGGCGCGGCTCTTTTTCACCCCCACCTGACTGAGCGACGACTTCACGATCTCTGTCGCCCCTTCAATCACCCCAAAATAGGTGCCGAGGAACGATTTCGACATCGCAATTATCGCCACGACAATCCCGGAGATGCCCAGCCATGCCGGTGATGAAGGCATCATCGACAGCGCGGACAGGATCGTCACCCCTTGCTCTTTGGCGGCCACAATGTACGACGGCGGAATAGAGAGCAGGCAGCTGAAGACAAAGAACAGCACGCTCAGGCAGATAATCAGGTACGCCACCTTCATGATCTTCTTACATTTATCCATGGCGCCATCGGCAAACTTCTCGCGACGGTCAACGGCAAACGTGGAGATAATCGGGGTATGGCTGAACGCAAATACCATCACCGGAATCGAAATCCAGACCTGGTGCAGCGTGTGGCGATCGACGGCCATCTGGCTGGTCAGCAGCGAGGGCTGCCAGCTGCCGATCAGATAGAGCGAGACAAACAGGAAATAGGCAATCAGCGGAAACACCAGGAAGCCCATCACTTTTATCGTGATATGCCGTCCCATCAGGAAGATCAGATTCAGGACCAGCACCACGCCCAGGCTGACCAGCACGCGAACGGCGGTATCAACCGTCAGGTGTTTTCCCAGCTGCTCGGTTAACGAGTTGGTGATGGCCACCGCATAAATCTGCACCACCACAAAGAAGGCGATGAAATAGAGCGTGGTGATCAGGTTGCCGATCTTCCGGCCGTAATAGTGCGAAACGGCGCCGGTGATCCCTTCGTTGCCTTTCGTTTTCGACGAGAGGATAAATTGCGCCAGCGCTCTGTGCGGCCAGTAGGTTAAGGGATAGGCCACGAGGGCGGTAATAAACAGGACAATTGCGCCTGCGGAGCCCAGCTGAATGGGCAGGAACAGCGTTCCTGCGCCCACGGCCGTGCCGTAGAGAGCGAAACTCCAGAGAGTCTCATCTTTTGACCAAATTTTCGACATTAGAGCAACGTATCAACTATCAAACCATCAGAATGGAGTGCAATTTACCATAGTTATGCACGGAGAGCGCAGTTGCTTCGAAGGCGTTTGGCCGGAACGGACGTCCGGCCAGAAGGCGTTTAGCCTGCCAGGGCGCGCCGTTGCTGGCGGCGCTTAAGAAATTTCTCGCGGAGGCAATCGTACGCCCAGTTATAGAACATGGTGTACGGCAGGAAGAACAGGAAGAAACCAATTTCCAGTGTGAATGCCTGCAGCAGGGTAACGCCCAGCACGGCGGCGACAATCGACACGCCAATCACAATAAACCCGCATTCGAACCCCAGCGCATGCAGCGCACGCACTTTTGCCGTACGTTTGACGCGCTGAACGGGCCAGAAGCGGTCGAAGCCGAAGTTATAAATAATGTTCCACAGCATGGCGGTGGTCGCCAGAATAATGGTCAACCCACCCATTTCCACCACGGAACGCTGCATGAGCCACGCCGCCGTAGGGGCGAGGATCGCCGTCGCAATCCCTTCAAAACAGACAGCATGAAAGATCCGCTCCGGCAGTTTACGTTGGAGTGCATCCTGATGTTGCATAGCGATAGACCTCGTTAATTCGCCGGTATGGGCGGTGATTTGGCCTATTTTCATCGCTAAAGCTGATATATTAAAGATAGTATCCATCGCTAAAGTAGATAGGTTATGCGCTATTCACCCGAAGCCCTTACCGCGTTTGTTGAGACCGTTGCAGCAGGCTCTTTCTCTGCGGCCGCACGCCGGCTGCGTAAAAGCCAGTCGACGATCAGCACGTCCATTGCCAATCTTGAAGCCGATCTGGGCTTCGAGCTGTTTGACCGCTCTGCGCGCCAGCCGGTGTTAACGGCCCAGGGGGAACAGGTGCTGGGCTACGTGCAGGCGATTCTCGCCGCCAGCACGCGGCTGGATGAGCTGGCGGTGTCGCTATCGGCGCAAACGGAGGCGCGTCTGACGTTTGTCCTTTCCGATACCCTCAACCCGGACGTGCTGGAAGAGATGATGAAACAGTTTGACGCGCGCTTTCCCCATACGGAATTCGAATGTCTGATTGGCGAGGAGGAGGACGTGATCGATCTGCTGCAAAAGGAGCGCGCGCAGGTTGGCCTCACCGAAGCGCGAGACGGTTACCCTACGGATATCGGCGCTATCCGGCTGCCGATGCAGACCCGCATGGCGATCTATGTCGCGACCACGCATCCGCTGGCCGGACAACATGACGTTCAGCGTGACGAGCTGCACGGCTGGCGAGAGCTGCGGCTGAGCACCTATCTTGAGCGCGAGGCGGAGATTGCGCGCGGGCCCGTCTGGTCAGCCCCGAATTACCTGTTACTCTTGAGTATGGCGGTACAGGGATTTGGCTGGTGCGTGTTGCCGTGCGCGCTGGTGGATGAATTTGCCGCCGCGAAATCCCTGGTACAGCTCAATGTTCCCGGCTGGCCGCGGGCGATCGGCATCGATCTGCTGTGGAATAAACGATCCCCTCCCGGCATTGCCGGAAGCTGGCTGCGGCAGTATCTGCAGGATGCGCGCTGATCCTTGTGATTAATCTCACTATTTTTAAACAATTAAGATAATTGCCAGTAACAATCCTCTACTATCGTCATGTCATTTAACACAGAGGTCGTGATGAAAGATGTCGTAATAGTGGGTGCGTTGCGTACAGCTATCGGCTGTTTTCAGGGATCGCTCGCGCGTCACTCGGCGGTTGACCTGGGCAGCGTGGTGGTGAAAGCGCTGGTGGAACGTAGCGGGATCGCAGCACATGAAGTTGATGAGGTGATCCTGGGACAGGTTCTCACGGCCGGTGCCGGGCAAAACCCTGCGCGTCAGGCGGCGCTGAAGGGCGGGCTGCCCAATACCGTCTCTGCCATCACCATCAACGACGTCTGTGGTTCAGGATTAAAAGCGCTGCATCTCGCGACGCAGGCCATTCAGTGTGGTGAGGCGGACGTGATCATCGCGGGCGGGCAGGAGAATATGAGCCGCGCGCCGCACGTGTTGACCGACAGCCGGACCGGCGCACAGCTGGGCAACAGTCAGCTGCTCGACAGCCTGGTGCATGACGGGCTGTGGGACGCATTCAACGATTATCATATGGGCGTGACGGCGGAAAATCTGGCGCGCGAGTACGGTATCAGCCGTGAGGTGCAGGATGCCTATGCGCTAAGCTCGCAGCAAAAAGCGCGTGCGGCGATCGATTCCGGTCGTTTTCGCGACGAAATTGTCCCGGTCAGCACGCAGCGTCAGAGCGGCGAGCATGTCGTCGTAGATACCGATGAACAGCCGCGCACTGACGCCAGCGCTGAAGGCCTGGCCAGGCTGAACCCCGCGTTTGAAATGCAGGGCTCGGTGACGGCAGGAAATGCCTCTTCCATTAACGACGGCGCTGCCGCCGTCATGATGATGAGCGAAAGCAAAGCTCTTGAGCTCGATCTCCCCGTGCTGGCCCGCATTAAGGCATTCGCCAGCGTGGGGGTTGATCCTGCGTTAATGGGGATCGCGCCGGTCTACGCGACCCGCCGCTGCCTGGAGCGCGCGGGGTGGCAGCTTTCGGATGTGGATCTGATCGAAGTGAACGAAGCCTATGCTGCGCAGGCGATCTCCGTCGGAAAAATGCTGGAGTGGGATCCGCTGCGGGTCAACGTTAACGGTGGGGCGATCGCGCTGGGTCATCCTATCGGCGCGTCCGGCTGCCGGATCCTGGTTTCGCTGGTCCACGAAATGAAAAAGCGCAATGCCCGCAAAGGGATTGCCACGCTTTGTATAGGCGGCGGGCAAGGGGTGGCGCTGGCCATCGAACGCTAAACTCTTCTTATTAAAAAACCTCCTCCGGGAGGTTTTTTTTCGCGCCCTTTTTCTCCTGGCGGCCCAATTGTGATCCGAACGCCATTTCCGTTATAAACAAAAATAAAAATGAAACGGTGTTTTAAATTTCATTGAAAAGCCCACTTTATGCCGATAGTATGTGCTCATTATGAAAAACGGAACGCCGTTTCGTTTATTTCCGCCTTCGGGCATGACCACATCTGGAGGTTACCGTGGACGTCAGAGAAAGCATCCACAGCGCGCACGCCAAAACGCTGGATACTCAGGGGCTGCGCAATGCGTTTTTAGTCGAGCAGGTATTCGAGGCCGACAGGTACACCATGGTTTACAGCCATATCGACCGCATTATTGTGGGCGGAATTATGCCCGTCACGAAAACCGTCTCCGTTGGCGGCGAGGTCGGTAAACAGCTGGGCGTAAATTATTTCCTCGAACGTCGCGAGCTGGGTGTGATTAACATCGGCGGGCCGGGCACCATCACCGTAGACGGACAGTGCTATGAGATTGGCCATCGCGAGGGGCTGTACGTGGGTAAAGGGGCGAAAGACGTGGTCTTTGCCAGCATCGACGGCAGCAGGCCTGCGAAGTTTTACTACAACTGCGCGCCGGCTCACGCCACCTGTCCAACCAAAAAAGTGACCCCGGCAGACGTCGCGCCCGTGACGCTGGGCGACAACCTCACCAGCAACCGCCGCACCATCAATAAGTACTTCGTGCCGGACGTGCTGGAGACGTGCCAGCTGAGCATGGGATTGACCGAGCTTGCGCCAGGCAACCTGTGGAACACCATGCCATGCCATACCCACGAGCGCCGCATGGAAGTCTACTTCTACTTCAATATGGATGAGGACGCCTGCGTGTTCCACATGATGGGACAGCCGCAGGAAACGCGCCATATCGTGATGCACAACGAGCAGGCGGTGATTTCACCGAGCTGGTCTATTCACTCCGGCGTTGGGACAAAAGCCTACACCTTTATCTGGGGAATGGTGGGCGAAAACCAGGTCTTTGATGATATGGACCATGTTGCGTTCAGCGATCTGCGGTAGTCGCAGGCAGTGAAGCATAAACCTGCCTGTGAGTGACAGGCTCTGAAAGAGTAAGGAATAAACATGATTCTGGATGCATTCTCCCTGCAGGGGAAAGTGGCGGTGGTTTCCGGATGTGATACCGGGCTGGGTCAGGGGATGGCGTTAGGCCTGGCGGAAGCGGGCTGCGATATCGTCGGGATTAATATCGTTGAGCCTACAGAAACCATCGAGCGCGTGACGGCTCTGGGACGCCGTTTCCTGAGCCTGACCGCCGACCTGCGTAAAATCGATACCATTCCTGAACTGCTGGATCGCGCGGTAGCGGAATTCGGTCATATCGACATTCTGGTCAACAACGCCGGGCTGATTCGCCGTGAAGATGCGATCAACTTCAGCGAACGCGACTGGGACGACGTGATGGACCTTAACATCAAGAGCGTATTTTTCATGTCCCAGGCGGCGGCGAAGCATTTTATTGCGCAGGGGAACGGCGGCAAGATCGTGAATATTGCCTCTATGCTCTCGTTCCAGGGGGGAATCCGCGTGCCGTCTTACACCGCGTCCAAAAGCGCCGTGATGGGCGTGACCCGCCTGCTGGCAAACGAGTGGGCGAAACACAATATCAATGTGAATGCCATTGCGCCGGGTTACATGGCGACCAACAACACGCAGCAGCTGCGCGCAGACGAGCAGCGCAGCGCGGAAATACTTGACCGTATTCCGGCGGGGCGCTGGGGTCTGCCGGGCGATCTGATGGGGCCGGTAGTGTTTCTGGCCTCGTCGGCATCGGACTATATCAACGGCTACACCGTGGCGGTTGATGGCGGCTGGCTGGCGCGATAACCCGCATCGGGTCTGGACCTCTGCTTTCGGGCGGAGGTTTTTTTGCTCAAAAATTGTCAAAGTCCATATGGGTAAACACGAAAAATCCATACTAAAAAATCATGAACGACATCCATCACACTTTTAATTCTGAAAAATTAATGCATTAGTAAAATAACGTGATTATTAAGCGTTAGTTGAAATTGTAATGTCCATCACAGATCGCTATGTCGCAGCTAAATGATCCATATCTTCACCTTTTCCCACCTGACACTTTTCCTCGCTTTCTCGTAATTTCATTTAACGAATTTTGCTGTTGAGGCAGGAAAAATATGACATCGATAAATGACTCTACCCTAATGCCCGCTGCGCTGCGTGATACTCGCCGCATGAACCAGTTTGTCTCCATTGCCGCCGCCGTGGCTGGCCTGTTATTTGGACTGGATATTGGCGTTATTGCCGGCGCATTACCGTTTATTACCGATCACTTTACCCTGAGCAGTCGCCTGCAGGAGTGGGTGGTGAGCAGCATGATGCTCGGTGCGGCCATCGGCGCGCTGTTCAACGGCTGGCTCTCGTTTCGTCTGGGGCGCAAATACAGCCTGATGGTAGGGGCAATTCTGTTCGTTGCCGGCTCCATTGGCTCGGCGTTTGCCGCTAACGTTGAAATCCTGCTGCTTTCCCGCGTGCTGCTGGGCGTGGCGGTGGGGATTGCGTCCTACACCGCGCCGCTTTATCTCTCCGAAATGGCGAGCGAAAACGTGCGCGGCAAGATGATCAGCATGTATCAGCTGATGGTCACGCTGGGTATTGTGCTGGCGTTTCTGTCTGACACCTACTTCAGCTACAGCGGCAACTGGCGCGCGATGCTGGGCGTGCTGGCCTTACCGGCGCTGGTGCTGATCGTCCTGGTGATTTTCCTGCCAAACAGCCCGCGCTGGCTGGCGCAAAAAGGGCGCCACGTGGAGGCGGAAGAGGTGCTGCGCATGCTGCGCGATACCTCAGAAAAAGCTCGCGAAGAGCTGAACGAGATCCGCGAAAGCCTGAAGCTGAAGCAGGGAGGCTGGGCGCTGTTTAAAATCAACCGCAACGTGCGCCGGGCGGTCTTCCTCGGCATGCTGCTGCAGGCGATGCAGCAGTTCACCGGCATGAACATCATCATGTACTACGCGCCGCGGATTTTCAAAATGGCCGGGTTTACCACCACGGAACAGCAGATGATCGCGACCCTGGTGGTCGGGCTGACCTTCATGTTCGCCACCTTTATTGCCGTTTTCACCGTGGACAAGGCGGGCCGTAAACCTGCGCTGAAAATTGGCTTCAGCGTGATGGCGCTCGGCACGCTGATCCTGGGCTACTGCCTGATGCAGTTTGATAACGGTACGGCCTCAAGCGGACTTTCCTGGCTTTCTGTCGGGATGACCATGATGTGTATCGCAGGCTACGCGATGAGCGCCGCGCCGGTGGTCTGGATCCTGTGCTCCGAAATTCAGCCGCTCAAATGCCGCGACTTTGGCATCACCTGTTCTACGACCACCAACTGGGTATCGAACATGATCATCGGCGCGACGTTCCTGACGCTGCTGGACGCGATTGGCGCAGCGGGAACGTTCTGGCTCTATACGGTGCTGAACGTGGCGTTTATTGGCGTCACGTTCTGGCTGATCCCGGAAACCAAAGGCGTGACGCTGGAACACATCGAGCGCAAGCTGATGGCCGGAGAGAAACTGCGAAACATCGGCGTGTGATCGTATTGCCCGTTTACCTGGCCCAACGTATGCAGGGGATAACCAATGTTTGTTTAAAAGGCGCTGAATGCAGCGCCTTTTTTTATTGGCACCGGATGTGTTAAAAGAAGAAATCAACGAAAAGGAGGGATGATGAAAACGATCGGCCTGTTAGGTGGAATGAGCTGGGAATCGACAATCCCTTATTATCGCCTGATTAACGAAGGGGTGAAGCAGCGTTTGGGTGGTCTGCATTCCGCAAGCCTGCTCCTGCACAGCGTTGACTTTCATGAAATCGAAGCCTGCCAGTCGAGCGGCGAGTGGGATAAAGCCGGGGAGATCCTGGCCCAGGCGGCGCTTGGGCTGGAGCGTGCTGGCGCCGAGGGTATAGTGCTTTGTACCAATACCATGCACAAAGTGGCGTCGCATATTGAGGACCGCTGCTCGCTGCCGTTTTTGCATATTGCGGACGCGACCGGGCGTGTGATTGCGGCATCCGGGATGCGCCGCGTAGCGCTTTTGGGTACACGCTACACCATGGAGCAGGATTTTTATCGCGGACGTTTGCACAGTGAATTTGGGATCGAGAGCCTGATCCCGGATGAAGACGATCGGGCGCGCATCAATCAGATTATCTTTGACGAGCTCTGCCTCGGTACCTTCAGCGAATCTTCCCGCGCGTATTACGTCAGCGTTATCGATAAACTCGCGCAGCAGGGGGCCGAAGGGGTGATTTTCGGCTGCACGGAAATTGGTTTGCTGGTCCCCGTAGCGCAAAGCCCGATTCCGGTATTCGATACCACCGCCATCCACGCTGCGGATGCCGTGGCGTTTATGCTGTCCTGAGCACCCGTTCTGGTTTACGTGTTGGCGGCGTCATAGGCGGATTGCGCCGCCACAATGGCATCAATATTATTTTCCACCCAGTGCGCCAGCACCGTCACCGTTTCGGTTAATGTCTGGCCAAGCGGTGTCAGGCTGTACTCGACTGTTACAGGTACCGTGGCGAATATCTTTCGCGACACCAGCCCATCACGTTCCAGCTTGCGTAAAGACTGGGTCAGCACCTTTTTGGTGATTCGCTGAATATCGCGTTGAAGATGACTAAAGCGCATCGGTCCCTTCTCCAGACGCGCAAGGATTAACAGTGCCCACTTATCGGCGATACGCGTCAGCACGCCGCGGGTCGGGCAGCGCTCATCGAACACGTTGTAAGGAGGCATCTCCTTTTTCAGAACTGCTGTATGGGTCATGGTGGTTCCCTCGAGGTAACCAGGTGAGGTAAAGGTGCCTTCTTACGCCCGTGAATGTTTGCGTGTATAAAACGACGTAAGGTTTCTATTTGATACCAGGGAACCGAAAATGGCAACGGGCTCGCAGAGCAATTTTAAAGTCGTCTTAATCGTTTGACTCACAAGGCAATATTGCATCAGGAGATCTATCATGAGCGTTGTAGTTATCTATTATTCTGGCTACGGCCATACCAAACGCGTTGCTGAAACTGTCGCCGAGGGCGCGCAGGCTGAGCTTATCGCCATTGACAGTAATGGCGATATTCAGGAAAGCGACTGGCAAAAACTCAACGATGCCAAAGCGATTATTTTTGGCGCGCCAACCTACATGGGAAGCGTACCGTGGCAGTTTAAGAAATTCGCTGACGCGACCTCTAAAGCCTGGTTCGTACGTAGCTGGCAGGACAAAGTGTTCGCGGGATTCAGCAACAGCGCCAGCCTGAACGGTGATAAGCAGGTATCGTTGCAATATCTGCAAACGCTAGCCTCTCAGCACGGTGGGATCTGGGTGAGCCTGGGGCTGCCGCCGTCAAATACTCTCGCGGCAACCCGTCAGGACATTAATAATCTGGGCGGTTCAGTAGGTTTGCTGGTGCAGTCTCCATCGGATGCTGATGCTGGCGCCATTGCCAGCGGCGATCTGCAAACCGCGGTTAAATTCGGCGAGCGTGTTGCGGCCATTGCGAAACGTTTTAACTGAGTTTTCAGACGCCCGCTGTTCAGCGGGGCGTCTGATTCAACATCTTATTTAGCTGGCCCGCCAACATACTTAGCCCTCCCTGCAGATGTTCGCTAAACGCCTCCACCAGCGCCGACGCCGGGCGATGCAATGGGCGGATTAGGCTAACGGTAAAAGGAACTGAGACGCTAAACCGACGCACAACAATTCCACTTTCCGCATAATCCAGCGCCGTTAGCGGATTCACCACCGCGACGCCGATGCCCGCTCGCACCATCGCGCAAATTGAAGCCGCGCTGTGCGTTTCCACCACCATTCGCCGTTTGACCTGATGCTCGGCAAACAGGGTATCCAGCAGCTGTCTGTAGCTGTCGGTCTGCGACAGGCTAATGTAGTTTTCCCCGTGGAAGTCCTCAGGCGTGAGCACCGCCTTACCGGCAAGCCGATGCCCGGCGGGCAGAACGCACACTTCATCTAACGAAAGTAACTCTGTGCGCGCCGTGCCTGCTGGCGTTGAGAGGTTTTCGGTTAGGCCTAAATCATGGCGCTGAGCCGAAAGCCACTCTTCAAGCAGGGGAGATTCCTGAGGCACGATGGTGAGGCTGACCTCCGGGTATCGAGCCAGAAAGGGCTGCAGCAGCATCGGTAAAAAAGATTGCGAGAAGACGGGCAGGCAGACGATCGATAGCTCGCCCTGGCGAAACTCGCGCAGGCTTTCCGCTGCACTCACTATTCTGTCCAGCCCGTACCAGGAGCGCTGAACTTCCTCGAACAGGCGTAGTCCCTGCACCGTAGGGTGAAGCCTGCCCCGGGTGCGTTCGAACAGCTTCAGCCCCAGCACTTTCTCGAAGCGGGCCAGCTCGCGGCTCACCGTCGGCTGCGAGGTATGCAGCATCTGTGCGGCTTCGGTGAGATTGCCGGTGGTCATCACGGCGTGAAAAATCTCGATGTGGCGTAAATTGACGGCGGGCATAGGGCACCTGAAAGCAGAGAACTGTCCATATCATTTTTGCATAGACTCGCGATAAAACGATATTTTTTATTCTCTTTGCGCTGTGGCGTAATCATCAAAACGCCTTTATCCGGAGAAGACCATGCCACGCCCGCTGAACCAGACTGATACCGATTTGAACGCCGACAACCTGCTGCGCCTGCCTGCCGAATTTGGCTGTCCGGTGTGGGTCTACGACGCGCAGATTGTCCGCGAGAAGATCGCCGCCCTGCATCAGTTTGACGTGGTGCGTTTTGCCCAGAAGGCCTGCTCCAATATTCATATTCTGCGCCTGATGCGTGAGCAGGGCGTGAAGGTCGACTCCGTCTCGCTTGGCGAAATCGAACGCGCGCTGGCGGCCGGATACGATCCGAAAGCTGACGGCGACGCGATCGTCTTTACCGCCGATGTGATCGACGACGCGACGCTGGCGCGCGTTCACGAGCTGCAGATCCCGGTGAATGCCGGTTCTGTGGATATGCTGGAGCAGCTGGGTCAGGTATCTCCCGGCCATCGCGTCTGGCTGCGCGTGAACCCGGGCTTTGGTCACGGCCACAGCCAAAAAACCAATACCGGCGGCGAAAATAGCAAGCACGGGATCTGGTATGCCGATATGCCTGCCGCGCTGGAGGTATTACAGCGCTACGGTCTGAAGCTGGTGGGTATTCATATGCATATTGGCTCTGGCGTGGATTACGGCCACCTGGAGCAGGTGTGCGGCGCGATGGTGCGCCAGGTTGTCGACTTCGGTCAGGATCTGGAGGCGATCTCTGCGGGCGGCGGTCTCTCTATTCCTTATCTCGAAGGTGAAGAGGCGATCGATACCGATCATTATTACGGTCTATGGAGCGCCGCGCGTGACCAAATCGCCGCGCATCTGGGCCACGCGGTGAAGCTGGAAATTGAGCCGGGTCGTTTCCTGGTGGCGGAAGCCGGCGTGCTGGTTTCGCAGGTCCGCAGCGTGAAAGAGATGGGGTCTCGCCACTTCGTCTTGATTGATGCAGGCTTTAACGACCTGATGCGTCCGTCCATGTACGGTAGCTATCACCACATTACCGCCCTGGCTGCCGACGGCCGCGATTTAACGCAGGCGCCGCGCGTTGAGACGGTCGTTGCGGGGCCGCTGTGCGAATCGGGTGACGTGTTTACCCAGCAGGAAGGCGGCAAAGTGGAGACCCGCGCGCTGCCAGAGGTCAAACCGGGTGATTATCTTGTGCTGCACGACACCGGTGCCTACGGGGCGTCTATGTCCTCTAACTACAATAGCCGCCCGCTGCTGCCGGAAGTGCTGTTTGATAATGGCAAGGCGCGGCTGATACGCCGTCGCCAGACCATTCAGGAACTGCTGGCTTTAGAACTCATCTGATGAAAATACGGCCCCGTTGTGACCGAATCGCGTAAGACCAGCGTGCCGGTAAACGGCGGGATGGCATCGACCGGCTGGTTTCTTGCCAGCCGGATCGCCTGATCGATGGCGGTGACAATCATATTGTCGATGGGCAGATAAACCGACGAGAGCGCAGGCTCCAGCCATTTCGCGCTTGGGGCATCATCAAAGCCGAACAGGGAGATATCCTGCGGGATTTTCAGCCCCGCCTGGTGCAACGCTTTGGACGCCCCCAGCGCCATATCGTCGTTACAGGCAAACAGGGCGCTAAACGGTACTCCGTCGGCAATCAATTCCTTGCAAAGCTCGTATCCCCGCGTCATTCCCGCATCGCCGTACTTTATCCGACGCTCGTCCAGACGGATACCATGCTTTTCCAGCGCCTTGCGATAGCCCATCAGCCTCGCTTTCCCGGTTGGGGTATGGATCGGGACGGTGATACAGGCGATCTCCCGATGGCCCTGATCGATCAGATAGTCCACGGCCTTAAACGCGGCATCCTGCTGTTCGAAGAACACGCAGCGATCCGGCGCCTGGCTCACTTCACGGTTAATGACCACCAGCGGCGTTTTCACGGTGTTCATCAGTTTGACGATCGCTTTTTCGCTCATGTAGCGCGTGTAAAGCACGATGGCGTCGCACTGGCGATCGGCCAGCATCTGCACCGCCTGCTCTTCCTGTTCCGGCGCGTCGTGACCGTCGGTGACGATCAGCTGTTTCCCGTGAGTTTCAGTTTGCCGCGACGCCTGCTGGAGAAGGCGGCCAAAGTAAAAGCCGTCAAAGGTCGAGACGACCAGACCAATGCTGTTGCTGGTCTGGTTAGCCAGCGAGCGCGCGAGAAAGTTCGGACGATAGCCCAGCTCTTCCATCGCAGCAAAGACCTGCTGACGCGTACTCTCTTTGACCTGACCTGTGCCGTTCAGCACGCGCGAGACGGTAGCCTTCGACACGCCCGCGCGCAGTGAGACATCCAGCATTGTTGCCATTCTACATTCCTGCTTCCACGTAATGGTTTGCAGTTTAACACAGACCTCGCGGCGTATAAGCGATGCGGGAAGCGCAAAAACTCTGCCACGATCACGCTTTTTGGTAACGATTCGTCCGGCCAGCCTGAAGTCAAACTCAATAGCCTGACTCTGGTAAGATAATCACCGAACCGGGCTGGAGCATCAGGCCAGTAAATACATGAGAAAATGCAGGTGAAACATGAAGAAGGCTGTCATCCTCCCGCTTTACAAGGCTCCACACTTCGCAGAGCAGGTCACCGACTGGCTCTGGCAGGCCTTTGGCGAAGGGCTTTCTCGGGAATTTTTCCACAGCATCGTTGAGCACAGCCAGACCCCGGGGGCACTACCGTTAACATTTATTGCCCTTGAAGGCGAACAGCTTCTTGGCACGGTAGGGCTCTGGCGCTGCGATTTGATCACCCGACAGGATCTCTTTCCGTGGCTGGCGGCGCTGTACGTTGATGAGGCGGCGCGAGGTAAGGGGCTGGCGGGACAACTTCAGCAGCATGTTATCGCTTACGCAGCGCAGTCCGGGTATGAGGAGCTCCATCTCTGGTCTGCCTGCCGCGACTTCTACGAACGTTACGGCTGGCAGTACATCGGTGATGGTCTGGAATACCCCAACACGCGGGTTCACCTCTACCGTTATTCGCTCTGCGCTTCCGCAGGTGACGCAACGGAGTGACGGCGAACCAGCGTCGGGCTAAACAGATGCGTAATTTCCGGCGGCTGGCGCTGTTCAGCTAGCGCTAGCGCCAGCTCGGCGGCCTGCGTTGCCATGGTGATGATTGGGTAGCGCACGGTGGTCAGACGCGGGCGAACGTAGCGGGAGACCAGCACGTCGTCGAAGCCAATCAGCGAAATTTCTGCCGGTACCTCAATTCCGTTGTCATTCAACACCCCCATCGCCCCTGCGGCCATTGAGTCGTTATAGCTGGCAACCGCCGTGAAATTCCGTCCGCGACCCAGCAGCTCGGTCATGGCCTGTTCACCGCCGCTCTCATCCGGTTCACCGTAGGCCACCAGGCGGTCATTACACGGCAGCCCGTTTTCACGAAGGGCATCGTAGTAGCCCTGCAGGCGGTCCTCTGCATCAGAAATCGGATGATTTGAACAGAGATAGCCAATTCGGGTATGGCCCTGCTGAATAAGGTGCCGCGTTGCAAGCCAGGCACCGTAGCGGTCATCGAGGGCCACGCAGCGTTTTTCAAATCCGGGAATAATGCGGTTGATGATCACCATTCCGGGCATCTGCTTCATCAGGTGAATCAGCTCGGCGTCCGGGATCATTTTGGCGTGAACCACCAGCGCCGCGCAGCGGTGGCGGATCAGCTGTTCAATGGCCTGGCGTTCTTTTTGTTCATTATGATAGCCATTGCCGATCAGCAAAAAATTACCTGTCTGATAAGAAACCTGTTCAACCGCTTTAACCATGGCGCCGAAAAAGGGATCGGAAACATCACCCACCACCAGCCCAATGGTTTCGGTGGACTGCTGGGCGAGCGCGCGGGCATTAGCATTGGGATGATAGTTCAGGGATTCCATGGCATTTTGTACCGCCTGGCGCGATGCGTCACTGGCTTTTGGGGAGTCGTTAATCACGCGGGAGACGGTTGCCACCGACACGCCTGCCAGACGGGCCACATCCTTTATTGTCGCCATTCATTACCTTCTTATTGGGGGTAAGCGTTTACACACCAAATAGTGTTGCGGAAAAGCGGCGCGCATTCAAGGGGAGCGGATTTCCGCTCTCCACAAACGTGACGCAGGACAACCCTGGTGGTGTAATCGTTACACGCGCAGTCATGTCTGAAGAATGTCAATCTGAACCTTTGGTTACACTTTGCCTCAGGCTGTTGCGATTGTCCGATGGCGAGGATGTTAATGAGATTGATACAGTTGAGATCCCAGAGGTATTGATTGGTGAGAATTCTTAGTACGGTTTCGTACTCATCTCTTGCACCAACCTGCGCGGATGCGCAGGTTTTTTTTCGCCTCCACTTTTGCTGTCGCTCCCGTATCACTTCTCGTGTAATCTGCCACCATTTACTATCAACCCTCCACACTGGCTGGCAAAGGGAGTTGAGATGCTATTTGGGTTCTTCCGTACACTGTTCCGTATTCTTTTTCGCATCCACGTCACTGGCGATGCCCAGGCGCTTCGCGGCGAACGCGTTCTTATCACACCAAATCATGTTTCCTTTATAGATGGCATCCTGCTGGCGCTGTTTCTGCCCGTGCGCCCGGTATTTGCGGTCTATACCTCTATCAGCCAGCAGTGGTACATGCGCTGGCTCACGCCGCTGATTGATTTTGTGCCGCTCGACCCGACCAAGCCGATGATGATTAAGCATCTGGTGCGTCTGGTTGAGCAAGGGCGTCCGGTGGTTATTTTCCCTGAAGGGCGTATTTCAGTGACCGGTTCGCTGATGAAAATCTACGACGGCGCGGGGTTTGTCGCGGCGAAGTCAAAAGCGACCGTGGTGCCGCTGCGCATTGAAGGCGCGGAGCTAACCCATTTCAGCCGCCTGAAGGGGCTGGTGAAGCAGCGTCTGTTCCCTAAAATAACCCTGCATATTCTGCCGCCAACGTCGTTACCGATGCCAGAAGCGCCGCGTGCCCGCGATCGCCGTAAAATCGCCGGGGAAATGCTGCATCAGATTATGATGGAAGCGCGCATGGCCGTGCGCCCGCGCGAAACGCTGTACGAATCTCTGCTATCCGCGCAGTACCGCTATGGCGCGAAGAAAAACTGTATTGAAGACATCAACTTTACCCCGGACACCTATCGCAAACTGCTGACCAAAACCCTGTTTGTGGGCCGTATTCTGGAGAAGTACAGCAAAAAAGGCGAAAAGATTGGCCTGATGCTGCCTAACGCGGGTATCAGCGCGGCGGTGATTTTCGGTGCGGTTTCCCGGGGCCGTATCCCGGCAATGATGAACTACACGGCGGGCGTGAAGGGGTTGACCAGCGCCATCACCGCAGCGCAGATTAATACCGTCTTTACCTCCCGACAGTTCCTGGACAAAGGCAAGCTCTGGCACCTTCCCGAGCAGCTCACCCAGGTGCGCTGGGTCTTCCTGGAGGATCTGAAAGCGGACGTGACCACCGGCGACAAGCTGTGGATTTTTGCGCATCTGCTGGTGCCGCGTCTGGCGCAGGTCAAACAGCAGCCGGAAGATGACGCGATTATCCTCTTCACGTCGGGATCGGAGGGCAACCCGAAAGGCGTCGTCCACAGCCACAAGAGCATTCTGGCGAACGTTGAACAGATTAAAAGCATCGCCGACTTTACCGCAAACGACCGCTTTATGTCGGCGCTGCCGCTGTTCCACTCCTTTGGCCTGACGGTGGGGCTGTTCACGCCGCTCCTGACCGGCGCAGAAGTGTTCCTCTACCCGAGCCCGCTGCATTACCGCATTGTGCCGGAGCTGGTCTATGACCGTAACTGCACCGTCCTGTTCGGAACCTCAACCTTCCTGGGCAACTATGCGCGTTTCGCCAATCCGTATGACTTCTATCGCGTGCGGTATGTGGTGGCCGGTGCGGAAAAACTGCAGGAGAGCACGCGCCAGATCTGGCAGGACAAGTTTGGCCTGCGCATTCTTGAAGGCTATGGCGTTACCGAGTGTGCGCCCGTGGTCTCGATTAACGTGCCGATGGCGGCGAAACCGGGTACGGTTGGCCGAATCCTGCCGGGAATGGATGCGCGTCTGCTGGCGGTGCCGGGCATTGAGGACGGTGGCCGTCTGCAGCTGAAAGGGCCAAACGTGATGAACGGTTATCTGCGCGTGGAAAACCCGGGCGTGCTGGAAGCGCCGACAGCGGAAAACGTCAACGGCGAGGTTGAAACCGGCTGGTACGACACCGGAGATATCGTCCGTTTTGATGAACAGGGCTTTGTACAGATTCAGGGACGCGCGAAACGCTTCGCTAAAATCGCCGGTGAAATGGTCTCTCTGGAAATGGTCGAACAGCTGGCAACGGCCGTGTCTGCGGATAAGATGCATGCTACGGTGGTGAAGAGTGATGCCAGCAAAGGCGAGGCGCTGGTGCTGTTTACGACCGACGCTGAACTTAAGCGCGACAGGTTACTAAGCTATGCGCGTGAACACGGTATCCCTGAACTGGCCGTGCCGCGCGACATTCGCTACCTGAAGCAGCTCCCGGTGCTGGGTAGCGGGAAGCCCGATTTCGTGACCCTGAAAGGCATGGTTGAAGAGGCGGAACAGCAAAATGCGTGAGTCAGTACACACTAACACCTCACTGCGTTCAAAAGGCATGATGGCGGTCATTGCCGCGCAGTTCCTCTCTGCGTTCGGTGATAATGCGCTGCTGTTCGCCACGCTGGCGCTGCTGAAAGCCGAGTTTTATCCCGACTGGAGTCAGCCGATCCTGCAGATGGTGTTTGTGGGCGCTTACATTATCTTTGCTCCGTTCGTCGGGCAGGTAGCGGACAGCTTCCCGAAAGGCCGGGTGATGATGTTTGCCAACGGTCTCAAGCTGCTGGGTGCCGCCAGCATTTGCTTTGGCTTCAATCCGTTTATTGGCTACACGCTGGTGGGCATTGGCGCTGCCGCCTACTCCCCGGCAAAGTATGGCATCCTCGGCGAGCTGACCACGGGCGATAAGCTGGTGAAAGCCAACGGCCTGATGGAGTCGTCAACCATTGCCGCTATTCTGCTCGGATCCGTCGCGGGCGGCGTACTGGCCGACTGGCATGTCCTGGCGGCACTGGGCATCTGCGCGGTGGTGTATGGCGGGGCGGTCGTGGCAAACCTCTTTATTCCGAAGCTGCCAGTGGCTCGCCCGGGGCAATCCTGGCGCTTCAAACCGATGACCGGCAGTTTCTTCAACGCGTGCCGCGTGCTGTGGCGTAACGGGGAAACGCGTTTCTCCCTGATGGGGACCAGTATGTTCTGGGGGGCGGGCGTCACGCTGCGCTTCCTGCTGGTCCTGTGGGTGCCGGTGGCGCTGGGCATTACGGACAATGCGACGCCGACCTATCTTAATGCGATGGTGGCCATCGGCATTGTGGTTGGGGCGGGTGCAGCGGCGAAGCTGGTGACGCTCGAGACGGTCGCACGCTGCATGCCCGCAGGGATCCTGATTGGCGTCGTGGTACTTATCTTCTCGCTGCAGCATGCGTTATTGCCCGCGTATGTCCTCCTCATCCTGATTGGTATTCTGGGGGGCTTCTTCGTGGTGCCGCTGAACGCGTTGCTGCAGGAACGGGGTAAGCAGACCGTCGGGGCAGGCAATGCCATTGCGGTACAAAACCTGGGTGAAAACCTGGCAATGCTGTTAATGCTGGGGCTCTACTCGCTGGCGGTAAAAGTGGGTGTGCCGGTGGTGGGGATCGGCGTCGGGTTTGGTGGGCTGTTTGCGATTGCGATCGCGGGCTTGTGGATTTGGCAGCGTCGCCGTTGATATCTAGCCGGGTGTTGGCTTCGCCTTACCGGGCCTACGTTTGAGCACCTGTAGGCCCGGTAAGCGTAGCGCCACCGGGCAAAAGCGTCAGGCTATGGTGCAGGATAAGTATAAACCTGATGCACCGCTTCAATCTCTGCTAACACGTCTTCACTCAGGTTCAGGTGGAAACTCTCAATATTGGTTTTCAGCTGTTCCATCGTGGTCGCGCCCAGCAGGGTGCTGGCAACAAACGGCTGACGACGCACGAAGGCCAGCGCCATCTGAGCAGGGTCAAGACCGTGACGCTTTGCGATATTCACATAGGCAGCAACGGCTTTCTGCGTCTGCTCACCGCTGTAGCGGGTGAAGCGGCTAAAGAGGGTGTTTCGCGCCCCCGCCGGCTTCGCGCCGTTCAGGTATTTCCCCGTCAGCGTGCCGAAGCCGAGACAGGAATAGGCGAGCAGTTCCACTTCTTCATACTGCGTCACTTCGGCCAGACCCACCTCATAGCTGCGGTTAAGCAAGCTGTACGGGTTCTGGATAGTCACAATACGCGGAAGATCGTGCTTATCCGCCAGGTGTAGATAGCGCATGACCCCAAAGGCCGTTTCGTTAGATACGCCAATGTAGCGGATTTTTCCCGCGCGCTGGCACTCGGTCAGCGCTTCCAGCGTTTCCAGCAGCGTCACGGCGGGGGCGCTCTCATTCCAGCTGTATCCGAGCTTGCCAAAGCAGTTGGTTGGTCGCTGCGGCCAGTGCACCTGGTAGAGGTCGAGATAGTCGGTTTGCAGGCGCTTCAGGCTGGCATCCAGTGCGGCGCGGATATTCTTGCGATCGAGGATCTGGTTCGGACGGATCCCGGTATCGTTATTGCGCGCGGGGCCACTGACTTTTGAGGCAATCACCAGCTTTTCACGGTTGCCGCGCTTTGCCAGCCAGTTACCGACGTAAGTTTCGGTAAGTCCCTGCGTTTCAGGGCGTGGCGGAACTGGGTACATCTCTGCAACATCAATCAGGTTAATGCCCTGGCTGACGGCGTAATCGAGTTGTGCATGGGCATCGGCTTCGCTGTTTTGTTCACCAAATGTCATCGTGCCCAACCCCAGTTGGCTTATTTCCAGAGCGCTGTGGGGGATACGGTGATAATGCATAGCCGGCTTCCTCAGTAGACTTATAGACCGCGTCAGGGCGTGCCCGACAAAGGAATATAAACATGGCAGAGGGGAAGCAAAAGGGGAAGAAAAAAATCAAAAAGGCCAGCAAGCGACTGACCTCTCTCTGATTATCGCTCGATAATTTGCGATACTTCGTCGCGATTGATCTGCATTTTATTGCCTTCCTGGTCGCGGTAGCTGACCAGACCGGTATCATCGTCGACTTCGGGTTTGCCATCGGTCAGGATCATTCGACCATCTTTTGTCGCCATGACGTAATCGCTGCTACAGCCCGATACGGCAAACGCTAAACCGACTGCTGACACTAATACTGCCCATTTTTTCATCGTTATCGTCCTCATCTGGCTTGTATCAAATCATAATCTAGTATTAACCCGATAAGGCGACTTGAGGAAGCGGTAAAATCTTAAAAAGCAGTCGATTATGTTTGAGAGCTCGCAAAATAAGTAAAAAACTATGTTTTTAACAGGAAATGACGTGCCAGGAGTGCGCCGGTGAAATTCTTTTTGAGATAAAAACCGCGCGGCAACGTCAGTATCGGTTCACCCTGCGCGCCGATTGCCTCGGTAAGTGCTTTACTGTTGGCCGCTTTCGGACGCAGCTGTAACACTTCTCCGTGTCGGGCGGTGATGCGCTCTACCTGCCCAAGCACAATCATGTCCATCAGCTCTTCCCAGTCCAGGCGCAGTTGATGCTCTTCATCCTCGTCCGGGCTCCAGAGCAGCGGTGCGCCAACGCGACGGTCAGCCAGGGGGATCTGACGCTCACCTTCAACCGGTACCCATAATACGCGCTTCAGCTTGTGGCGAACGTGACTGGTTTCCCACGTCACGCCGGTATTGCCGGTTAATGGCGCAACGCAGACAAAAGTGGTCTCAAGCGGCTTGCCCTGGCTGTCTACAGGGATAGTTTTTAACTCCACGCCAAGTGCAGCAAAATCCTGCTCGGGTTTGCTCCCTGCGCTGGCACCCAGCCATAGTTCAAGCAGCATGCCGATCCAGCCTTTATCCCGCTTAAGATCCTTCGGGATCTGAAGCCCTGCCATTGCCGCCAGCTCGCCAAGCGAAAAGCCTGCAAGACGCTGTGCCTGCTGTAGCAACTGGCCCTCGCTGGACGGCGGTGAGAGCAAGGGTGTAAGCGGATGCATGATGGTAACCTTTTGATTAAAAAATAAACGAAGAAATTGTCCCCTGTGGATAGAGTTTAACTATTTCTGTACGAATATTCCATGTGCATGATTTATATGTTTTTTTACTGGTTTGAAATCGTTTCACCAGAGTTGGAAAACCGGTTGTTCAAATCTGGTCACTGACAATGAACAGGATCTTACACCATGTTATCCACAGAAAAATGGGATAACTGGGCATAACCCTGACTACTGTTTCAATTTACAGCCTTGACGTGCGAGGAAAATCGAAATTTCAAACAAATTGTGACTAACTTATTGGCACAATCTGTGGATAAAACCGACGCTGTTCGATCTTTCATCAGCACGATGATCCCTGATGTGACGATCGTCACGCTATTCTGTTTTGTGTTCATGAAAATACATTTAACTATATGAAAATAATTGCATTATTGAATTAAGCTAAAAAAGGGGGGACGGCATTGTTTGAGGTTGTTCATCGGTAATTAGACACTTCTTCACAACTATATCCACAGAAAAGGTGAATAAAATTCCTTTTAATGGCTCTCATCTGTTTATAACTCATCACTTATTTGTGAGTTATTCAAATGTTATTAGGTTGCAGCCCTGTAAGAGAGTGGTTTACCGCCTCCCTGTAGTGTGAAACAATCATTCATATATAAGGTTTAGTTTGGGGTAGTCCGGTGATTGATGACGATGGCTACCGCCCGAACGTAGGAATAGTAATTTGTAATCGTCAGGGCCAGGTAATGTGGGCCCGGCGATATGGTCAGCACTCCTGGCAGTTCCCGCAAGGCGGGATCAATCCGGGAGAGTCCCCAGAACAAGCGATGTACCGGGAGCTTTTTGAAGAGGTCGGTTTGAGCCGGAAAGATGTTCGCATCCTGGCTTCGACCCGCAACTGGTTGCGTTACAAGTTACCGAAACGTTTGGTGCGTTGGGACACAAAGCCGGTTTGTATCGGCCAGAAACAGAAGTGGTTTCTGTTGCAGTTGGTGGGCAACGATTCAGACATCAATATGCAAACCAGCAGTACGCCGGAGTTCGATGGCTGGCGCTGGGTGAGCTATTGGTATCCTGTTCGTCAGGTCGTGTCATTTAAACGCGATGTTTACCGTAGGGTGATGAAAGAGTTTGCAAGTGTGGTCATGCAGCTTCAGGAGATCCCGCCTAAGCCGCAGAGCGCACCTGCCTGGCGACGTAAAAGAGGTTAAGCTACGCAAATCATGCTCACCCGCTTGCGAGAAATAGTCGAGAAGGTGGCTAGCGCTCCGCGTCTGAACGAGGCGCTGAATATTCTGGTCACCGACATCTGTCTTGCGATGGAGACCGAGGTCTGTTCGGTATATCTGGCCGACCACGATCGGCGCTGCTATTACCTGATGGCGACCCGTGGTTTGAAGAAGCCACGTGGACGCACCGTAACGCTCGCATTTGATGAGGGTATCGTCGGTCTGGTTGGGCGGCTGGCTGAACCCATCAACCTTGCTGACGCGCAAAAACACCCCAGCTTTAAATACATCCCTTCCGTAAAAGAAGAGCGCTTCCGCGCTTTCCTTGGCGTACCGATTATCCAGCGTCGCCAGCTGCTCGGCGTACTGGTCGTCCAGCAGCGTGAGCTACGTCAGTATGACGAAAGCGAGGAGTCTTTCCTCGTCACGCTGGCCACGCAGATGGCGGCGATCCTCTCTCAGTCTCAGCTTGCCGCGCTCTTTGGCCAGTATCGCCATACGCGCATTCGTGCCCTTCCGGCATCGCCAGGCGTAGCGATTGCTGAAGGCTGGATGGACGCCACGCTGCCGTTAATGGAGCAGGTTTACGAAGCCTCAACGCTTGATGAAGCGCTTGAGCGCGAGCGTCTTACCGCCGCGCTGGAAGAGGCGGCGAATGAATTTCGTCGTTACAGCAAACGTTTTGCCGCAGGTGCGCAAAAAGAGACGGCGGCCATTTTCGACCTCTATTCGCACCTGCTTTCCGATGCGCGTCTGCGTCGTGAGCTTTTTGCTGAAGTGGATAAAGGCTCGGTCGCGGAGTGGGCCGTTAAGAAGGTTATCGAGAAATTTGCCGACCAATTTGCGGCATTGACCGACGGTTACCTGAAAGAGCGGGCTGGAGATCTCCGGGCCCTGGGACAACGCCTGCTGTTCCATCTTGATGACACCATTCAGGGGCCGAATGCCTGGCCTCAACGGTTTGTTCTGGTCGCCGATGAACTGTCGGCAACCACGCTGGCTGAACTGCCGCAGGACAGGCTGGCCGGTGTCGTGGTGCGCGATGGTGCCGCCAACTCACACGCCGCCATTATGGTGCGCGCGCTGGGTATCCCTACCGTTATGGGGGCGGACATTCAGCCGTCGGTACTGCACCGCCGTACGCTGGTGGTCGACGGCTATCGCGGTGAGCTGCTGGTCGATCCTGAGCCGGTTCTGCTCCAGGAATACCAGCGTCTTATCAGCGAAGAGAATGAATTAAGCAAGCTGGCGGAAGATGACGTTAACCTGCCCGCACAGCTTAAGAGCGGTGAGCGGATCAAAGTCATGCTCAACGCCGGTTTAAGCCCTGAGCATGAAGAAAAGCTTGGCAGCCGCATCGACGGCATTGGCCTATACCGTACTGAAATCCCGTTCATGCTGCAGAGCGGTTTCCCCTCCGAAGAGGAGCAGGTGGCGCAGTATCAGGGGATGCTGCAGATGTTTAACGACAAACCTGTCACCCTGCGAACCCTGGATGTCGGGGCGGATAAACAGCTCCCCTACATGCCGATCAGCGAAGAAAACCCGTGCCTGGGCTGGCGTGGGATCCGCATTACGCTCGATCAGCCGGAGATCTTCCTGATCCAGGTGCGCGCGATGCTGCGCGCCAACGCGGCGACGGGCAATCTCAGCATCCTGCTGCCGATGGTCACAAGCATTGATGAGATCGACGAGTCGCGGCGGCTGATCGAACGTGCCGGGCGTGAAGTGGAAGAGATGATCGGCTATGCGATCCCGAAACCGCGGATCGGCGTGATGCTAGAAGTGCCGTCCATGGTCTTTATGCTGCCGCAGCTGGCAAGCCGTGTTGATTTTATCTCTGTCGGCACCAACGACCTGACGCAATATATTCTGGCCGTCGACCGCAACAATACCCGCGTCGCCAGTATCTACGACAGCCTGCATCCGGCGATCATTCGCGCGTTAGCGATGATTGCCCGTGAAGCTGAGCAGTACGGCATTGATTTACGCCTGTGCGGTGAAATGGCCGGGGATTCCATGTGCGTTGCGATCCTTATTGGTCTGGGATACCGCCATCTGTCGATGAACGGTCGCGCTGTCGCCCGCGTGAAATACCTGCTGCGACATATCGACATCAATGATGCTCGCGAACTCGCAGAACGCAGCCTTGAGGCGCAGCTGGCTGCTGAGGTCCGTCACCAGGTCGCGGCGTTTATGGAACGACGCGGTATGGGCGGCCTGATCCGCGGCGGCCGCTAATCGTCTTTCTCCCTCTCCCGGTGGGAGAGGGCACCAGAGGGCATAACACCCTATACACATCTTTTACATCTCGGGCGCATCCTCCGCGCCCGCCTTATGCTATGATTCGCAACTTTGGAGCCTCTGCTTACGGCAGAATCGCATTTCTACCGCTGTCCACTTTCAGCGGAATAACAACATCTTGTGGTGACAGATGAACAGTGGTTATCTGCATTTTCCGGAATTTGATCCGGTCATTTTCTCAGTAGGACCTGTTTCGCTTCACTGGTACGGTCTGATGTACCTGGTGGGCTTCATTTTTGCCATGTGGCTCGCTGGCCGTCGCGCCAGTCGTCCCGGCAGCGGCTGGACGAAAAACGAAGTTGAAAACCTGCTCTATGCGGGCTTCCTCGGCGTGTTCCTCGGTGGCCGTATTGGGTACGTGCTGTTCTATAACTTCCCTGTATTCCTGAACGATCCCCTCTACCTGTTCCGCGTCTGGGACGGCGGCATGTCCTTCCACGGCGGCCTGATTGGGGTGATCCTGGTGATGGTGATTTTTGCCAAACGCACCAAACGCAACTTCTTCCAGGTTTCGGATTTTATCGCGCCGCTGATCCCGTTTGGTCTGGGTGCCGGTCGTCTGGGTAACTTTATCAACGGTGAGCTGTGGGGCCGCGTCGACCCGAGCGTGCCTTATACGATGCTGTTCCCGGGCTCCCGCGCGGAAGATATCGCGCTGCTGCCATCACATCCGGAGTGGCAGTCCATTTTCGATACCTACGGCGTTCTGCCGCGCCATATGTCTCAGCTGTACGAGCTGGCGCTGGAAGGCGTTGTGCTGTTTATCATTCTCAACCTGTTTATCCGCAAACCGCGTCCGATGGGCGCTGTCTCCGGCCTGTTCCTTATTGGCTACGGCGCATTCCGTATTATCGTCGAGTTCTTCCGTCAGCCAGACGCACAGTTTACCGGCGAATGGGTACAGTACATCAGCATGGGGCAGATCCTCTCCATACCGATGATTGTCGCGGGTACCATTATGATGATTTGGGCTTATCGTCGTCGTCCACAGCAACAAATTTCCTGAGGAACCATGAAACAGTATCTTGAATTGATGAAAAAAGTGCTCGACGAGGGCACGCCGAAAAACGACCGCACCGGCACCGGTACGCTCTCCATTTTTGGCCACCAGATGCGCTTCAACCTGCAAGAAGGCTTCCCTCTGGTGACGACAAAGCGCTGCCACCTGCGCTCGATCATTCATGAACTGCTCTGGTTCCTGCAAGGCGATACCAACATAGCGTATCTGCACGAAAATAACGTCTCAATCTGGGACGAATGGGCAGATGAAAATGGCAACCTGGGCCCGGTTTACGGCAAGCAGTGGCGCGCATGGCCAACGCCTGATGGCCGCCATATTGACCAGATCACCACCGTGATGAACCAGCTGAAAAACGATCCGGACTCGCGCCGCATCATCGTTTCCGCCTGGAACGTCGGCGAGCTGGATAAAATGGCGCTGGCACCGTGCCATGCGTTCTTCCAGTTCTATGTGGCGGATGGGAAGCTCTCCTGCCAGCTCTACCAGCGCTCCTGTGACGTGTTCCTCGGCCTGCCGTTTAACATTGCCAGCTATGCGCTGTTGGTCCACATGATGGCGCAGCAGTGCGATCTGGAAGTGGGGGATTTTGTCTGGACCGGAGGGGATACCCATCTTTACAGCAACCATATGGAACAGACGCATCTCCAGCTGACGCGCGAACCGCGTGCGCTGCCGAAGCTGGTTATCAAGCGCAAACCGGCATCAATCTTCGATTACCGCTTTGATGATTTCGAAATTGAGGGCTACGACCCACATCCGGGCATCAAAGCGCCCGTCGCTATCTGATGCGATAAAGCGTGACACAACCGGTGCTGTTTAGCGCCGGTTTTTTTTCGCCTATATCCCGTTTCCCGAAGCGCTATCCAGAAAGCGTGCAACGCGCTGCAACTCTTCCAATTCTCCGGATAACGCCTCGTAAAACGATATTTCGATGCTCGTCATGTTCACGGTGCTTCGCCACACTCCCGGTATGAAAAAAGAGAACGGTTTTACGCTTATCGAAACGCTGGTCGCCATATCGCTTGTCGTTATTCTTAGTGCCTCAGGGCTGTACGGATGGGACAGCTGGCAGCGGCAGCAGCGGCTGTGGCAAACCGCCAGTCAGGTGCGAGATTACCTGCTTTTTCTACGCAATCATGCCAACCGCTACAACCGCGACCATCAAATTACCCATCAGCGGGTGGGAGGCCGGGACTGTCTGGTGAGCTCTGCCGCCCAAGGCTGTGAGAAGGGCAGTCCCTTTGTGCTGATACCACTCTGGCCTGAAGTCGCGATCGGCGAGGTAACGCCGTCGCTCGCGTTCTATGGATTAAGGGATACGGCGTGGGCAGGGCGGATACGCGTTCAAAGCCGTGCAGGAGAGTGGTTGATTATTGTCTCAAATGGAGGACGCATCAGGATGTGTAAGGTCATTGGGGGAGGTTCATGTCGATGAGGCAGCGTGGTTTCTCGCTGACTGAAGTTCTGATTGCTACGGCGATTAGCAGCCTTTTGCTGATAAGCGCATCGCGATTTTTACCCGGCTTGCAGCGAGCGGTCTTAGTGCAATCCGGCCAGAGAGAACTAGAGGAAGAGGTCTGGCATCATCTGTTTTCCGTGGGCAAACAGCTTCAGCGTGCGGGGTACTGCGCGGGAAACTGTCAGGGGCAGGCGCTGGTGACCGCGAGGCTTGGAAGTTGCGTCATTGTGCGGTCGGACGCCAACAGTAACGGCAGCTGGGATAACAGCGCATCAGAAAATGACAGCACCGGTTTTCGTCTGGAGTCGGGGGCGCTGGAAACCCTGCGTGGAGCGACCTCATGTGAAGGAAAAGGATGGGAAAAGCTTACTGACCCGAGCAGGCTTACGATCGCGCATTTTGTGGTAAGAACAGTGGAGCATGCCGGTTTTGCGCCTGAGGTGAATATCGAAATGGCGGCGATTCGCAAAGGCGAGAAGGGGGAGCCCTGGCAGGCGTGGTATACGGTCACGGGATACAACCTTTGAATCGTCAACGCGGCATATCTTCGCTGGCGCTGGTTCTGCTTTTACTGGTGCTCGGGACACTGATCCTCACGGGTCTCAATCAGCAGCTCATAACGTTTAGCGCGCTCGTTGGCGGCGAGAGCCGCTCGCTTCAGCAGCAGGCGACGGTACAGTCAGCGCTTGAGTGGGGACGGGTTCAGAGCTGGTCGTCAGAGCCCCAGATTCAGTGCAAAAAGACACCTGCGTGGCGAGTGTGTTTGCGCCAGCTGAGTGAGGGGCGCGCGTTACTGATTGCCGGAGACAGCGGCCTGCTGCTCTGGCGCGCAGCAGAGATTGTCGACGGGGAAGTTCGCTTTTTGCCTCACGGCTGGAGTGATTTTTGTCCCCTTAAGGAGAGCGCGTTATGCCAGCTGCCGTGAGCAAAGAAAAAGGGTTTAGCATGGTGGAAGTCCTGCTGGCGATGATGCTGCTGGTGATCGTCGTGACGGCTTTGTCGGGTTATCACCGGGCGCTGGCGGCGCGGTTTACCCTGTTTAACCAGTATCGCCAGCTCTGGCACCATGCCTGGAATCAGTCTCAGCTCTCAACAAATGTTCTCCCTGCAGGCTGGCAGGCCAGTCGGGGGCAGACAACGCACGCAGGATGTGTCAGCATCACGGTTACACTTATTTCTCCTCTGGGGCGGCGCGGTGAGTTAACGCGTCTGCATTGCCCGGTTAGCCAGTAGTCGGGAGCGTCTATGTTAAGGGTCTACCACTCAAATCGTCTGGATGTGCTGGAAGCGCTGATGGAGTTTATCGTTGAGCGCGAGCGGCTTGACGATCCTTTTGAGCCTGAAATGGTGCTGGTGCAGAGCACCGGTATGGCACAGTGGCTGCAAATGTCGCTTTCCCGTAAATTTGGCATAGCCGCAAATATTGATTTCCCGCTGCCCGCGAGCTTTATCTGGGAGATGTTTGTACGCGTGTTGCCGGACATACCGGAGCAGAGCGCCTTCAACAAGCAGGCCATGAGCTGGAAGCTCATGGCGCTGCTGCCGGAAATGCTGCAGCATGATGAATTCGCCATGCTGCGCCACTACCTCAATGACGATACCGACAAGCGCAAGCTATTCCAGCTGGCGTCGCGTACTGCCGATCTCTACGACCAATACCTTGTTTACCGTTCTGACTGGTTAATTCGTTGGGAAGCGGGCGAGCTGGTTGAAGGTCTGCCGGAGGCGCAAATATGGCAGGCACCGCTGTGGAAAGCGCTGGTAGAGCATACGGAGAAACTTGGGCAGCCTAAGTGGCACCGTGCCAACCTGTACGATCGGTTTATTTCAATACTCGAAAATGCGACAGAGCGTCCAGCAAGACTACCGTCACGCGTTTTTATCTGCGGAATATCCGCATTACCCCCTGTCTATCTAAAGGCGTTGAATGCGCTGGGTAGACATATTGATATTCATATTTTGTTCACCAACCCTTGCCGACAGTATTGGGGGGATATCCTCGATGAACGCTGGCTTGCGCGTCTGGTAACTCGCCAACGAAAGCGCCTTTTTGAAGAACGGTCCGTCCCGCTGTTTAAGGACGGCTCGACTGCCGGGCAGCTTTTTGACGAAGATGGTATCCAGAACCTGCCCAATCCGCTGCTTGCCTCATGGGGGAAGCTGGGGCGTGACTACATTCACATGCTTTCAGACATCACTTCCTCAGGCGAAGGTGACGTGGATGCCTTTGTCGAGATCGCTCCGGACAGCCTGCTGCATAATATTCAGTTAGATATTCTGGATCTGGAAAACCGTGCCGTCATGGGCGTGACGGCGAACGAGTTCGAACGCAGCGACAGCAAGCGTAAGCTGGACGCTGACGATCGCAGCATCACGATCCATGTTTGCCATAGCCCTCAGCGTGAGGTCGAAGTGCTTCACGACCAGCTGCTGGCGATGCTGCAGGACGATCCCGAACTGACGCCACGTGATATCGTGGTAATGGTGGCGGATATCGACAGCTACAGTCCCTTTATTCAGGCCGTCTTTGGCAGCGCGACGGGCGAGCGATATCTTCCTTATGCTATTTCTGACCGTCGTGCCCGTCAGTCGCATCCGGCATTGCAGGCGTTTATCACTTTACTCTCACTGCCGGATAGCCGCTTTATCTCCGAAGATGTCCTGGCGTTACTGGATGTCCCCGTTCTGTCTGAACGCTTCAACATCAATGAAGAGGGGCTTCGCTACCTTCGCCAGTGGGTGAATGAGTCTGGCGTTCGCTGGGGTATCGATGACGATAACGTTCAGGAGTTCGAACTTCCTCCAACCGGGCAGCACACCTGGCGATTTGGCCTGACGCGTATGCTGCTGGGCTACGCCATGGAGAGCAGTCAGGGCGAGTGGAATGAGGTGCTGCCTTACGATGAGTCCAGCGGGTTAATTGCTGAACTGGTGGGGCATTTAGCATCGCTCCTGATGCAGCTTAACCGCTGGCGACACGAGCTGCTACAGCCGCGTCCACTTGAAGAATGGCTCCCGGTTTGCAGAGCGTTGCTTAATGATTTCTTCCTGCCGGACAATGACACCGAAGCGGCGATGGCGCTCATTGAAACGCAGTGGCAGGCTATCATCGACGAAGGCGTCAATTCCCACTATCAGGAGGCCATTCCGCTGTCGCTGTTGAGGGATGAGTTGACGCAGCGGCTTGACCAGGAGCGAATCAGCCAGCGTTTCCTGGCAGGCCCCATCAATATTTGCACCCTGATGCCAATGCGTTCTATCCCGTTTAAAGTGGTCTGTTTACTTGGCATGAACGACGGCGTTTATCCTCGCGCGCTCGCGCCGTTGGGGTTCGATTTGATGAGCGCAAATCCAAAACGGGGCGACCGTAGCCGCCGTGATGATGACCGATATCTCTTCCTTGAGGCGCTTATTTCCGCCCAGAGTAAGCTCTATATCAGCTATATCGGCCGTTCGATTCAGGACAACAGCGAGCGTTTCCCCTCCGTTCTGGTGCAGGAACTGGTGGATTATATCGGTCAGAGCCACTACCTGCCGGGGGATGAAGAGCGCAACTGCGATGAAAGCGAGAAGAGGGTGAAAGACCATATCACCTGTTTCCACAGCCGCATGCCGTTTGACCCGGTGAACTATACGGCCAGCGAGCGCCAGAGCTATGCGCAGGAGTGGCTGCCAGCGGCGAAAAAAGAGGGGAATGCGCATACCGATTTTATTCAGGAACTCGACCCTCGCCCTGTCGACACCCTGACCTTCGAGCAGCTTCAGCGGTTTTGGGCGCATCCGGTGCGCGCTTTCTTCCAGCAGCGACTACAGGTCAATTTCCGTTCTGAAGAGAGTGAAATTCCTGATGCAGAGCCGTTTACGCTGGAAGGTCTGGAGCGCTACCAGTTAAACCTGCAGCTGTTGAATGCGCTGGTTGAAGAGGAAGATGCTGAAAAACTTTACCGCCGCTACCGCGCTGCGGGACAGTTGCCTTATGGGGCGTTCGGGGAGATCGTCTGGGAGGCGCAGTGTCAGGAGATGACCGCTCTGGCAGAGCGCGTAAGAGCGTGCCGACAGCCAGGGAATAGTATTGAAATCGATCTCAACTGCAACGGGGTACAGCTCACAGGCTGGTTAACCCAGGTTCAGCAGGATGGGCTGCTTCGCTGGCGGCCTTCAATGCTTAGCGTTTCACAGGGTTTGCAACTCTGGCTGGAACATCTTGTCTACAGTGCGGGTGGGCATAAAGGCGAAAGCCGCATTTTCGTGCGCAAAGAGGGCGAATGGCGCTTCCCGCCAATGGAGTCTGATCAGGCGTTACGGTATCTGTCTTTGTACATTGATGGCTACCGCCAGGGAATGAACAAACCCCTCCTGCTACTGCCGGAAAGTGGCGGCGCCTGGATAAAAGCCTGTTATGACGCGCAGAATGATGCGATGTTAACGGATGAGGCTTCGCTGCAGAAAGCCCGCAGTAAGTTTATGCAGGCCTACGAAGGTAACATGATGGTGCGTGGCGAAGGTGAAGATGTCTGGTATCAGCGCTTATGGCGAACGCTTGAGCCAGAGTACTTTGAGGCTATTACGGAAGAGGCGCAGCGCTACCTGCTGCCGTTGTTTAAATTTAATCAGTCCTGAGCGCTGTATAAAAATTGCGCAGCTAAGGGTGTTCATTTATGATGCACTTCTTATCACGGACTGATGTACCCAAAGAAAGAGATGTTGGCGTGTCCAGCACGCAGTTTGTTAATGATGTAGCCGTGATAAAGAGGTCGTAATGCCAGGCAGCACCTTGTTTAAAGCGTTTGTTTTGTTTATTGCCCTTTGGGCGCCCGTCACTCACGCAGACTACGGTTGGCAACCCGTTCAGGAAACTATCCGTAAGAGCGAAAAAGATACCCGTCAATATCAGGCTATTCGTCTTGATAACGGCATGACCGTGCTGCTGGTTTCCGACCCGCAGGCGGTGAAATCCCTGTCGGCATTAGTGGTGCCGGTTGGGTCGCTGGAAGATCCTGACGCTCATCCTGGACTTGCACACTATCTGGAACATATGACGCTGATGGGGTCAAAAAAATACCCACAGCCAGATAGCCTGTCCGAATTTCTCAAGATGCATGGCGGTAGCCACAATGCCAGTACGGCACCGTACCGCACGGCCTTTTATCTCGAAGTCGAAAATGATGCGCTGGAAGGGGCAGTCGACCGTCTGGCTGATTCCATCGCCGCGCCGTTGCTGGATAAAAAATACGCCGATCGTGAACGCAATGCGGTGAATGCCGAGCTGACCATGGCCCGCACGCGAGACGGTATGCGCATGGCGCAGGTCAGCGCCGAGACCATCAACCCGGCGCACCCGGGTTCGCGCTTCTCCGGCGGTAACCTCGAAACCTTGAGCGACAAACCGAATAGCCCGGTGCTGGATGCCCTGCACGCGTTTCGCGATAAATACTACTCCGCCAACCTGATGAAAGCGGTCATCTACAGCAATAAACCTTTGCCTGAGCTGGCAGACATGGCGGCCAAAACGTTTGGCCGGGTGCCGAATAAAAATATCGACCTGCCGCAAATAACCGTTCCGGTGGTCACGGACGCGCAAAAAGGTATCGTGATCCACTACGTTCCTGCCATGCCGCGCAAAGTGCTGCGCGTCGAATTCCGCATTGATAACAACACGGCTCAGTTTCGCAGTAAAACCGATGAGCTGGTGACCTACCTGATAGGTAACCGTAGCCTGGGTACGCTGTCTGACTGGCTGCAAAAGCAGGGGCTGGCGGAAGGTATTCGCGCCGATTCCGATCCGGTAGTGAACGGTAATAGCGGCGTACTGGCGATCTCCGCCACCCTGACCGACAAAGGGCTGGCCAACCGCGATGAAGTCGTGGCGGCTATCTTTAGCTACCTCGCTTTGCTGCGCGAGAGAGGCGTCGATAAGCGCTATTTTGATGAACTCGCGCACGTGCTGGATCTCGACTTCCGCTACCCATCCATAACCCGCGACATGGACTATGTGGAGTGGCTGGCGGATACCATGATCCGCGTGCCGGTGGAACATACCCTCGACGCGGTAAATATTGCCGACCAGTATGATGCCGGGGCGGTAAAAGCCCGCCTGGCGATGATGACGCCGGAGAATGCCCGCATCTGGTACATCAGCCCGAACGAACCGCATAACAAGACGGCGTACTTTGTCGATGCCCCTTATCAGGTGGATAAAGTCAGCGCCCAGACCTTCGCCGACTGGCAGAAGAAGGCCGGGGAGATTGCGTTGAAGCTGCCGGAGCTGAACCCCTATATTCCGGATGATTTTTCGCTTATCAAAACGACGAAAGATTATCCGCATCCAGAACTCATCATTGATGAGCCAACGCTGCGCGTTGTGTATACCCCAAGCCGCTATTTTGCCAGTGAGCCAAAAGCCGATGTCAGCGTGGTGCTGCGTAACCCGAAAGCAATGAACAGCGCCAAAAATCAGGTGATGTTCGCACTCAATGACTATCTCGCCGGTATCGCTCTCGATCAGCTCAGCAACCAGGCCGCCGTGGGCGGGATCAGCTTCTCCACCAACGCCAATAACGGTTTGATGCTTAATGCAAACGGCTATACCCAGCGCTTGCCTCAGCTGTTCCAGGCCTTGCTGGAGGGCTACTTCAGCTACACGCCGACGGAAGAGCAGCTTGAGCAGGCTAAATCCTGGTATGCCCAGATGATGGATTCTGCCGAGAAGGGCAAGGCCTACGATCTTGCGCTTATGCCGGCGCAAATGCTGTCGCAGGTTCCTTATTTCCAGCGAGAGGAGCGCCGCGCGCTGCTGCCTTCCATCTCCTTAAAAGACGTGCTGGCGTACCGTGACGCGCTGAAAACCAACACGCGTCCGGAGTTCCTGATTATCGGCAACATGAGTGAGGAGCAGGCTAAAACCCTGGCGCAGAATGTTCGCACTCAGCTCGGCTCTAAAGGTGACGAATGGTGCCGCAACCAGGACGTGCTGGTTGAGAAAAAGCAAAATGTGATTTTTGAAAAGGCGGGTAACAGCACGGACTCCGCGCTGGCCGCGGTATTTGTGCCAACGGGCTATGATGAATTCGCCAGCTCGGCGCAGAGTGCCGTGCTGGGACAGATTATTCAGCCGTGGTTCTATAACCAGTTACGCACCGAGGAGCAGCTTGGCTACGCGGTATTTGCCTTCTCCATGAACGTCGGTCGTCAGTGGGGGCTGGGTTTCCTGCTGCAAAGCAGTGATAAACAACCGGCGTATCTCTGGCAGCGTTACCAGGCCTTCTTCCCGCAGGTGGAAGCAAAACTGCGTGCCATGAAGCCGGAAGAGTTTGCTCAGATCCAGCAGGCCGTCATCGCGCAGGTGATGCAGCCGCCGCAGACGCTGGGTGAAGAAGCCTCTCAGCTGAGCAAAGATTTCGATCGCGGTAATCTGAAATTTGATTCGCGTGATAAAGTAGTGGCCGAGATAAAACAGCTGACGCCGCAGAGGGTTGCCGACTTCTTCCATCAGGCGGTCATTAAGCCGCAGGGAATCACCATCCTGTCTCAGGTTTCCGGTAGCCAGAACGGGAAAACGGAGTACGTGAACCCGAAAGGCTGGAAAGTCTGGAATAGCGTCAGCGCGCTGCAGCAATCTATGCCCTGGAGTAAGAAAGAATGACCGATACCGCTGAGTCCCTTGATCCCTTACGTTTACCTCTGCAGGGTGAACGATTGATTGAAGCCTCAGCGGGAACGGGAAAAACCTTCACCATTGCCGCCCTCTATCTGCGCCTGCTGTTAGGGCTTGGCGGCAACGCAGCTTTTCCACGCCCTTTGAGCGTGGAAGAGCTGCTGGTGGTCACCTTCACCGAGGCCGCTACCGCGGAGCTGCGGGGCCGTATTCGTACCAATATCCACGAGCTGCGCATCGCCTGTCTGCGTCAGAGCACGGATAACCCTCTCTACGCCAGCCTTCTGGAAGAGATTGCCGATAAGCAGCAGGCAGCCCAGTGGCTGCTGCTCGCTGAACGGCAGATGGACGAAGCGTCCGTCTTTACCATTCACGGTTTTTGTCAGCGCATGCTGAGCCTGAATGCGTTCGAGTCCGGAATGCTGTTCGAACAGCAGCTCATTGAAGATGAATCCGTGCTTCGCTATCAGGCCTGCGCGGATTTCTGGCGTCGCCACTGCTATCCCTTACAGCGTGATATTGCCGAAGCGGTACACGCGCTCTGGAAAGGCCCGGAAGCGCTGCTGCGCGCGATCGATCGTTATCTGCAGGGCGAAGCGCCGGTAATCAAATCCCCGCCGCCGGCAGATGAAACCCTGGCCTCGCGGCATGAAAAAATTATCGCGAAAATTGCGGATATCAAGCAAAAATGGATGGAGTCAGTCGGTGAGATTGACGCCATCATCGAAAATTCCGGCATCGATCGTCGCAAGTTCAACCGCGGCAATCAGGGGAAATGGATCGACAAGATCAGCGTCTGGGCGCAAGAAGAGACGCGGGGCTATCAGCTCCCGGACGCGCTGGAGAAATTCTCCCAGCGTTTCCTGGCTGAGCGGACCAAAGCCGACGGCATTGTGCCTGAGCATACCCTGTTTGTGGCAATAGAAACCCTGCTGGCGGATAACCTTACGCTCAACGATCTGATGATCGCTCGCGCCATGACCGAAATTCGCGAAGCCGTGGCGCGCGAGAAACGCCGCCGGGGTGAACTGGGTTTCGACGATATGCTGAGCCGCCTTGATGCGGCGCTGTGCAGTGAAAACGGCGAAGCGCTTGCCGCCGCGATTCGCACCCGCTTCCCGGTTGCGATGATAGACGAATTTCAGGACACCGACCCTCAGCAGTACCGCATTTTCCGCCGTATCTGGCGCCAGCAGCCCGGCACCGCGCTACTGTTAATCGGCGATCCGAAACAGGCCATTTACGCCTTCCGCGGGGCGGATATTTTCACCTATATGAAAGCCCGCAGCGAGGTTGACGCGCACTACACGCTCGATACTAACTGGCGATCCTCTCCAGGCATGGTGGAGAGCGTCAACGCGCTCTTTAGCCGCATGGATATGGCGTTTATGTTCCGGGAGATCCCGTTTCAGCCGGTAAAATTTGCCCCGAAAAATGCCTCGCTGCGCTTCGAGTTTAACGGCGTGACGCAGCCTGCCATGAACTTCTGGCTGCTGAATGGGGAAGGCTGCGGCGTTGCCGACTATCAAAATGCCATGGCCCAGCACTGTGCTGCGCAAATCCGTGACTGGCTCAGTGCCGGGGCGAGGGGCGAGGCGCTGCTGTGGAAGGGGGATAACCCCACCCCGGTAAAGGCATCGGATATTACGGTGCTGGTGCGCAGCCGTCAGGAGGCCGCATTAATCCGAGACGCCCTGACGTTACTGAATATTCCCTCCGTCTATCTATCGAACCGTGACAGCGTCTTTGAAACGCTTGAGGCGCAAGAGATGTTATGGCTGCTCCAGGCCGTGCTGGCCCCGGAGCGGGAAAGTACATTGCGTAGCGCATTAGCCAGCGCGATGCTCGGACTGAACGCGCGGGATATAGATGCGCTCAACAATGACGAAGCCGCGTGGGATGCTGTGGTAGAGGAGTTTGTGCGCTACCGCGAAAAATGGCAGAAGCGTGGAGTTATGGCGATGGTGCGCGAGCTCATGGCACAGCGCCACATTGCGGAGAATATGCTGGCTACCGCAGGCGGCGAGCGCCGTTTGACCGATATTTTGCACATCAGCGAACTCTTGCAGGAAGCGGGTACGCAGCTGGAGAGCGAGCACGCCCTGGTGCGCTGGCTGGCGCAGCAGATTGCCGATCCGAACAGCAATTCATCCAGCCAGCAGATGCGCCTCGAGAGTGATAAACATCTGGTGCAGATCGTCACCATTCACAAGTCGAAAGGCCTGGAATATCCGCTGGTCTGGCTGCCGTTTATCGCCAATTACCGCGTGCAGGATCAGGCTTTTTACCACGATCGCGAGTCATTCGAGGCGGTGCTCGATCTCAGCAACGCGGAGTCCAGCGTTGAGCTGGCCGAAGCCGAGCGTCTGGCGGAAGACCTGCGCCTGCTTTACGTGGCGCTGACCCGTTCGGTATGGCACTGCAGCCTGGGCGTTGCGCCGCTGTTCCGTCGCCGTGGCGAAAAGACCGGGGAGAGCGATTTTCATCTGAGCGCGCTGGGGCGGCTTATTCAACAGGGTGAGCCCAAAGACGCGGCGGGCCTGCGCCAGTGCATCGAATCGCTTTGCACTGAGCATGTTGCCCTGCATATTCCATCGCTGCCCGATAACAGCCGCTGGCACATGCCGGATCCGCACGAGTCAGATCTCCATGCCCGTCAGGTGGTACGTACCATTGCCGACGACTGGCGCGTTACCAGCTACTCCGGCTTACAGCAGCACGGGCAGAGTATTGCGCAGGATCTGATGCCAAAACTGGACGTGGATGCCGCAGGCGCCGGTAGCGTGCCGGCTGAGCCTGTGTTGACGCCGCACCAGTTCCCTCGCGGCGCTTCTCCGGGCACGTTTTTGCACAGCCTGTTTGAAGAGCTGGATTTCACCCAGCCGGTTTCCGAAGAGTGGGTGCTGAAGATGTTACAGAGCGGTGGTTACGACGCACAGTGGCAGCCGGTTCTCACCGACTGGATCCGCGCGGTTCTGCACGCGCCGCTCACGACGCAGGGTATTTCGCTGAATCAGTTGACCGCCAAAGATAAGCAGGTGGAGATGGAGTTTTATCTCCCCATCGCCAGCCCGCTCAGGGCCGAGGCGCTTGATGCGCTGATCCGCGAGTACGATCCGCTATCTGTCGGATGCCCGCCGCTGAATTTCCGCCAGGTGCAGGGGATGCTCAAAGGCTTTATCGACCTGGTTTTCCGCCACGAAGGACGCTACTACCTGCTGGATTACAAATCGAACTGGCTCGGTGACAGCAGCGAAGCCTATACCCAACAGGCGATGGCGTCGGCAATGCAACTGCATCGCTACGATCTGCAGTACCAGCTTTACACCCTGGCGCTGCACCGTTACCTGCGCCATCGCATGGCCAATTACCGTTACGAAGCGCATTTTGGCGGCGTGATTTACCTGTTCCTGCGCGGCGTGGATGCTAACGACCCGCGTTCCGGCATCTTTAGCACGCGTCCGGCTGAGGAACTGATTGAAAAAATGGATAACCTGTTTGCTGCGAGCACGGAGGAGGTGGCATGACGATGCAGGCGCTACTGCTGGACGCGGTTGAACAACGATTACTGCGCCACCTGGACGTGCAGTTTGCCATGATGGTGGCAGGTGAGGAGCCTGCCGTCATGCTTGCCGCAGCCATTCTTAGCAAAGACGCGGGGGAAGGGCACGTGTGCCTGCCGCTGTCGCGTCTGGCGGTGGATGAGAAAATGCCGCCAGCTTTACAGGCGTGTTTCGCGCAGCTCGGTGACGCCGTTGACTGGCAGGAGATATTACTCGGCTCGCCTGCCGTAAGCGGAGCCGATACCGGGACGCCGATGATCCTTGTCGGCGAACGTTTGTATCTTAACCGGCTGTGGCGTAACGAACTGACGGTGGCGCGCTTCTTCAGCGAGAGCAACGCGCCGCTTCCCTGCGATGAAACGCAGCTCCGGCAAACGCTGGATACGCTGTTTATATCTGACGATGCGACAGACTGGCAGAAAGTGGCAGCTGCCGTGGCGTTAACGCGTCGGATCTCGGTCATTTCTGGCGGTCCGGGCACCGGGAAAACGACCACCGTGGCAAAACTGCTCGCCGCGCTGATTCAGTTATCGGGGGAGCAAAAGTGCCGTATTCGCCTGGCGGCCCCAACCGGTAAAGCCGCTGCGCGTCTTACGGAGTCGTTAGGCGGCGCGCTGCAAAAGCTGCCGCTTACCGGGGAGCAGCTTGCGCTTTTTCCCAATGAAGCCAGCACGCTGCACCGTTTGCTTGGCGCACAGCCTGGCAGCCAGCGTCTGCGCTACCATGCCGGTAACCCGCTGCACCTGGATGTGCTGGTGGTGGATGAAGCCTCAATGATTGATCTGACGATGATGTCGCGTTTGATTGATGCGCTACCGCCGCACGCGCGCGTCATTTTCCTCGGCGATCGTGACCAGCTTGCCTCCGTAGAGGCGGGGGCAGTGCTGGGCGATATTTGCACCTATGCCAGCCTGGGATATACCGCTGAACGCGCTCAGGAGTTAGCCCGTCTTACCGGATGTACGCTCACCTCTGAAAGCCACTCTCTTGCAGGCGCGCTGCGCGACAGCCTGTGTCTGCTGCAGAAAAGCTACCGTTTCGGCAGCGATTCCGGAATCGGCCAGCTTGCGGCGGCCGTAAACCGGGGAGACAGACACGCCACCTCAGCGGTGTTTGCCGGAACCTTTACGGATATTGAGAAAAAATCGCTGCAAAACGGGGAAGAGTATCAGGCGATGCTGGACGACGCTCTGCAGGGGTATCAGCACTTTCTGACAAGCGTACAAAAGCAAAGTGCGCCTGAGCAGATCATTGCCGCGTTTGGCGAATACCAGCTGCTCTGTGCGCTGAGGGAAGGCCCCTTTGGCGTCCGGGGTCTCAACGACAGGCTGGAACAGCTGCTGGCGCAAAAACGCAAAATTAACCGTACCCCGCATTCGCGCTGGTATGAAGGGCGACCGGTGATGATCTCCCGTAACGACAGCGCGCTGGGGTTGTTTAACGGGGATATCGGGATTGCGCTCGACTGCGGTCAGGGACTACGCGTCTGGTTCCAGATGCCGGACGGGAGCGTGAAGTCCTTCCAGCCGAGCCGTTTGCCCGAGCATGAAACCGCCTGGGCGATGACGGTGCATAAATCCCAGGGCTCCGAATTTAACCATGCGGCGCTGATCCTGCCTACGCAGCTTTCACCCGTTATTACCCGCGAACTGATCTATACCGCCATTACGCGCGCGCGTCAGCGCCTGTCGCTTTATGCCGATGAACGGGTGCTGGTGCAGGCGATCGCCACCCGTACGGAACGCCGAAGCGGGCTGAGCGCGATATTTGAGTCCCTCTGAACGAAAGCCCTCGCCGGACGGTGAGGGCGTAGTATCATCCAAGGTCCGCCATCAGCACTTTTGAACGACGCTGATAGTTGTACATTTCTTTCTTTGTTTCCGGCAGGGAATCAATATCCACCGGCGTGAAGCCGCGCTCCTGGAACCAGTGAATGCTGCGCGTCGTCAGGACGAACAGCTTGCTCAGCCCCATCTGGCGCGCCTGTGCCGCCACGCGCTCAAGCAGCATTTCACCGCGTGAAGAGCTACGGTAATCAGGATGCACCGCCACGCAGGCCATTTCACCGATCTTCTCTTCCGGGAACGGATAGAGCGCGGCGCAGGCGATGGTCAGGTTATCGCGCTGAATAATGGTGAATTTGTCGATCTCCATCTCCAGCTGCTCGCGTGAACGACGCACCAGGATACCCTGCTGTTCCAGCGGGCGGATCAGCTCCAGAATGCCGCCGATGTCGTTGATGGTGGCGCGGCGGATCTGCTCCGCACTCTCCATCACAATCTGTGTACCAATACCGTCGCGGGAGAACAGCTCCTGCAGCAGGGCCCCGTCTTCCTGATAGCTGATAAGGTGGCTGCGGCGCACGCCGCTGCGGCAGGCCTTCACGGCGCCACGCAGGAACCGGACGGTGCCGGAGTGATAATCGCCTTCAGCTTCCAGCGCTTCCACGCGAGCCTGGGCTTCGTTCGGGAAGAGTTCCGGCACGATCGTTCCCTCATCGTTCACGACGCCCTGGGAGGAGCAGAACCCAATCATTTTTTCCGCCTTCAGCTTGATTGCCAGCTGCGTGGCAATCTCCTCGGACGTCAGGTTAAAGCTTTCGCCAGTCACGGAAACGGCGACCGGGCCCATCAGGACGATGGCTCCGCTGTCCAGCTGGCGGTGAATAGCTTCTTCATCAATACGACGAATGCGACCGCTGTGGCAGTAATCCACGCCATCGTCCACGCCGAGCGGCTGGGCAATGATAAAGTTGCCGCTCACGACGTTGATATGCGCGCCCTGCAGCGGCGTGTTGTTCAGGCTCATGGACAGGCGAGCGGTAATATCCAGCTGCAGCAGACCTGCCGCCTGTTTCACCAGCTCAAGGGTTTTGGCATCCGTGACGCGGGTATGTTTGTGGTAAATCGGCTCGTGGTGATGAGCGGCCAGGTTGGCGTCGATCTGCGGACGGGCGCCATAAACCACCACCAGGCGGATCCCGAGGCTGTGCAGCAGGCCAATGTCATTGACGATGCTGGAAAAATTTTCATGCTCAATGGCTTCGCCGCCAAGCATGATGACAAACGTTTTTCCCCGATGGGCGTTGATATAGGGAACAGAATGGCGGAATCCCTGGACCAGTTCGGTTCTACGTTCCTTCACCATGGCACAACCCTTAATGAATGTTTATTCGTAATTTATGTATTTTTATTCGATTGTGACCGCGTGTGCAAGCGCAAATTTTCCACGACCCACAGAATTTGGTAAGTAATCCGTGCGTTAGCGTATGATTGTTTACCCTTTTATAGATGACAGTTTATGCGTCATTCGTTAAAGTTTTCGGTCAATCTGGACATTTTGTATATCAGTCAGTGTTCTTGCTCGGGAGAAGCATGTCGGGATCCAATTCAGCAATAAGCCGCCGCCGTTTGTTAAAAGGGGCCGGGGCAATGTGGTTGCTTAGCGTCAGTCAGGTCGGTCTTGCCGCAACCAGTCAGGTGGTAGCGGTGCGCGTCTGGCCATCGTCGACCTATACGCGCGTGACGGTCGAATCCAATCGCGTGCTGAAATATAAGCAATTTGCCCTCAGCAACCCGGAACGCGTGGTGGTGGATCTCGAAGGCGTTAACCTCAACTCCGTGCTGAAAGGGATGGCGGCGCAGATCCGCGGCGACGATCCGTTTATTAAATCGGCGCGCGTCGGGCAGTTCGATCCGCAAACCGTGCGCATGGTGTTTGAGCTTAAGCAGAACGTGAAGCCGCAGCTGTTCGCCCTGGCGCCCGTCGCGACGTTTAAAGAGCGACTGGTCATGGATCTCTACCCGGCCAATGCGACGGATATTCAGGATCCGCTTCTCGCCCTGCTGGAGGATTACAACAAAGGCGATCTTCAGCGTCAGGTGCCGCCCGCGCAAAGTGGTCCGCAGCCGGGGAAAGCAGGGCGCGATCGTCCGATTGTGATCATGCTCGATCCTGGCCACGGCGGCGAAGACTCCGGCGCGGTGGGAAAATACCGTACGCGTGAAAAAGACGTGGTGCTGCAAATTGCCCGTCGCCTGAAGGCGTTGATTGATAAAGAAGGCAATATGCGCGCCTATATGACGCGCAATGAAGATATCTTTATTCCGCTGAAGGTCCGGGTGGCGAAAGCACAGAAGCAGCGCGCAGATTTGTTCGTGTCGATCCATGCGGATGCGTTTACCAGCCGCCAGCCAAGCGGTTCGTCCGTGTTCGCGCTCTCAACCAAAGGCGCGACCAGTACCGCCGCGAGATACCTTGCGGACACCCAGAACGCCTCGGACCTGATTGGTGGCGTAAGCAAAAGCGGCGATCGCTACGTCGACCACACCATGTTCGATATGGTGCAGTCGCTGACCATTAACGACAGCCTGAAGTTTGGTAAAGCGGTGCTGGGCAAGCTGGGGAACATCAATAAGCTGCATAAGAACAGCGTTGAACAGGCCGGATTTGCGGTACTCAAGGCGCCGGATATTCCGTCCATCCTGGTTGAAACCGCGTTTATCAGTAACGTGGAAGAGGAGCGTAAGCTCAAGACGGCAAAATTCCAGCAGGAGGTTGCAGAGTCGATTCTGGCAGGGATCCGTGCGTATTTCTCTGACGGGGCGACGCTGGCGCGGCGCGGATAACGCTTTCAGCCGGGTACACGCCCGGCAAATTCACAAACGACAGATACAAAAAAACACCCTTCAGGGTGTTTATTGTTTTAGAAGTGTTGGTTGCGGGGGCCGGATTTGAACCGACGACCTTCGGGTTATGAGCCCGACGAGCTACCAGGCTGCTCCACCCCGCGTCCGTCTTTCTACTCTTGTAGAAACTTACTTCTTCAAATTTGATTGGTTGCGGGGGCCGGATTTGAACCGACGACCTTCGGGTTATGAGCCCGACGAGCTACCAGGCTGCTCCACCCCGCGTCCGTCTTTCTACTGGTCGTAGAAGATACTTCATCAAATTTTAATTGGTTGCGGGGGCCGGATTTGAACCGACGACCTTCGGGTTATGAGCCCGACGAGCTACCAGGCTGCTCCACCCCGCGTCCGTGGATGCGCACTATACTCGGATAGACTTGTGATGCAACCCCTTTTTCACATTTATCATGATTTTGTATGTAAATTGAACGACATGGCGTTGTTTGGACTATTTTTTGCGCAAAATTTGCCAAAGGGCATGCGATCGCATTTCATTAGCCCTGGCGGTTTGTTATCTTCATCACGCGGAAATGGGCAACTTAAAGACGAGATATAATGAAAGGACGTTGGGCGAAGTATCTGATGACGGGCGCAATGGTAGCGATTCTTGCGGCCTGTTCTTCCAAACCGACCGATCGCGGTCAACAGTATAAAGACGGGAAGTTATCCCAGCCTTTCTCTTTAGTTAATCAGCCTGATGCTGTCGGCGCACCGATTAATGCCGGTGATTTCTCCGAGCAGGTCTACCAGATCCGCAACGCGTCGCCGCGTCTGTATGGCGCCCAGAGTAGCGTATATAACGCGGTCCAGGACTGGCTGAAAGCAGGCGGCGATACGCGCAATATGCGCCAGTTTGGTATCGACGCCTGGCAGATGGAAGGGGCCGATAACTACGGCAACGTCCAGTTTACCGGCTATTACACCCCAGTTATCCAGGCACGACACTCGCGTCAGGGCGAGTTCCAGTATCCTATCTACCGTATGCCGCCAAAACGCGGTCGCCTCCCGTCGCGCGCCGAGATCTACGCCGGTGCGCTGAGCGAAAACTACGTTCTGGCCTACAGCAACTCCCTGATGGATAACTTCATCATGGACGTTCAGGGCAGCGGCTACATTGATTTTGGCGACGGTTCGCCACTTAACTTCTTCAGCTATTCCGGTAAAAACGGCCATGCCTATCGCAGTATCGGCAAGGTGCTGATCGACCGCGGCGAAGTGAAGAAAGAAGATATGTCGATGCAGGCGATCCGCGAGTGGGGCGAGAAGCACAGCGAAGCCGAGGTGCGCGAGCTGCTTGAGCAGAACCCGTCGTTCGTCTTCTTTAAACCGCAAAACTTCGCGCCGGTGAAAGGGGCGAGCGCAGTTCCGCTGATTGGCCGCGCGTCGGTAGCATCCGATCGTTCGATTATTCCTGCAGGCACCACGCTGCTTGCTGAGGTCCCGCTGCTGGACAACAACGGCAAGTTCAACGGCCAGTATGAGCTGCGTCTGATGGTGGCGCTGGACGTCGGCGGGGCGATTAAAGGCCAGCACTTCGACATCTATCAGGGTATTGGCCCTGACGCAGGTCATCGCGCGGGCTGGTATAATCACTACGGACGCGTGTGGGTACTGAAGGCGGCGCCAGGTGCCGGAAACGTATTCAGCGGCTGATTGTGGTATTCTGAGCGCAATACGGATTACTGTTCAGGGTGAGGATAACCTCACCCTTTTTACATCTGAGGTTTTATGTCTGTGGTAATCAGCGACGCCTGGCGCCAGCGTTTTGGCGGGACGGCACGTTTATATGGTGAAAAAGCCCTGCAGCTGTTTGCGGATGCGCATGTCTGCGTCGTGGGCATTGGTGGTGTGGGGTCGTGGGCGGCAGAAGCGCTGGCAAGAACCGGTATTGGCGCAATCACCCTGATTGACATGGATGACGTTTGCGTCACCAACACCAACCGTCAAATCCACGCCCTGCTCGATAACGTCGGTCTGGCGAAGTCTGAGGTCATGGCGGAGCGTATCCGCCTGATCAACCCGGAATGTCAGGTTACGGTGATCGACGACTTTGTGACGGCAGATAACGTCGCGGAGTATATGAGCAAAGGCTACAGCTATGTGATTGACGCCATCGACAGCGTGCGGCCAAAAGCGGCGCTGATCGCCTACTGTCGTCGTTACAAGGTTCCCCTGGTGACGACGGGCGGCGCGGGCGGGCAAATCGACCCTACGCAGATCCAGGTAGCCGATCTGGCGAAAACCATTCAGGATCCGCTGGCGGCTAAGCTGCGTGAGCGCCTGAAGAGCGACTTTAACGTGGTGAAGAACAGCAAAGGCAAGCTGGGCGTTGACTGCGTGTTCTCGACCGAAGCGCTGGTCTACCCGCAGGCGGACGGCTCCGTGTGCGCGATGAAAAGCACGGCGGAAGGCCCAAAGAGAATGGATTGCGCCTCAGGCTTTGGCGCGGCCACGATGGTGACCGCTTCCTTTGGCTTTGTGGCGGTGTCACACGCCCTGAAGAAGATGATGGCGAAAGCGGAGCGTCAGGCCTGAGCCTGGCGTGCGGCGTCCTGCACGGCTTCGCTTAGCGCGATCAGCCCCTGACCGCGCGAGGCGCTGAGCTGCGCGCGCAGTCCCAGCTCATCAAATAATGCCAGCGGCGAATGGGCCAGCAGTTCCGCCGCGCTTTTTCCTTCAACAGCGGTCAACAATACGGCCAGCAGGCCCCGGACAATCCGGCCCTCGCTGTCGCCGAAGAAGTGCAGCTTTTCGCCGGAGACGCTCACGCCCAGCCAGACTCGGTTCTCACAGCCCGCAATCTCTTTCGCCTGCGCTTTGAGATCGTCTGAAAGGGCAGGGAGCTGTTTACCCAGCAGGATCAGCTGTCGATATTTATCTTCCCACTGCTGGAGCGGGGCGAAGGTCTGTTTCAAGGTCTCTTCTGTGATGACGGTGCCAAACGGATGTCCGGCTAAAGCAGCGCTAGTCATTAATCCACCAGTATTTCAAGGGCACGGTCAACGGCGGCAACCAGCGCGTCGACATCGCTTTGGGTATTATACGGCGCAAACGAGGCGCGCAGCGTACCGTTAACGCCAAGCGCCGCCAGCAGCGGCTGGGCGCAGTGCTGTCCGGCACGCAGGGCAATGCCATACCCGGCCAGCAGCGTCACCATGTCGCTGTGATGTACGCCCGCAAAATCAAAGGCGAGCAGGCTTGAGTCCTGAACGCGGAACGAGCGGAAGCCCGGGCGCTTTTTGAGTTCTTCCTCTGCCAGCGTCGCCAGCCCCCGGCTCCAGCTTTCAGCCTGAACAATGTCGATTTCAGCCAGCCACTCCAGCGCCGCGCTTAAGCCAATCACCCCCGCCACGTTCGGCGTACCGGCTTCCAGACGATAGGGGACGTCCTGCGTTTTGAAGCCCTCGAACGACACTTCGGTAATCATTTTGCCGCCACCAAGCCACGGCGTCATTTTTGCCAGCAGTTCTGGCTTGCCGTACAGCGCCCCAATACCGGTTGGCCCATAAAGTTTATGTGCTGAGAAGGCATAGAAGTCGATATCCAGCGCCTGCACGTCGGCGGGGAAGTGCACCACGCCCTGAGCGCCGTCGACCATCACCACCATCCCGCTGGCATGGGCTATGCGAATGGCCTGAGCCAGATCCGGGCAACCTCCCGTGACGTTCGACATCTGTCCGAGCGCCAGAATGCGGCTGCGGGAGGTAATCAGCTCGGGGAGGCGGGCCACATTTGGCAGAAGGTTTGCCCCCAGCGGAAGCTTCACCACGCGTGCGCCCGTCTGCTCGGCCACCATCAGCCACGGCACCAGGTTGGCGTGATGTTCCGCCTCGCTGACGACGATCTCATCGCCCGGCTGAAGCAGCGGGCGCGCGTAGCACTGGGCCACCATGTTGATGGCCTCGGTCGTGCCGCGTGTCCAGACGATGTTTTTCCCGCTTTCGGCATTGATCAGGCGAGCGACCTGATCGCGTGCCGCTTCATAGCGCGCGGTTAACCGCTGCGCTTCGGCAAACTGGCTGCGATGCACGTTCCCGGCGCTCAGGCTGTAGAACTGCTGCGTGGCCTCAATCACCGCCTGGGGCTTAAGGGCGGTGGCGGCGCTATCCAGATAAATACCGGCATCGGCCAGGGCCGGAAACTGTGCGCGGAACTGCGCAGGGCTGAAAGCGTTCATGGGATTCCTCATTTCAATATAGCGATCGTCGCGCAATTTCAGCTGCAGGGCAAGGAGGTTGATATCTATCAGAATTGTCTGCTTATCCTGATGACCCTAAAAAAGCAGGTTATGCTAAATAGTGTTAGGCGGATGTTTTAGCCTGTTATAAATCGAGGTTTGAATAGCATTAATTGCTAAAGGAGAATAATCATGAATAAGACAGCTGCAATCATTTCTGCCTGTGCGTTTACTTTTGCCCTGAGCGCCTGTTCTGGTAATAACTACGTGATGCACACCAACGATGGTCGTTCTATCGTTTCGGAAGGGAAACCGACTACCGATAATGATACCGGGATGATTTCGTACAAAGATGCTAACGGGAACAAGCAGCAGATCAACCGCACGGACGTGAAAGAGATGAAAGAGATCGAGCATTAACAGATCGCAAGCGAAAAAAAAGCACCGCAAATTGGCGGTGCTACATTAATCACTATGGACAGACAGGGTAAATGTACAGGAAGTGAAAAATTGGTAGCGTTGCTACCGTGGTCTGAATCGCAGACCAATTGCAAACACAACAACACAACATCACAACCGTAAGCCAAAAGCCCTTCAGAACACGCATTCCGAAAAAAGCTCTTCGTTCCGGCTCAGGAAGTGCCGCCACTATAGGTATTTGCTGGTAGTTCCTCAACGGACAAATTATAATGGCTCAGATAAAAAAAACTAATAGGTTAAACGTTGTTTCCTGTTTGTTAAAATCCGTTAACATCTAAGCCAGATAACCATGTCAAAGCGATTGCCACCTCTTAATGCATTACGTGTTTTTGATGCAGCAGCACGTCACCTGAGCTTTACCCGCGCAGCAGATGAGCTTTTTGTGACACAGGCCGCAGTAAGTCACCAAATCAAGTCTCTGGAGGATTTTCTGGGCCTTAAGCTGTTTCGTCGACGCAACCGTTCGTTGCTGTTGACCGAAGAGGGGCAGAGCTATTTTCAGGATATTAAAGAGATTTTTTCCCAGCTTACGGAAGCCACGCGTAAGCTGCAGGCTCGCAGTGCAAAAGGTGCCCTGACTGTCAGTTTATTGCCCAGTTTTGCGATCCAATGGCTGGTGCCCAGACTCTCAAGCTTTAACTCAGCTTATCCGGGGATCGACGTTCGAATCCAGGCGGTAGATCGTCAGGAGGACAAGCTGGCCGATGACGTGGATGTCGCCATTTTTTATGGTCGCGGTAACTGGCCGGGCTTGCGTGTTGAGAAATTATACGCAGAATATCTCCTGCCGGTCTGTTCTCCCCTGCTGTTAACGGGCGACAAGGCGCTGAAGTCTCCCGCTGATCTGGCGCAGCATACGCTTTTGCATGATGCCTCTCGCCGCGACTGGCAAACTTATACCCGTCAATTAGGTCTTACTCATATAAACGTGCAGCAGGGACCCATCTTTAGCCACAGTGCGATGGTGTTACAGGCTGCCATTCACGGACAAGGCGTGGCGTTGGCGAACAACGTCATGGCGCAGTCTGAAATTGAGGCAGGCCGCCTGGTCTGCCCTTTTAATGATGTACTGGTCAGCAAGAATGCGTTTTATCTGGTTTGTCATGACAGTCAGGCAGAACTGGGTAAAATAGCCGCCTTCCGGCAGTGGATACTGGCGAAAGCGGCAACCGAGCAAGAAAAATTCCGCTTCAGGTATGAACAATAACGTTTGTGTGCCGGGCACGCATCAACTCAGGACTTAAACATGACCAGCCGATTCATGCTGATTTTTGCCGCGGTGAGTGGCTTTATTTTTGTTGCACTGGGCGCCTTTGGCGCACATGTATTAAGCAAGTCTTTGGGCGCTGTAGAGATGGGCTGGATCCAGACCGGCCTTGAATATCAGGCATTCCACACGCTGGCTATTTTTGGGCTGGCGGTGGCGATGCAGCGTCGTATCAGTATCTGGTTTTACTGGAGCAGCGTGTTTATGGCGCTAGGTACCGTGTTATTCAGCGGTAGCCTGTACTGCCTTGCGCTCTCACATCTGCGCCTGTGGGCGTTCGTTACACCCGTCGGTGGCTTCAGCTTCCTGGCGGGTTGGGTATTAATGTTTATCGGAGCTATCCGTCTGAAACGCAAGGGCGTTGTTCATGAATAAGGTTGTTTTATATTGTCGCCCGGGGTTTGAGAAAGAGTGCGCCGCGGAAATTACCGATAAAGCGGCGAAGCGCGAAGTCTTCGGCTTTGCCCGCGTAAAAGAGAACGCGGGCTATGTGGTATTCGAGTGCTACCAGCCCGAAGACGCAGACAAGCTGGCACGCGAGCTGCCGTTCAGCTCGCTGATCTTTGCTCGCCAGATGTTTGTTGCGGGTGAGCTGCTGAAGGATCTTCCGCCGGAAGACCGCATCACGCCAATTGTCGGCATGCTGCAGGGCGTGGTGGAAAAGGGCGGCGATCTGCGCGTTGAAGTGGCGGATACCAACGAAAGTAAAGAGCTGATGAAGTTCTGCCGTAAGTTCACCGTGCCGCTGCGTGCGGCGCTGCGTGATGCGGGCGTGCTGACGAACTACGAAACGCCGAAGCGTCCGGTGGTGCATATCTTCTTTATCGCACCGGGCTGCTGCTATGCAGGCTATTCGTACACCACCAACAACTCTCCCTTCTTTATGGGCATCCCGCGTTTGCGCTTCCCGGCCGATGCGCCAAGCCGTTCCACGCTCAAGCTGGAAGAGGCGTTCCACGTCTTTATCCCGGCGGATGAGTGGGATGAGCGTCTGGCAAACGGCATGTACGCCGTCGACCTTGGCGCGTGCCCGGGCGGCTGGACCTATCAGCTGGTGAAACGCAACATGTGGGTATCGTCCGTTGATAACGGCCCAATGGCGCAAAGCCTGATGGACACCGGGCAGGTCACCTGGCTGCGTGAAGACGGTTTCCGCTATCGCCCGAACCGTAACAACATCTCGTGGATGGTGTGCGATATGGTTGAGAAGCCGGCAAAAGTCGCCGCGCTGATGGCCTCCTGGCTTGTCAACGGCTGGTGTCGTGAGACCATTTTCAACCTCAAGCTGCCGATGAAAAAGCGCTATGAGGAAGTGTCGCAGAACCTGGCCTACATTCAGGAGCAGATGGATGAACACGGTATTAACGTGGAGATCCAGGCGCGTCAGCTGTATCACGACCGCGAAGAGGTGACGGTGCACATTCGTCGCTGGTGGGCAGCGGTCGGCGGACGTCGCGACGAGCGATAGTGCGTGCTTTGTTTTGCCCGGTGGCGCTGCGCTTACCGGGCAAAAAACTGTGTAGTGGTTTTAACGTTCTAAACGCAGCTGCTGTAAATTCCCGTCGAGCTGTAAATCCGTCTGTAGCGTTGCGATTTCCCGGCAGATAAACGCCATCTCTTTATGCGCCTCCAGCTTCTTGCGCCACTTTTCCGGCACCTCATCCAGACGGGCGTAAATCCCTTCCAGACTCTGAAAATCGTCCAGCAGCTGCGCGGCGCTTTTCGGCCCAATACCGGCGACACCCGGAACCTTAGAGCTGCTGATGCCTGCCAGCCCCCAGTAATCCGGCAGTTGTCCGGGCGAGACGCCGAACTCGCTGGCAATAAACGGCGCGTCCAGCCAGCGTTTTTGAAAATAGTCGCGAATGCGGATAGTTGGGGAGAGCAGCTGACAGTAGCCTTTGTCAGTTGAAACGATAGTGGCCTGATGCCCGGCGCTGGCTACCTTTACGGCCAGAGTGGCTGCGAGATCGTCGGCTTCATTTCCCTGTGCGCCCCAGCAGGGGACGCCCCGCTGTTCAAATGCAGCGCGCAGCATGGGCAATTCAGCGTGAAGATCGTCCGGCATCGGTGCGCGTCCGGCTTTGTAGTCGGGCAAACGCTGGTGTCGCCAGCCCGTGTTGCGGTCTTCGTCATCAAAAACCGCGACCGCATGGGTGGGCTCGCTGTGGCGGATAAGCTGTTCCAGAGCGTGCAGGCAGGTGTCTTTACAAGGCGTCCCCTGTACCGCATGGATACGGCGAATCAGGTTTAGTGCATCGACGATAAGTAAATGAACGGCCACAGATAATCTCCCTTCTATCTCATACGTGAAGGGTAACACTGTCAGCAGCGTGAAACTATGAATGGTGGGGAAAACAGGAAGAAGCCTCGCAAAACGAGGCTTCCTGAGAGGCTTAATCGCAGGTTACGATCTTCATCGCCAGGCCGCCGCGAGAGGTTTCGCGGTATTTGGCGTTCATATCTTTACCGGTTTCGTACATGGTTTCGATAACCTTATCGAGACAGACGCGCGGCTCGCTGGTGCGGCGCAGCGCCATACGTGCCGCGTTAACCGCCTTCACGGAGGCAATCGCGTTACGCTCGATGCACGGAACCTGTACCTGGCCGGCAACCGGGTCACAGGTCAGCCCCAGGTTATGTTCCATGCCGATTTCCGCTGCGATGCACACCTGCGTCGGGCTTGCGCCCAAGAGTTCCGCCAGACCCGCCGCCGCCATAGAGCACGCCACGCCGACTTCACCCTGACAGCCCACTTCCGCACCGGAAATAGACGCGTTCATCTTATACAGCGAACCAATTGCACTGGCCACCAGCAGGTAGCGCGCCAGCGAGTTCGCGTTCACTTCACGGATAAACTTGTCGTAGTACGCCAGCACCGCCGGAACGATACCGCAGGCACCGTTGGTCGGCGCGGTGACCACACGGCCCCCTGCGGCGTTCTCTTCGTTTACCGCCAGGGCGAACATGTTGATCCAGTCCACCACGGCCATCGGGTCCGTGGTCGTTTTGTCGGTGCTCACCAGCATACGGCGCAGCGCTGCAGCACGACGCGGCACGCGAAGTTTGCCCGGCAGAACGCCTTCGGTGGTGATCCCGCGCTCAATACCGCCGCGCATCACTTCCCAAACGTTTGTGAAGTGCTGTTCGAGCTCCTCTTTGCTGTGAAGTGCCAGCTCGTTTTTCATCATCAGGCCGGAGAGGGAAAGGCCCGTCTCCTGGCAGTGGCGCTGGAGGTCTGCCGCCGTTTTGTACGGATACGGCACCTCGACAGAAGAGGTACTGGTTTGACCAAAGTGGTCTTCGTCGACGATAAAACCGCCGCCGATAGAGTAATACGTCTGGCTGTATACCGCTTTTTCGCCGGCCAGCGCGGTAATGCGCATGCCGTTTTCGTGCAGCGACAGGTTGTCCGCATGGAAATTCATGCAATGGTCAACCGGGAATTCAACCTCGTGCTCGCCGTTCGCCAGCAGCAGGCGCCCGTGGGTATTAACGTCCTGGATGAAACCAGGGATCGCATCAATATCAACGGTATCCGGCAGGTTTCCCGCCAGGCCCATGATAATCGCGATATCGGTATGGTGGCCTTTCCCGGTCAGGGAAAGCGAGCCGTACACATCTACAACCACGCGCGTAATGTCGTGCAAGATGCCGCGTGCAATCAAGTCATCCGTGAACTGCTTACCGGCTTTCATCGGTCCGACGGTATGAGAGCTGGAAGGACCAATACCGATTTTGAAGATATCGAATACGCTAATCATGATGCGTCCATTGCTTTCAGTCAGAGAGGGAGGAGTGCGCCGTCCGAAAACGGCGCGGGTGGTAATCAGAACATGGTGTACAGGGAGTAGAAGATCGCAGAGATTGCGATAAGACCCATGATGACCACAAACACGTTGCTCACATGACCGCTGTACTTACGCATAGCAGGGACTTTCTGAATCGCGTACATCGGCATCAGGAACAGAATCATCGCGATGACCGGGCCGCCCAGGGTTTCAATCATGCCCAGGATGCTTGGGTTCAGGGTCGCTACTGCCCAGGTGGTGAGCAGCATGAACAGCGCGGTGATTTTGTTCAGCTTGTTGATTTCAATGCTCTTGCCTTTACCGCGCAGAGATTTAATCACCATACCGTTGAAGCCTTCACGTGCGCCGAGGTAGTGGCCCAGGAAGGATTTGGTGATGGCGATAATCGCGATGATCGGTGCCATCCACGCAATCAGCGGTGCGTTAAAGTGGTTCGCCAGGTAAGACAGGATAGAGATGTTCTGCTCTTTCGCTGCAGCCAGATCCGCCGGGGAAAGGCTCAGTACGCAGCTGAAGACGAAGAACATAACGGTCAGAACCATCATGATGTGAGCGCGTGCCAGGATGCTGGAGCACTTCTTCTCTGCGCCGTTACCGTACTCTTCACGTTTCGCAACGGCGAAGGAAGAGATGATTGGAGAGTGGTTGAAGGAGAAGACCATTACCGGAATCGCCAGCCAGAGGGTCATCAGCAGGCCGTTACCGGTCGCCGATGCGCTGCTCAGGGACAGGGTTTCCAGCGCTGCACCGTTCCACTGTGGGATCAGGTAGCAGGCCAGCAGCATCAGTGCAGCCACAAACGGGAACACCAGCACGCTCATCGCCTTCACAATCATCTGCTCACCGAAGCGCACGATGGTCATCATGCCGACAATCAGGATCAGAGACAGGATGGCACGCGGAGGCGGCGTCATGTGCAGCTGGTGCAGCATGAAGCTTTCAACGGTGTTGGTAATCGCCACGCTGTAAACCAGCAGGATAGGGTAAATCGCGAAGAAGTAGAGCAGGGTAATCAGCTTACCTGCGCCCACGCCGAAATGCTCTTCAACCACTTCAGTGATGTCTTCGCCCGGGTTTTTACCGGACAGCACGAAGCGGGTCAAACCGCGGTGTGCAAAGAAGGTCATCGGGAAAGCAATGATAGCCATAATGATCAGCGGAATCAGACCGCCGACGCCTGCGTTGATAGGAAGGAACAGTACACCAGCGCCGATTGCCGTGCCGTAAAGGCCAAGCATCCACATGGTATCCGTTTTGCGCCAACCACTTCGGGATTCAATCGAAGCAACGGTGCTGGTTTGAGTGGTTTCCATCTGTATCTCCTGGAGGAAGCGAATTGTCAGGTTTTTAGTCAAATCCGATGAAAAAGTGCCTGACGGTAATATGAAATTCGTTCAGTGACGGTTTTTTAATAATTTTTGCCCGTAACTATTGGCGGGCGGAAAGATACATTCTAGTTATGAATCTATCAGTGATCCTGATCCCAAATGCAATAATCCACTTATGATGTGGGCATCTTTAGACCATTTATCTGTTAAAAAAACACCAAAGAGAATTTACGGGCGCGAAGGCTACCACCAACGACATGTGAGCTGAAAGACTGGCCCGTGATATAGGTGTCTTTAGCTGTAAAGAAAGGGGTTTTTAGTATTTTCTGACGGGTAATTTAGTTTAAGGCTGATAATTTACGGTTGAGAAAACAAGGTAATCGTTTGCGTTTGGGCATAGTTTGTTAAAGACATAAGTGATTCGTATGAATTACATCAGGAATAAAAAAAGCCGGGACGCGCAACAGGGCGACCCGGCTTTGATGAGATATCGCTAAGCGTTATGTGCAGATTTCGTAGCAAGGAATGTAGGCTGAGCCTGGCAGCTTCATGCGGTGCTGGGCGACAAAGCCCTGCAGCATGTCGTCCATGCGGCGCATCATCTCCGGGTCGCCGTGGATCTTGTACGGACCGTACTGTTCAATGGCGCGGATGCCCATCTCTTTCACGTTGCCCGCGACAATACCGGAGAAGGCGCGACGCAGATCGGCAGCCAGCACTTCCACCGGCTGGTCCGGGTAGAGTTTCAGGTTCGCCATATTTTCGTGCGTTGGCTCGAACGGGATCTGCAGGTCTGGCGCAATACGGATTGACCAGTTAAAGCTGTACGCATCGCCGGTATCGCGACGGTTCTCCTTCACCAGCGGCATCGCTTTTTTCATCTGGCGCGCCACTTCCGCGGCATCGTCAATGATGATGCGATAGTGACGACGCGCGGCTTCACCCAGCGTGTGCACGATAAACTCGTCCAGCACGCGGAAGTAGTCGGCGCTCTCTTTTGGCCCGGTCAGGATCAGCGGCAGAACCTGATCCTTGTTGGCCGGGTTCATCAGAATACCCAGCAGATAGAGCAGCTCTTCCGCTGTCCCCACGCCGCCCGGGAAGATGATAATGCCGTGGGCGATACGGACAAACGCTTCAAGACGCTTCTCAATATCCGGCATGATAATCAGCTCATTAACCAGCGGGTTAGGTGGCTCAGCGGCGATGATGGACGGTTCGGTCATGCCGATAAACCGTCCCTCTTTATAACGCTGTTGCGCATGCCCAACCGCCGCTCCTTTCATTGGTGCTTCCATCGCACCCGGACCGCAGCCGGTACAGATATTCAGCTCACGCAGGCCGAGTTGCGTTCCAACCCGACGGGCATAAAGGTATTCGGTTTCGTTAATGGAGTGGCCGCCCCAGCAGACAACCATGTTCGGCGCTTCGCCGACGTGCAGGGCACGGGCGTTACGCAAAATGGAGAACACCAGGTTGGTGATATGGACCGAGCTTTCCAGATCGAGATGCTGGAAACGACCTGCGTTGTGGATCTGCCCGTTAACAAACAGGATGTCACGCAGCACGGCAAACAGGTTAGCCTGAAGTGAACGAATGATACGCCCGTCAACAAAGGCCTCTTCCGGCGGGTTGATGACTTCAAGCTTCACGCCACGCTCGCGGCGCAGCACGTTGATATCAAAGCTTTCGAAGCGGGACAGCAGTTCTTTACTGTTATCTGTCAGGCTTCCGGAGTTCAGTACGGCAAGTGAACAGTTACGAAACAGTTGATAAAGATCGCTGCTGGCCGTGCGCTTAAGCATGTCCACTTCCAGCTGCGACAACATATCCATTGAGCCAAGCGGGCTAATATGTGTAATCAAGTGAGCTCCTTACGGGACGATTATCGTCTTTCCCTGTTGATTACAATAGCCCTGGCGCGTGACGTTTCACAACCTAAAGCGCGGAAGATACCGCGCATATTGTGAAAATATTTATATTATTGACGCACCAGCCGTCCGGTCGCCGGCACAAAATCGGTGTTGGTGCGCCACGGGTTGATGTCCAGACCGCCGCGGCGGGTATAGCGCGCATAAACGCTCAGTTTTTCTGGCTGGCAGAAGCGCTGAATATCGCTAAAGATGCGCTCCACGCACTGCTCGTGGAATTCGTTGTGATGTCGGAATGACACCAGGTAGCGCAGCAATTTTTCCCGGTCAATTTTCGGGCCGCGGTACTGGATCTGCACCGAGCCCCAGTCCGGCTGGTGGGTGATCAGGCAGTTGGATTTCAGCAGATGGCTGACCAGCGTCTCTTCGACCACCTTGCCACTCGCCGCGTTTTCGAGGTAATCGGCGCTAAATTCATAATTCTCCACCTCAATATCCTGATCGTCGATGCAGGTCCCGTTGAAGTGGGCGATTGGCTGCCCTTCCAGCTCGTGCAGGCGATACAGTGAAACGCTCACCTTTCCCTGCGCGCAGGCGCTTAAATCACGTTCCAGCGTGTGCTGAACGTCGTCCCAGCTGTTAAATTTTGTCTGGTTAAAGCTGTTGAGATAGAGCTTAAAGCTTTTAGACTCGACGAGATTCACGCTGGCATAGTCCAGCTCAACGTGGCCCACCGCCACCTGCGGCAGGCCGCGTGCGTTGAGCCACGAGAGTTCGTACAGCGTCCAGATATCGCCACCCACGAACGGCAGCGCGTCTGCGTGCAGACCCAGAGGATCGCGGTTCAGGCTGCGCGGCACGCCCTGCAGCAGGCTTGCATCGTAGGTATCGCGGTAATCGGTCGATTTACCCAGCGTTAAGCCGGTTAACGCCTGATGATTTTCGTAAGACATGTTTCATAGCCACTTTACAGGTACACTTATGGCCTGAGTTTATCCTGTCTGACAAGAAGAGAGAAATCGGTGGACATCGAAACTGCAAATGCCCTCACTACCTTTACGACCCGCTACTGCGACGCATGGCATGAAAAGCAGGGCTCGTGGCCGCAAAGTTCTGATTTATATGGCGTACCTTCACCGTGTATTATCTCTTCGCTCGACGGTTACGTTATCTGGCAACCAAAACCCTTCGACGGCGAGCAAAATGTAAATGCGGTTGAGCGGGCAATGGACATTGTGGTACAACCAGCGGTTCACGCATTTTATACCGCGCAGTTTGCAGGGGATATGCCCGCGCGCTTTGCCGATATCACGCTGACGCTGTTGCAGACCTGGAGCGAAGACGATCTGCAGCGTGTTCAGGAAAACCTGATTGGTCATCTTGTCACGCAAAAACGCCTTAAGCTTTCTCCAACGCTCTTTATTGCCACGCTGGACAGCGAACTGGATGTGTTATCCGTCTGTAACCTGTCAGGTGAAGTGGTTAAAGAGACTATCGGTACCCGCAATCGCGAGACTCTCGCCCCCTCTCTTGCGGATTTCCTCACCCGACTTGAGCCACTTCTGTAATCCCTGATGCTATATCGCGTGTGAGAGATCTCTTACAACGTTTGTGAGAGATCGCTGGAACATTCAGTCTTACCTCATTTAATTCAGATTAATATCAATCTATTTTTCAATAGATTAGTGGTTCGTCCTATTATTTTTAGGGAGTCCCTGCGTCTTACAACGCTGGCTGAGTGGGTTGTAAGACGAAGCGGAATAGCGGATTCTATCTCCGTCGACAGGAAGCCGACACGAGAAACGAACATCAGGATGATGGCGTTTCTCAGTCAGGACTCGTCAGGATGGCGCTGCAGGAAGGCTTCAGGATGAAGCGAAGCGGATAACGCAGGATGCGTAAGGGACACCTCCAGGAAGGAGAATGAGAGCCGGTCAGGATGGTCGGTGGGTCAGGAAGGCCAGGACGTTTCAGGATGAAACAAACACGTCAGGAAGATGTGTGAAGGATGCAAAAGGTAGACGGATGACCAGGCCTTCGGGCTTCAGGAAAAGTTGTCACGGATGAGCAGGGAGCACGAATTGTAGCTGGAATGCTGCGAAACGAACCGGGAGCACTGTTTTTACAGTGCTCCCTTTTTTTATTTCTGCCTTCCGCAATGCTATGCTGCGCGCCGTTCACTTTTTCAGTTGAGGTTACTATGACGCAACACGATAGCGTTCGTGCTCAGTTGCACGCCATCGAAGCCCTTTTGCGCCAACATCAGCTGTGGCAGGAGACCGCGCCGCAGCCAGAAGCGTTCGCGAGCACCCAGCCTTTCTGCCTGGATACGCTGGCCCCGTTTGAGTGGCTGCAGTGGGTGTTAATTCCGCGCATGCACGCCCTGCTTGAGGGCGGTCATCCGCTGCCGCAGGCGTTTGCTGTCTCTCCCTATTATGAAATGGCGCTCGAAGCGACGCATCCTGCGCGCGACGTCATGCTGGTCGAACTGGAAAAACTGGATTCCCTGTTTGCCGGTGAAGATGCATGACGCTTGAGATCCTCTATCAGGACGAGTGGCTGGTGGCGGTGAATAAACCGTCCGGCTGGCTGGTACACCGCAGCTGGCTCGATCGTGATGAGAAAGTGGTGGTGATGCAGACCGTTCGCGATCAGATTGGTCAGCATGTTTTTACCGCCCATCGTCTCGACCGGCCGACCTCCGGCGTGCTGCTGATGGGGCTTTCCAGCGAGGCGGGGCGTCTGCTGGCGCAGCAGTTTGAACAACATCAGATCCAGAAGCGCTACCACGCGATCGTGCGGGGCTGGTTGACCGAGTCCGCCACGCTGGACTACCCGCTGGTGGAGGAGCTGGACAAAATCGCCGATAAATTTGCCCGCGATGACAAAGGCCCGCAGCCCGCCGTGACTGATTATCGCGGTATGGCGACGACGGAAATGCCGGTGGCAACCAGCAAATTTCCGACCACGCGCTACAGCCTGGTTGAGCTTCTGCCCAAAACCGGGCGTAAGCACCAGCTGCGACGCCACCTTGCGCATCTGCGCCACCCGATTATTGGCGACAGCAAACACGGTGATTTACGCCAGAACCGCAGCGCGGCCGAACACTTTGGCTGCCATCGTCTGATGCTGCACGCGAGCGAGCTCAGCCTGACGCACCCGTTTACCGGCGAGCCGCTGACTATCCGTGCGCGGCTGGACGACGTCTGGATGCAGGCGCTGTCACAGTTTGGCTGGCTGGGACAACTCCCCGAAAATGAAAGGGTTGAGTTTGTATCGGGCAACGTTCAGGATGAAGAGTAAGCGCATTCAATATGGGAAAATAGCATGGCTGAAGTAGGCATTTTTGTCGGCACAATGTACGGCAACTCGCTGCTGGTAGCGGAAGAGGCTGAGGCAATACTCGCCAGCCAGGGCCATAAAGCCACGGTCTATGAAGATCCGGAGCTGGCGGACTGGGAAAAGTATAAAGATAAATACATTCTGGTGGTGACCTCCACCACCGGGCAGGGCGACCTGCCGGACAGCATCGTGCCGCTGTTCCAGGGCATTAAAGACCAGCTTGGCTATCAGCCAGATGTTCACTACGGCATCATCGCCCTCGGCGACAGCTCTTACGCTAACTTCTGCGGCGGCGGCAAGCAGTTCGATGCGCTCCTGCAGGAACAGAGCGCACAGCGCGTCGGCGAGATGCTGCTGATTGACGCGGGCGAGCACCCGGAGCCAGAAAGCGAATCAAACCCGTGGGTCGAACACTGGGCAACGCTGCTTAAATAGTTCTCCAGGCCGGGTAAGGCTTAACCGCCACCCGGCAACGAAGCCGCACCAAATCCTCGATTCCGTGAAGCATCTTCCACTGCTTTGGGCTTATGCCCCAAACCACGTTCCCTACTCCTTTCAATGTTGTGTTTTTGCACGGTGAGGAGAAGAGGCTCTCCTTCATATACTTTCCCGGTCACTATAAAACGGCTTCAGGCCGTACTAAAACGACAAAAACCAATCTCATTCTGATTACCCTACCGGTGCTGTACAGAATGAACCAGGCGAAAGCTATGTTTCAGGAGTGCAACAATGAGTACATTAAGCCACGCAGCGAGCAGCGCTGAAAAGCGCACCAATGCCCGCTACTGGATAGTGGTGATGCTGTTTATCGTCACGTCCTTTAACTATGGTGACCGCGCCACGCTGTCGATTGCCGGTTCGGAAATGGCAAAAGATATCGGCCTTGATCCGGTGGGGATGGGTTACGTTTTCTCCGCATTCTCATGGGCCTACGTCATCGGGCAAATTCCTGGCGGCTGGCTGCTGGACCGTTTTGGCTCGAAACGCGTCTATTTCTGGTCCATCTTCATCTGGTCTGCCTTTACCCTGCTGCAGGGCTTCGTTGATATCTTCAGCGGCTTCGGCATTATCGTGGCGCTCTTCACGCTGCGCTTCCTGGTGGGGCTAGCGGAAGCACCTTCCTTCCCGGGCAACAGCCGCATTGTGGCGGCCTGGTTCCCGGCGCAGGAGAGGGGAACGGCGGTGGCGATTTTCAACTCCGCACAGTACTTCGCGACGGTGATCTTTGCGCCCATTATGGGCTGGCTGACCCATGAGGTGGGCTGGTCACACGTCTTCTTCTTCATGGGCGGGCTTGGGATCGTCATCAGCTTTATCTGGCTGAAAGTGATCCACGAACCCAACCAGCATCCTGGCGTAAACAAAAAAGAGCTGGAGTACATCGCAGAAGGCGGCGCGCTGATCAACATGGATCAGAAATCCTCGACGGCGAAAGTGCCGTTCAGCCAGAAATGGGCGCAGATCAGGCAGCTCGTCGGCTCGCGCATGATGATCGGGATCTATCTGGGCCAGTACTGTATCAACGCCTTGACCTACTTTTTCATCACCTGGTTCCCGGTATACCTGGTGCAGGCACGCGGCATGTCGATTCTGAAAGCGGGATTTGTTGCCTCGGTCCCGGCCATCTGCGGCTTCGTGGGGGGCGTGCTCGGCGGGGTGATTTCCGACTGGCTGATGCGCCGCACCGGTTCCCTGAACATCGCGCGTAAAACGCCTATCGTGCTCGGCATGCTGCTCTCCATGACCATGGTGTTTTGTAACTATGTTAATGCCGAGTGGATGATTATCGGCTTTATGGCGATGGCCTTCTTCGGCAAAGGCATTGGCGCGCTGGGCTGGGCGGTGATGGCGGATACGGCACCGAAAGAGATCAGCGGCCTGAGCGGCGGTCTGTTCAACATGTTCGGCAACATCTCCGGGATTGTTACGCCCATCGCTATCGGCTACATCGTCGGCACCACCGGCTCCTTTAACGGTGCGCTGATTTACGTAGGTGTGCATGCGCTGGTGGCGGTGCTGAGTTACCTGGTGCTGGTGGGGGATATCAAACGCGTCGAACTTAAACCTGTAGCGGAGCGTGGATGATGACAACGCAATCGAGTCCAACCATCACGGAGATGAAGGTCATCCCGGTGGCCGGACAGGACAGCATGCTGCTCAATATAGGCGGTGCACATAACGCATGGTTTACCCGTAATATCGTCGTGCTGAAAGACAGCGCAGGGAACACCGGCGTGGGCGAGGCTCCTGGTGGAGAGGTGATTTACCAGACGCTGGTTGATGCCATTCCGCAGGTCGTGGGCCAGGAGGTCGCTCGTCTGAATAAGGTGGTTCAGCGGGTGCATAAGGGCAATCAGTCGGCGGATTTTGATACGTTCGGTAAAGGTGCCTGGACGTTTGAACTGCGGGTCAACGCCGTCGCCGCCCTGGAGGCCGCCCTGCTCGATTTACTGGGTAAGGCGCTCAATGTTCCGGTTTGCGAGCTGCTGGGGCCCGGCAAACAGCGCGAAGCTGTTACCGTGCTGGGCTATCTGTTTTACGTTGGTGATCGTAATAAAACCGATCTCCCCTATCTGGCCCGAACCGCGGGCGATCACGACTGGTATCAGCTGCGCCATCAGGAAGCGCTCTCCAGCGACGCGGTGGTACGGCTGGCCGAGGCGGCGCAGGATCGCTACGGCTTTAAGGATTTCAAGCTGAAGGGCGGCGTGCTGCCCGGCGAGCGGGAGATTGAAACGGCCCGGGCGCTGAAAAAACGCTTCCCTGATGCACGGATCACCGTCGATCCCAACGGCGCATGGCTGCTGGATGAAGCCATTAGCCTGTGCAAAGGGCTGGGCGATGTCCTGACCTATGCAGAAGACCCCTGTGGCGCGGAGCAAGGATTCTCGGGTCGTGAAGTCATGGCTGAGTTCCGTCGCGCCACCGGGCTGCCGGTCGCGACCAATATGATCGCCACCAACTGGCGCGAAATGGGTCACGCGGTGATGCTTAACGCCGTCGACATACCGCTGGCGGACCCGCACTTCTGGACGCTCTCAGGCGCAGTTCGCGTGGCCCAGCTGTGCGATGAGTGGGGGCTCACCTGGGGCTGTCACTCGAACAATCACTTTGATATTTCGCTGGCGATGTTTACCCACGTTGGCGCGGCGGCGCCGGGTAACCCGACCGCCATCGATACCCACTGGATTTGGCAGGAAGGTGAAGCCCGACTGACGAAAAATCCGCTGGAAATCATAGATGGCAAAATTGCCGTACCGGATGCGCCGGGTCTGGGCGTGGAGCTGGACTGGGATCGGATCCATAAAGCCCATGAGGCGTATAAAAAGCTACCGGGCGGCGCGCGTAACGACGCGGGCCCGATGCAGTACCTTATCCCCGGCTGGACATTTGACCGTAAGCGCCCTGTTTTTGGACGTCACTGATAAAAGGATTACACGATGAGTACCTTTACGACCCCTGTCGTCACTTCCATGCAAATCATTCCGGTTGCGGGCCATGACAGCATGCTGATGAACCTGAGCGGCGCGCATGCGCCATTCTTTACCCGCAATATTGTCATTATCAAAGACAATTCCGGCCATACGGGCGTGGGCGAAATTCCGGGCGGGGAGAAGATCCGCCAGACGCTGGAAGATGCCATTCCGCTGGTCGTGGGCAAAACGCTGGGTGAGTACAAAAATGTCCTGAACACCGTGCGCAACACCTTTGCCGATCGCGATGCCGGGGGACGAGGCCTGCAGACCTTCGATCTGCGTACCACCATTCACGTGGTGACCGGGATTGAATCCGCGATGCTGGATCTGTTGGGTCAGCATTTGGGGGTCAACGTCGCGTCGCTGTTGGGTGAAGGACAGCAGCGCAGCGAAGTGGAAATGCTGGGCTATCTGTTCTTTGTCGGCGACCGCAGGCTGACACCGCTGCCGTATCAGAGCCAGCCGGATGAACAATGCGACTGGTACCGACTCCGCCACGACGAGGCGATGAACCCGGATGCGGTGGTGCGCCTGGCGGAAGCCGCGTACGAAAAATATGGCTTTAATGATTTCAAACTGAAGGGCGGCGTGCTGGCCGGGGAACAAGAGGCGGAAGCCGTCACCGCACTGGCAAAACGTTTTCCACAGGCGCGCGTGACGCTGGATCCTAACGGAGCATGGTCGCTTGATGAAGCGATCAAAATTGGTAAACAGCTGAAAGGCGTGCTGGCGTATGCGGAAGATCCGTGCGGGGCTGAACAAGGTTTCTCGGGCCGTGAAGTGATGGCGGAATTCCGCCGAGCAACGGGGCTACCAACCGCGACCAATATGATTGCTACCGACTGGCGTCAGATGGGACACACGCTGTCATTGCAGTCTGTCGACATTCCGCTGGCGGACCCGCACTTCTGGACGATGCAGGGCTCGGTGCGCGTGGCGCAGATGTGTCATGAGTTTGGCCTGACCTGGGGTTCGCACTCTAACAACCACTTCGACGTGTCGCTGGCAATGTTCACGCACGTTGCCGCTGCCGCTCCGGGGACGATTACCGCTATCGACACGCACTGGATCTGGCAGGAGGGTAATCAGCGTCTGACTAAGCAGCCGTTTGAAATCAAAGGTGGCATGGTGCAGGTGCCTTCCACTCCGGGGCTGGGGGTTGAGCTGGATATGGACCAGGTGATGAAGGCCCATGAGCTGTACCAGAAACACGGTTTGGGCGCGCGCGATGACGCGATGGCGATGCAGTATCTGATCCCCGACTGGACATTCGACAATAAATGCCCGTGCATGGTACGATAAACGCATTGGGACCGCTCCCATGAACGGTCTTTTACGTGGTGTATGCTTAACGTAACGACTATGCGTAAGGATGGCTTATGAAAATTGTTATCGCACCGGACTCGTATAAGGAAAGTTTGAGTGCGCTTGAGGTTGCGACAGCGATAGAACGTGGTTTTCGCGAGATCTTTCCCGAGGCGGTTTACGTCAAACTGCCGGTTGCGGACGGCGGCGAAGGGACGGTTGAGGCGATGATCGCGGCAACGCAGGGACGCATTGTGCATGTTCCGGTGACCGGCCCGCTGGGTGAGCGGGTGGACGGGTTTTATGGCTTATCCGGTGACGAGCAGAGCGCCTTTATTGAAATGGCGGCGGCAAGCGGCCTGGAGCTGGTCGTCCCTTCACAGCGTAATCCCCTGAAAACCACCTCCTGGGGCACGGGCGAACTGATTCGGCATGCGCTGGATGCGGGTGTTAAGCATATCATCATTGGCATTGGCGGCAGCGCCACCAATGACGGCGGAGCAGGGATGGTGCAGGCGCTGGGCGCTAAATTGCTCGACGCGAGCGAACAACCTCTTAGGCAGGGCGGAGGCGAACTGGGAAAACTCGCGCGTATCGACCTGAGCGGGCTGGACAGACGTCTGGCGGAGTGTCGGATAGAAGTCGCCTGTGATGTCACGAATCCACTCACCGGAAAGGACGGTGCGTCAGCCGTATTTGGACCGCAAAAGGGTGCCACACCCGAGATGATCGTCACCCTGGACAACGCGCTGGCGCAGTATGCGAGAGTCATTGCCCGGGATCTGGATATCGACGTGCTAAACCTTGCTGGCGGCGGAGCGGCAGGTGGCATGGGGGCTGGGCTGTACGCCTTTTGCGGCGCGCAGCTGCGCCAGGGCATTGAGATCGTGACCGATGCGCTACACCTGGCCGACCAGGTGGCCGATGCGGATTTGGTGATCACCGGGGAAGGCCGCATTGACAGCCAGACGATCCACGGCAAAGTCCCGGTGGGGGTGGCGAAGGTGGCGAAACGCTTTAACAAACCCGTTATTGGCATTGCTGGCAGCCTGACGGCGGACGTTGGCGTAGTACACGATCACGGCATTGATGCAGTGTTTAGCGTGATCTACACCATCTGCTCCCTGGAAGACGCGCTGGAAAATGCCAGCGAGAACGTCAGGATGACCGCAAGGAATATCGCTGCGGTGCTGAAAGTGGGGAAGGCATTTTAGCTGTGGTTGCCGGGTGGCGGCTTCGCTTTAACCGGCCTACGTTAGTGCACCTGTAGGCCCGGTAAGCGTAGCGCCACCGGGCATTTACCTCAGCTCCCCAACACCTTCATCGCTTCCCGCGTCACATTATCCATTTCATCCAGCAGCTCCAGGAACTCCGGTTCAAGCTCCGATTCCGGCGTACCGGCACGCAGCTGCTGCTCCAGCAGCTGGCAGAGGTTTTTCAGCCGCGGCACGCCGCTGTACCCGCAGCTGCCGTGCAGCTTGTGGATCGCGTCCAGCAGATCTTCCGGATTTTCACCCACCAGCTGCTCTTCCACCTTATTGCGAATTTCAGGCAAAAACGCGACCAGCATTTGCAGCATGTCGCGGGCGAGATCGGGTTTACCTGCCGCCTGGCGCAGCGCAAGCTGCCAGTCAAAGGTGGCGTTCTGATTAACGCTTACCTCAGCCTGCTCGCTGGAAACCGTGTACGTCCCGCCGATATGACCCGGCTTATATCGCAGCAGCAGGCTATGAAGTTTCTCTTCATCGATGGGCTTTGCCAGGTAATCGTTCATTCCGGCGCTCAGCAGCTTCTCCTTCTGGCCCGCCATCGCATGTGCGGTGACCGCAATGACCGGCGTTTGCTGCTGATGCGGCAGCTGGTGGATCAGCTCGCAGGCCCGGATGCCGTCCATGCCCGGCATCTGAATATCCATCAGGATTAAATCGAACTGCATCTGCTTAGCCTGTTCAACCGCCTGCGCGCCGCTGGTGCACAGCTCAACATGCTGAACCTGGTCCTCAAGCAATGCGCCTATCAGCTTCAGGTTGGCCGGATTATCATCCACCGCCATCACGCTCATCGGCAATTTTTGCTCATCGTTAATCAGCGGAAGGGCATGCTGGCTAAGACGGCAATACTCCGTGAGCGCGGGCAGGAGACGGGTCGCGGTGAGCGGTTTTAGCAGACACGCGGCGGCTCCGTCATTTTTTAACTCTTCTGCATTCAGCTGAGCGTGGCAAGGCAGCGCCAGCAGCAGATAGTCGGTCATCGACGCGGCTTTCGCCAGCCGCTCCTGCTGCATGGTCAGCTCGCCGGTAAAGGTGACCGGGATCCCCATCAGCAGGATGTCGTAATGCTCAACGGCCAGGGCGGAGAAGGTTGGGCTGTAGACCACCTCCAGCGGCGTGGTGCTTAATATGTCGAGCGTACATTGCGCCGCCGCGGCGTTAGGCTCAACGTAGGCCAGTCGCTTGCCCTTCAGGCAGTCCGTCATCGGACCGTCGGTCAGCACGTTCGGATTGAGGTCCAGATTAATGTGGAACCAGAAGGTTGAACCGCGGTTTGGCTGGCTGTGGAAAGAGATATCGCCGCCCATCTCGTTCACCAGACGCTGGGTGATCACCAGCCCCAGACCGGTGCCGCCATGACGGCGGGAGATACTGGCGTCCGCCTGACGGAACGCCTGGAACAGACGCGACTGGTCGCGCTCCGGAATACCGATGCCGGTATCGCGGATCTGGACTTCAATCTGGACCTTATTGCTGCTGATCGAGCGTTTCTCTACCAGGACGTCGATATTACCGCTTTCGGTGAATTTAATGGCATTCCCGACAAGGTTGGTAATGACCTGCTGCAGGCGCAGCGGATCGCCAATAACGTTATCCGGCACGTCATTTTTAATATTAAGCGTCAGCTCCAGGCCTTTATCGTGCGACGAGTGCGCGAGCAGCGTCACCACTTCATCAAGCGTGCTGCGCAGCGGGAAGGGAATGCTTTCCAGGATCAGCTTGCCCGCTTCCAGCTTGGAGAAGTCCAGCACGTCGTTGATGATCGCCAGCAGGTTGTTGGCCGAGCGTTCAATGGTGTGCAGGTGATCGCGCTGAGTGGGGTTGAGCTCGCTTTTGAGCGTCAGGCGGGTAAAGCCGATCACGCCATTGAGCGGCGTGCGCAGCTCGTGCGACATATTGGCAAGGAATTCCGACTTGATACGCGCCGCTTCCTGGGCGCGCTTTTTCGCCAGATCCAGCTCAACGTTCTGGATCTCCATCTGCTCCAGCGTTTCGCGCAGGTCGGACGTCGCCTGGTCAACGTTGTGCTGCATCTCTTCGTGATAGGCCGCCAGCGACATCGCCATCGAGTTGATGCCGTTTTTCAGCATGTCCAGCTCGCCCAGCATAAACCCTTCCACACGGCTGTCGAGCTGTCCCCGGCGGATGCGGTCAACCGTGTTAACCATGTTGCGGATGGGGCCCGTCACGTCGCGCATCAGGCGCCAGCCGAAGATCAGCGCAATGCCAATGCAGAACAGCATCATCACGCCAGAGATGAAGATTTCTTTGTACTGCTGTAGCCGTACCGACTTGAGATCCAGCTCCAGCGCCACATATCCCAGCATATTATTGCTGGATTTGGCGTCGGATTGCGCGGACTCATCGGGGGAATAGCTTTCCGACACGATCGGCGTGCGCAGGATCATGATATCGCCGCGCCGCAATACGGTGAGGTGGCGCGGGAACGGCGTACCGTCCGGGATCTTCAGGGCCGCCGGATCGAGATGAAAGTTCGAGGTGACAAACAGCCGGTTATGTTCGTCGTACACGGAAATGGCGCGTACGATGTCCGAGTGGCGGCGGTGGAGTACGCTGATTAACTGCCCAATGGATTCGCGGTTTTGCAGGTTCATGCCGTACTCGCTGGATACGGCCAGCGGTTCGATGATGCTGGCGCCTGCATCCTCCAGCTGCCGCTGCAAATCGTTATAGCGGTGCACCACAAAGAAGATACTCAGCAGCAAACCGATAAGAACGGTGGGGGCGAGGATCAAAATCATCATGCGCGCGCGCAGGCTGTAGTTGGTCATGGCGTTCCGTTATGGGACAATTAAGATAATTATGTTTATGTGAGAAAAATCTCGGCGATGGCGCAATTCTACTCTGCAAAGCGACGCGTGACGACGCGTGAAATCATTACTGTTGAAGCCACGGACCTCGATCCGTTTGGTCAGGGAGTAGCACGTCACAATGGTAAGGCTCTGTTTATAACAGGTTTACTGCCAGCAGAACGAGCAGAAATTACGCTGACGGAAGATAAACGTCAGTTCGCGCGCGGACAGGTTAAGCGTCGTCTCAACGATAGCCCGGAGCGCGAGAAGCCCCGCTGCCCGCATTTTGGCGTTTGCGGCGGCTGCCAGCAACAGCATGCGAGCACAGAATTACAGCAAAAAAGTAAAAGCCGCGCGCTGGCGCGTCTGCTCAAATATGACGTTAACGAAATTGTTGCCGACGAGCCCTGGGGCTATCGTCGTCGCGCGCGCCTGAGCCTTAGCTATCAGCAAAAAACGGAACGTCTGGAGATGGGGTTTCGCAAGGCCGGCTCCAGCGACATCGTTGACGTGAAGCAGTGCCCCATTTTGGTGCCCCATCTTGAGGCGTTGCTTCCGGAAGTGCGCATCTGCCTCTCCGGGCTGGACGGCGTACGCCATCTCGGGCACGTCGAACTGGTCATGGCAAACAATGGCCCGCTGATGGTGCTGCGCCACACCGCACCGCTGTCGAAAAAAGATCGCGAAAAACTGGAACGCTTTTCGCATTCCCACGACCTGGCGCTTTTCCTGGCACCACAAAGCGAGATACTTGAGCAGGTTACCGGTGAGGCGCCCTGGTATGCGTCAAACGGGCTACGCTTAACGTTTAGCCCGCGGGATTTCATTCAGGTCAATGATGGCGTTAACCAGCAGATGGTGGCGAAAGCGCTGGCGTGGCTGGATGTCCAGAAAAGCGATCGGGTGCTCGATCTGTTCTGCGGAATGGGCAACTTCACGCTGCCGCTGGCGCGAGAAGCGGCCAGCGTCGTCGGCGTGGAAGGCGTTGAGGCGCTGGTGGCGAAAGGGCAGGAGAACGCGCGGCAGAACGGCTTGCAAAATGTGACATTCTTTCATCAAAATCTTGAGGAAGATGTCACTCAACAGCCGTGGGCAAAGCAGGGCTTTGATAAAATTTTGCTCGACCCGGCACGTGCCGGTGCCCCGGGCGTGATGGCACATATTATTAAACTCGCGCCAAAGCGTGTGGTCTATGTTTCCTGTAACCCGGCAACGCTTGCCCGGGACAGCGAGGCATTACTCAGCGCGGGTTACCAGATTCAGCGTCTGGCAATGCTGGACATGTTCCCGCACACTGGGCATCTGGAATCGATGGTGTTGTTCGAGCACATCTAATTTGTTTGGCTTGTCGACTTCGACAGGCCCTGGTCCCTAAAGGAGAGGACAATGGTTGCGGTAAGAAGTGCACATCTCAATAAAGCTGGGGAGTTTGACCCACAAAAATGGATCGCAAGTCTGGGAATTTCCAGCCAGCAGTCGTGTGAACGCTTAACCGAAACCTGGGCCTATTGTCTGCGCACCACGCAGGGGCATCCCGACGCGGATCTTCTCCTGTGGCGCGGCGTTGAGATGGTTGAAATCCTGTCCATGCTGAACATGGACATCGAAACGCTGCAGGCCGCGCTACTCTTCCCCCTCGCGGATGCGGACGTGGTCAGCGAAGACGTGCTGCGCGACAGCGTCGGAAAATCCGTCGTCGCGCTGATCCACGGCGTGCGCGATATGGCGGCCATTCGTCAGCTTAAAGCCGCGCATACCGATTCCGTCTCCTCAGAGCAGGTTGATAACGTTCGCCGGATGCTGCTGGCCATGGTGGATGATTTCCGCTGCGTGGTCATCAAGCTGGCCGAGCGTATTGCCCACCTGCGAGAGGTGAAGGATGCGCCGGAAGACGAGCGCGTGCTGGCTGCCAAAGAGTGTACAAACATCTATGCGCCGCTGGCGAACCGCTTAGGGATTGGTCAGCTGAAGTGGGAGCTGGAAGATTACTGCTTCCGCTATCTGCACCCGGCGGAATATAAACGGATTGCCAAACTCCTGCACGAGCGCCGTATCGACCGCGAGCACTATATCGAGGAGTTTGTCGGCGGCCTGCGCCAGGCGATGAAAGAAGAGAACGTGCGCGCCGAAGTCTACGGTCGGCCTAAGCATATCTACAGCATCTGGCGCAAAATGCAGAAGAAACACCTCGCCTTTGACGAGCTGTTTGACGTGCGCGCCGTGCGCATCGTGGCGGAGCGTCTGCAGGACTGCTACGCCGCGCTGGGGATAGTACACACTCACTTCCGTCATCTGCCCGATGAGTTCGACGACTATGTCGCCAACCCAAAACCGAACGGCTACCAGTCTATCCATACCGTGGTGCTTGGCCCTGGCGGTAAAACGGTTGAGATTCAGATCCGCACCAAACAGATGCATGAAGACGCCGAGCTGGGCGTTGCCGCGCACTGGAAATACAAAGAAGGCACCTCCGGCGGTGCGCGTTCTGGCCACGAAGACCGCATTGCCTGGCTGCGCAAGCTGATTGCGTGGCAGGAAGAGATGGCCGATTCCGGCGAGATGCTCGACGAAGTGCGCAGCCAGGTCTTTGACGATCGGGTGTATGTCTTTACGCCGAAAGGGGACGTTGTCGACCTGCCGGCCGGCTCTACGCCGCTCGATTTTGCCTACCACATCCACAGCGATGTGGGACACCGATGCATCGGGGCGAAAATCGGCGGGCGTATTGTACCGTTCACCTATCAGCTGCAGATGGGTGACCAGATTGAAATCATTACCCAGAAGCAGCCCAACCCGAGCCGGGACTGGCTTAACCCGAACCTGGGGTATGTTACCACCAGCCGCGGGCGCTCGAAGATTCACGCCTGGTTCCGTAAGCAGGATCGTGACAAGAACATCCTTGCCGGTCGCCAGATCCTCGACGACGAGCTGGAGCATATCGGGATAAGCCTGAAAGAGGCGGAAAAATTCCTGCTGCCGCGCTACAACTTCAACGAGCTTGACGAGCTGTTAGCGGCCATTGGCGGCGGTGATATTCGTCTGAATCAGATGGTGAATTTCCTGCAGGCGCAGTTCAATAAGCCAAGCGCGGAAGAGCAAGATGCGGCGGCGCTGAAGCAGCTGCAGCAGAAAACCTACGCGCCGCAGCAGCGCAGCAAAGACAACGGCCGCGTGGTGGTCGAGGGTGTCGGTAACCTGATGCACCACATTGCCCGCTGCTGCCAGCCAATTCCAGGGGACGATATCGTCGGCTTTATCACCCAGGGGCGCGGGATTTCAATTCACCGTTCCGACTGCGACCAGCTTGCCGAGCTTCAGTCCCATGCGCCTGAGCGCATCGTGGAAGCGGTCTGGGGTGAAAGCTATTCCGCTGGCTACTCGCTGGTGGTGCGCGTAACCGCCAACGACCGCAGCGGCCTGCTGCGCGACATCACGACCATTCTTGCCAACGAGAAGGTCAACGTGCTGGGCGTCGCCAGCCGCAGCGATACCCGCGAGCAGCTTGCCACCATCGATATGACTATCGAAATCTACAACCTGCAGGTGCTGGGCCGCGTGCTTGGCAAGCTGAATCAGGTGCCGGATGTGATTGACGCGCGTCGTCTGCACGGCGGCTAAACATCCTCTTCCGTAGGCCGGGTTAGGCAACGCCGCCACCCGGCATTTTTTTATCAGGACATAACCATGACTCAAATCGACCGCCTGCTCGGCATCATGAAACGCCTGCGCGACCCGGAAAACGGCTGCCCGTGGGACAAAGAGCAGACTTTCGCTACCATTGCCCCGTACACCCTTGAAGAGACCTATGAGGTGCTGGACGCCATTTCCCGTGAAGATTTTGACGACCTGCGCGGCGAGCTGGGCGATCTGCTGTTCCAGGTGGTGTTCTATGCCCAAATGGCGCAGGAAGAAGGGCGCTTTAACTTTGACGATATCTGCGCAGCAATCAGCGACAAGCTTGAGCGCCGTCATCCACATATTTTCGGTGACGCTACCGCAGAAACCAGCACCGAAGTCCTTGCCCGCTGGGAGCAAATCAAAAGCGCCGAGCGGGCAGAAAAATCCCAGCACTCCGCGCTGGACGACATTCCGCTGAGCTTGCCCGCACTGATGCGTGCGCACAAAATCCAGAAACGCTGCTCCGCGGTGGGGTTTGACTGGACCTCTCTCGGCCCGGTGCTGGATAAAGTGCACGAAGAGATTGACGAGGTCATGCATGAAGCGCAGCAGGCGGTGGTGGATGAAGCAAAGCTTGAGGAAGAGATGGGCGACCTGCTGTTTGCGACCGTCAACCTTTCTCGCCACCTGGGTGTAAAAGCGGAAACGGCGCTGCAAAAAGCCAACCTGAAATTCGAACGCCGCTTCCGCGAAGTAGAGCGGATTGTCGCCTCGCGCGGCCTGGAAATGAGCGGTATTGACCTCGACGCGATGGAAGAAGTCTGGCAGGAAGTAAAGCGCCAGGAATCTGATCTCTAACGAAATTTTGCGATCAAGCGCAATTTGTGTGATTTTTTAAATGACAAGCGCTTGATTTGCGTCAAAAACATTTACCCAAAAGGGGCTATTTTCTCACTCCTTATGTTTGTCATGGCCTGGAATGGAGACGGAGAATGAAAGTTTGTGGCGCTCGCCGTGTTCGGGTATACTACTTTCCCGTCCTGGTTATTCCATCGTTTCACCCTAACTTCTCAGGTTCAGCATGACAACGAACTATATTTTTGTGACCGGCGGGGTCGTATCCTCTCTGGGTAAAGGCATTGCCGCAGCCTCCCTCGCAGCCATTCTTGAAGCCCGTGGCCTCAATGTGACCATGATGAAACTGGATCCGTACATCAACGTCGATCCGGGCACCATGAGCCCAATCCAACACGGGGAAGTGTTCGTTACTGAAGACGGCGCTGAAACCGATCTGGATCTTGGCCACTACGAGCGTTTCATCCGCACCAAAATGACCCGTCGTAACAACTTCACGACCGGCCGCATCTACTCCGACGTTCTGCGTAAAGAGCGCCGTGGTGACTACCTGGGTGCAACCGTTCAGGTTATCCCGCACATTACTAACGCCATCAAAGAACGCATTGTGGCGGGTGGCGAAGGCCACGACGTGGTGCTGGTTGAAATCGGCGGTACCGTGGGTGATATCGAATCCCTGCCATTCCTGGAAGCGATTCGTCAGCTGGCGGTAGACATTGGCCGTGAACACGCGCTGTTCATGCACCTGACGCTGGTGCCGTACATGGCCGCTGCAGGTGAAGTGAAAACCAAACCGACTCAGCACTCTGTTAAAGAGCTGCTTTCTATTGGTATTCAGCCAGACATCCTGGTTTGCCGCTCCGATCGCGCGGTTCCGGCGAACGAACGTGCGAAAATTGCATTGTTCTGTAACGTGCCTGAAAAAGCCGTTATTTCAATGAAAGATGTCGATTCCATTTATAAAATCCCGGGCCTGTTGAAATCTCAGGGCCTGGACGATTATATTTGTAAACGATTCAGCTTGAACTGTCCGGAAGCTAACCTGTCTGAATGGGAACAGGTTATTTATGAAGAAGCCAACCCGGCAGGCGAAGTGACTATCGGTATGGTCGGCAAGTATATCGAGCTGCCGGATGCCTATAAGTCAGTGATCGAAGCGCTGAAACACGGTGGTCTGAAGAACCGTGTCTCCGTGAACATCAAGCTGATTGATTCGCAGGATGTTGAAACGCGTGGCGTTGAAATCCTGAAAGATCTGGATGCTATCCTTATCCCTGGCGGCTTCGGCTACCGTGGTGTAGAAGGCAAGATCGCCACCGCGCGCTATGCGCGTGAAAACAATATTCCATACCTCGGCATCTGTCTGGGTATGCAGGTTGCGCTGATCGAATTTGCGCGCAACGTAGCGGGAATGGAAAACGCGAACTCTACGGAATTTGTGCCAGACTGTAAGTACCCTGTTGTGGCGCTTATCACCGAATGGCGTGACGAAGAAGGTAACGTCGAAGTCCGTACCGAGAAGAGCGATCTGGGTGGCACCATGCGTCTTGGCGCACAGGCCTGCCAGCTGACTGACGATAGCGTGGTTCGCAAGCTGTATGGCGAGCCGGTCATCACCGAGCGCCATCGTCACCGCTATGAAGTCAACAACATGTTGTTGAAACCTATTGAAGCCGCGGGCCTGCGTGTTGCGGGACGCTCCGGGGATGATCAGTTAGTCGAGATCATTGAAGTGCCAAACCATCCGTGGTTTGTCGCCTGCCAGTTCCACCCGGAATTTACTTCAACGCCACGTGACGGGCATCCGCTGTTTGCAGGCTTCGTTAAAGCCGCCAGCGACTACCAGAAGCGTCAGGCGAAGTAAAAAAAGTTAGAACGGCAACGCGTACCTTTGGTACGCGTTGTTTGTCTGGAGTTTTAGTTTAACTTGTACTGAGGAAAATCTAATGTCCAAAATCGTTAAAGTCATCGGTCGTGAAATCATCGACTCCCGTGGTAACCCGACCGTTGAAGCCGAAGTTCACCTGGAAGGTGGTTTCGTTGGTATGGCTGCTGCTCCATCAGGTGCTTCTACCGGTTCTCGCGAAGCGCTGGAACTGCGCGATGGCGACAAATCTCGCTTCCTGGGTAAAGGCGTACTGAAAGCGGTTGGCGCTGTAAACGGTCCTATTGCTCAGGCAATCATTGGCAAAGACGCCAAAGACCAGGCTGGCATCGACAAGATCATGATCGATCTGGACGGTACTGAAAACAAATCTAACTTCGGTGCGAACGCAATCCTGGCTGTTTCCCTGGCGAACGCCAAAGCGGCTGCGGCTGCTAAAGGTATGCCACTGTTCGAGCACATCGCTGAACTGAACGGCACCCCAGGCAAATACTCCATGCCTGTACCAATGATGAACATCATCAACGGTGGTGAGCACGCAGACAACAACGTTGATATTCAGGAATTCATGATTCAGCCAGTTGGCGCGAAATCCCTGAAAGAAGCGGTACGTATGGGTTCTGAAGTGTTCCACAACCTGGCTAAAGTTCTGAAAGCTAAAGGCATGAACACTGCTGTTGGTGACGAAGGTGGCTATGCGCCAAACCTGGGTTCTAACGCAGAAGCACTGGCTGTTATCGCAGAAGCAGTTAAAGCTGCTGGCTACGAGCTGGGCAAAGACATCACCCTGGCGATGGACTGTGCAGCATCTGAATTCTACAAAGACGGTAAATACGTTCTGGCTGGCGAAGGCAACAAAGCGTTCACCTCCGAAGAGTTCACTCACTTCCTGGAAGACCTGACCAAACAGTACCCAATCGTGTCTATCGAAGACGGTCTGGACGAGTCTGACTGGGCTGGCTTCGCATACCAGACTAAAGTACTGGGCGACAAAATCCAGCTGGTTGGTGACGACCTGTTCGTAACCAACACCAAGATCCTGAAAGAAGGCATCGAGAAAGGCATCGTTAACTCCATCCTGATCAAATTCAACCAGATCGGTTCTCTGACCGAAACTCTGGCTGCGATCAAAATGGCGAAAGACGCTGGCTACACCGCGGTTATCTCTCACCGTTCTGGTGAAACTGAAGACGCTACCATTGCCGACCTGGCTGTGGGTACCGCTGCAGGCCAGATCAAAACCGGTTCTATGAGCCGTTCTGACCGTGTTGCTAAATACAACCAGCTGATTCGTATCGAAGAAGCGCTTGGCGAAAAAGCACCATACAACGGTCGTAAAGAGATCAAAGGCCAGGCATAATTGCTTAAGCCTTAAAATGAAAATGCCAGTCGAATGACTGGCATTTTTTTTGGCTATTTAAAATCGACCGCCATTTGCTCCGGAATGGTCAGCCCCTGTGTAGTTTGCACGCAGCGGGCGATATAATCCGTAAACCGGGGCGGCTTTGGCATTCCCATGCTCAGCAGCTTATCGTTGCTGAAACGCACGTTAAGCGTGGCAAACGCGCCGTATAACCGCATGGCTTTAAGCATCAGACGCTCGTTGCACGGGCCAAAAATATGTTTCAACTCGCGGCGCATTCGGACCAGCGTTTCGTAGCTGACCTGGGCATATTTATCCCCGACGGGGGCTTTCTCCAGCGCCTGCGCCATCGCCTGATCGATATCCGCAAAGCGAACGCTGTTCTCTTCACCCGCAGAAATGTGCACCACTTCCCCCGGACGCGCGTTGCTGTTAAGCAACATTAACAGCGCGTCGGCGCAGTAATCCACTGGCACAACGTCAATCCGGTCTTCCATGGAGCACATAAACTTCTGCAGCATCAGGCCCATGCTAAAGACCCAGAAAATGCTGCTCGACGGCGTGCAGCCGTGACGGGTATGGCCGACAACGATGGACGGACGGGCGATGAGCAGGGGAAGGTTAGGGCACTCCTGGCGCATCAGCTGTTCGATGGTTGACTTCGAAAACGTGTATTCCACCAGGTGTTCAGCATTCTCTCTGAATTCGGCGCTTTCGGCGACCAGGGAATCCTGCTCCGGCGTGCATGACATCGCAGTGCCGACGTGGAGGAAACGCTGCAGTCCTGTGACCTGCTCCATACGACGCGCCAGCGCGAGCGTACCTTCAACGTTGACCTTCCAGATCAGCGGGTTGTTACCAAATGAGGCGACGGCCGCACAGTTCACGACATGCGTGACCCGATCCAGACGGGGATCGTTCAGGAAGGCTTCTGGCTGGCTGAGGTCGCCAATCAGGATATTGTCCACATTCAGGGAGGCCAGTTTGTCCTCAGGAACGTTGAACTTGCGCATATTCTCCAGTACGCGCTCCAGCCCGCTCTGCGGATCGCTGGCGCGCGCAAGCAAAAGGAGTTCTATGGATTGATCGTTGGTCAGAATTTTTTCAAGAACTGCACCGCCCAGAAATCCGGTCACGCCTGTAATCAATAACATCTTCATTAATACCGTCTCATTATGATTGATGAGGCGGATTGTAGGCGGGCAAAAGTAAACGGCATTTAAATAATAAAACGCCGAAATCAGTGGCGTCTTAAGCTTATTTTAAGGAAAGGAAATCAGGTGAAGATATTGGACATTATCGCAATGGTAAAAATTCAATCTATTAAAATTTAAATTTTAACTCGTTGAATTTAATTGATTTAATAAGGTCTGTGCCGAATGGTGGACTTAATTCAAAATGTAATAAATATAATACTTTGTTACACCAAACATTTGCCGGATAAATGATGAAAACCCCACTTAACGAAAATCAGACAATATAAGTCGCAGGCCGATTTATTTAGCCTGCGAATGATTTTCAGAGCAAAAGGGGAAGCGTGGCGCTGGCTGTTTGCTGGCTAACGTCGCCGTAATGACCATCCAGCGCAATCATGGACGTGGTCAGCAACTCGACCAGCAGCATCACACCAACCTTAGCATTGAGTGCGCCAGCGCTAAGGGGACCCTCTGGTTTGGCCGCAACCAGCAGCATGTCGCTCAGGGATGCCAGCGGGCTGCGGGGCGTATTGCTGAGTGCCAGAACCTTAACGCCGCGCTTGCGGGCAAGCTTCACCACGTGGAGTAAATCCCGCGTTGAACCCGAACTGGAGATAGCCACGACCAGGGTCTCTTTTGAAAGCGTTGTCGCATTCATGGCCGCGCGGTGCATATCGCTGAACAGCTGCGCGGGTTTGCCCAACCGCAACAGCTTGTAGTGGAGATACTCCCCGAGGATCGCGCTGGCCGCAACGCCATAAATCTGCACGGACTGCGCCTGGTGCAGCGCCAGTGCGGCCTTTTCAAGCAGCGTGCGGTCAAGAAGCCGGGCGGTATCCTGCAAAGCCTGCACCGACTCATCCACGACGTTATCAATCTCATCGCCCGCCTGACGCGCGGGCTGGCCCTGCTGAATATCCAGCGCAAGCGCCATTTTAAATTCGTTATAGCCCTTGCAGCCCAGCGTCCGGCAAAGACGCGTGACGCTGGCCTCGCTGGTGTGGCTCTCGCGCGCCAGCTCGGTGATCGTCAGGTAGAGCACCCGGGCAGGATCGCTGAGGACAAACTCGCCGAGTTTTTGTTGTGTTGGGCTGTACCCGGAAGCCTCCTGGCGTAGCTTCAGCAGCAGGTTTTCATGGTCTGACATGCTCGATCCTTAATGCGTTTCTCTGCGACTAGTGTGGCGGAAAGCGGGGGAAAGATGCCAGTCATTTTGAAAAAGTATGATCGTCGTCCTGGTTTGTGATGATAATTTTCACTATTAAATATTAATATGGTAAAAATTTTCATCGTTTAATAAGGGGATGAAAAAATGATGCAAATATTCAGTGGGGCTTCTTCAGGAGGATGGTTTGAAAAAGCGCAGCGATTTGGCAAATCCTTTATGTTGCCGATTGCCGTGTTGCCTGCGGCGGGTCTGCTGCTGGGGATAGGCGGCGCGCTATCGAATCCCAACACGCTGGCAGCCTATCCGTTTTTAGACGTGAGCTGGCTGCAGGCCATTTTCACCATCATGAGCAGCGCTGGATCCATCGTGTTTGCGAACCTCTCGGTGCTGTTTGCCGTTGGGGTGGCCGTCGGGCTGGCAAAAAGCGATAAGGGCACGGCCGGGCTGGCGGCATTACTCGCGTTTCTGGTGATGAATGCCACCATCAACGCGCTGCTGATCCTCACCGGCAAACTGGCGCATGAGAACCCGGGGGCCGTGGGGCAGGGCATGACGCTGGGTATTCAGACGCTGGAAACCGGCGTGTTTGGCGGCGTGGTGATTGGACTGGTGACCTGCGCGCTCCATCATCGGTTTAATAAAATTGCGCTTCCGCAGTTCCTGGGCTTTTTTGGCGGCTCGCGCTTTGTCCCCATTATCAGCTCCCTGGCGGCGATACTCGTCGGTGCGCTCATGACCGTGGTCTGGCCGCATTTCCAGAAGCTGATTTTTGGTCTGGGCGGGCTGGTGGATGCGACCGGTTATCTGGGCACCCTGCTGTACGGCTTTATTCTCCGCATGCTGGGCCCGTTTGGTTTGCACCACATCTTCTATCTGCCTTTCTGGACTACCGCGCTTGGCGGGAGTGAAATCGTCAACGGCCATCTGGTTGAAGGCACACAGCGGATCTTCTTCGCCCAGCTGGCCGACCCGAACACGCAGCATTTCTATGAGGGCACGTCGCGTTTCATGTCCGGGCGCTTTATTACGATGATGTTTGGCCTGCTCGGCGCGTGTCTGGCGATGTACCACACGGCAAAACCCGAGAACAAAAAGCGCGTTGCCGGGCTGCTGCTCTCTGCGGCGTTAACCTCGTTCCTTACCGGGATTACCGAGCCTATTGAGTTCTCCTTCCTGTTTATTGCGCCGGTGCTCTACGTCATCCATGCACTGTTTGACGGGCTGGCATTCATGCTCGCGCACATGCTGCATATCACCATCGGGCAAACCTTCTCCGGCGGCTTCATCGACTTCGTGCTGTTCGGCATTTTACAGGGAGAGGCCAAAACCAACTGGATGTTCGTACCGCTGGTCGGCGTACCGTGGTTCTTCCTTTACTACTTTACCTTCCGCTATCTGATTAACCGTTTTGATTTCGCCACGCCGGGTCGGGAAAAGGAGGCGATGGCTGACGAGGTCAGCCTGCCGCAAAACGAACGTGCCGCTGCGGTGATCGCCGGATTAGGCGGAAAAGACAATCTGGAAGAGGTGGACTGCTGCGCCACTCGTCTTCGCGTTACGGTCAAGGACGGCAGCAAAGTGAATGACGCGGCGCTGAAAGCCACCGGGGCGCGCGGCGTTATCGTGCGCGGCAACGGTGTTCAGGTCATCTATGGCCCGCACGTCACGATTATCAAAAACGAAGTGGAAGAGATCTTATCGTAATGAAAACTGTACTGGATACCCTGAAGGGAAAACTGGTCGTCTCCTGTCAGGCGCTGGAAAATGAACCGCTGCATAGCCCGTTTATTATGTCGCGAATGGCGCTGGCGGCGGCACAGGGCGGGGCCGCCGCAATTCGTGCCAACAGCGTGGTGGATATCGAGGCCATTAAGCAGCAGGTCTCTTTGCCTGTTATCGGCATCATCAAACGGGATTACCCGGAAAGCGAGGTATTTATCACCGCGACAATGAAAGAGGTGGATGAGCTCATGGCCGTATCTCCGGAAATCATTGCGCTTGATGCGACGGCGCGGGAGCGTCCCGGCGGAGAATCTCTGGAAACGCTGGTCACGCGCATACGCTCACGTTACTCCTCAGTATTGCTGATGGCGGATATTTCAACGGTCGAAGAGGCAGTGACGGCGCAGGCGCTGGGCTTTGACTGCGTCGGCACCACGCTTTATGGCTATACGGCGGAAACGGTGGGCCATTCGCTTCCTGAGAAAGACTGCGCGTTCCTGAAGGCCGTGCTGGCTGCCGTAACGGTCCCCGTAATTGCCGAAGGCAACGTGGATACGCCTGAACGCGCGGCCAGATGCCTGGCGCTAGGGGCGCATACGGTCGTTGTCGGCGGTGCGATCACCCGCCCACAGCAAATTACCGAGCGCTTTATGGCGGCGATTGGCGCGCAAAGCACCGATGGAGCATGACCATCCGGCGGGGATCTGCGATACTTATCGTTTATCCCCTTTACTGAGATGACTATGCAGTACCCGATTAACGAGATGTTCCAGACCCTGCAAGGCGAGGGTTACTTTACCGGCGTTCCCGCTATTTTCATTCGTTTACAGGGATGCCCGGTTGGCTGTGCCTGGTGTGATACCAAACATACGTGGGATAAGCTCGCAGATCGGGAAGTGTCGCTGTTTAGCATTCTGGCGAAAACCAAAGAGAGCGATAAGTGGGGCGCGGGCAGTTCAGAAGATCTGCTGGCCATTATTGGTCGTCAGGGCTGGACGGCGCGTCACGTGGTGATCACCGGCGGTGAACCCTGCATCCACGATCTGACGCCGCTGACCGAGCTGCTCGAAAAGAACGGCTACAGCTGCCAGATTGAAACCAGCGGCACCCATGAAGTGCGCTGTTCACACACCACCTGGGTGACGGTATCGCCAAAAGTGAATATGCGCGGCGGGTATGACGTGCTGTCTCAGGCGCTGGAACGCGCGGATGAGATTAAGCACCCGGTTGGGCGCGTGCGTGATATCGAAGCGCTGGATGAACTGCTGGCAACGCTGACGGATGAAAAGCAGCGCGTCATTGCGCTACAGCCGATCAGCCAGAAAGACGACGCGACGCGCCTGTGCATTGAGACCTGTATTGCGCGCAACTGGCGCCTGTCGATGCAGACGCACAAGTACCTGAATATTGCCTGACCCTTTCGTGGCCCCGCCTATTGCGGGGCCCGACCTGAAGGGAGTAACGCCCAGGTCACTCCCACCGAAGCGAGACACATCGCGCTGTTGAAAAGGAGGGCATACTGTGCGGCGCTGGCCATGCCCAGCGGCAGCAGCAGCGCATAGAGCGACGCGGTAACCGCGATCCCCATCGCTCCCCCCAGCGAGCTGCCCATTTTGTACACCCCCGAGGCCACCCCGACTTTGTTTTCTGGCGCGTTCATCACCGCCGTATCTGTTGACGGCGTGGCGTAACATCCCAGCCCCAGACCAAATAAAATGTTACTGAGAAAGACGGTGACGATGTAGATCTCCTTGCTTAAAAACGTGCAGGAGATGAGCGTGATGCCCGTTGCGGTCAGCAGCGGCCCGGTCATCATCGGCAGGCGCGCGCCGTAGCGCTGAAGCAGCTTTTCCCCTACCCGGATCATCGCCAGCACGGTAATCAGATACCCCAGCGTCATCATGCCGGTTTGCAATGGCGACAGACGGTGGCCCTGCTGCAGCCAGATGCTGGCGATCATCATGGTGCCAATGCAGCCGTTGAGCAAAAAGTTAGAGAATACCGAGGCGCTGTAGGCCTGGTTTTTAAACAGGGCAAAATCAATCAGCGCCGCGTCACCCTTGCGTCGCCCGGTGAGCACAAAGCAGGCCGCTGCCAGCGCGGAGCCCCCCAGCACCAGCAGCGACAGGCCGCTGCTCCAGCCCCAACCGTGTCCCTTGCTGATAAACAGGTTCAGCAGCACCAGCATAAGGACAAAACTCACCAGGCCGCCAATATCTAGCTTATGGCGACGTGCGCCGTCGCTTCGGCTTTCCGGCGTGCCGCGGAGCAGCAGGAGTGCCATCGCCGCCACCAGCATGGAAAAAATAAAGATCCATCGCCAGCCGAGCGTGGTGGCGATGGCGCCGCCGACAAACGAGCTCAGCCCGCTGCCGCCCCATGAACCAATCACCCAAAAGCTGATTGCCCGCTGGCGAGCGTTGCCTTGATACCAGGTTTTAATCAGCGCCAGGGTGGCGGGCATGATGCAGGCCGCTGACAGCCCCTGTATCGCTCTCCCCAGCAGAAACAGAACCGGCTCCCACGAGAAAAAAAGCAGGGCGCTGCCGATGATGCTCAGCGCGAGGCCAATGTAGGTCATACGCACGCGGCCAAACTTATCGGCAAAGCCGCCGCAGGCAACGACAAAACAGCCGCTGAACAAGGCGCTAAGGCTGACCGCCAGCGTGAGGGTTTCAAGGGAGATAGCGAGGCTGTTTTTCATTGCCGGGACAACGTTTATCACCGACTGCGCAAATAACCAGAAGGTCAGAACGCTCATCACAATACCGGCCAGCAGCCGATCGTTACCGGCGTAGGACGGTGTGCCTGTCAGGGGTACGGTACTCATCGTGCGGCCCTCCGGGGTTGGTGCGAATCAGCGCAGATAGTGCTCGGTCAACGCACTCCAGAGTGCCGCGCCGGTAAGCAGAAGCTTGTCGTTAAAGTCGTAGCCTGGGTTATGCACCATGCAGCGGTCCGGCTCATCGCCAGCGCCGAGGGTGAAGTAACAGCCGTTGGGGTTTTTCTCGAGCATGAACGCAAAATCTTCGCTTCCCATAAAGGCATTCACCGACGTGACGGCATCCTGACCGAACAGGTCGGTCGCCACCGTGCGCACCATGTCATTGGCCTGCGGGCTATTGCGCAGCACCGGGCTGCCGTTGACGTGACGAATCGTGGCCGTGGCGTTGAAGCTTTCAGCCTGTGCCACGGCAATGTCGTGGATTCGCTGCAGGACGGTTTGACGCACCGCTTCGTCCAGCGTGCGCACGGTCAGCTTCATTAATACCTTATCGTTGATAATATTCGGGGCATGTCCCGCCTGGATGCTGCCCACGGTTACGACGACCGGCTGGAATGGGGTGATATTCCTCGACACAATCGACTGCAGGGCGAGGGTGATATGGCAGGCAACCAGCGTGGCATCAACGGTGTGTTCCGGAACGGCGCCGTGACCCCCTACGCCGTTCACCTCAATATGAACGGTGTCAGAGGAGGCCATCATGGCGCCATCGCGCAGGCCAATTTTCCCAAGCGGCTGGGAGGGCATGTTGTGCAGGCCAAAAATATGGTCGCAGGGGAATTGTTCAAACAGGCCATCTTCAACCATGACGCGCCCGCCATACAGCAGCTCTTCGGCTGGCTGAAAAATCAGATGCAGCGTGCCGCTAAAGTTGCGGGTTCGGGCCAGATACTCTGCGGCATAAAGCAGGGTAGTGGTGTGGCCATCGTGCCCGCAGCCGTGAAATTTACCTTCAACCGTGCTGCTCCACGCTTTGCCGCTATTTTCCTGCATCGGCAGCGCATCCATATCGGCGCGCAGACCCAGACGTTTGCTGCCGTTTCCTACCTTAAGGGTGCTGACCACCCCGGTTTTGGCCATTCCCCGGTGGACCTCATAGCCCCACTGCCCCAGGAGTGACGCGACGCGGTCGCTGGTTTTGTGCTCCTCGAAGCCTGTTTCGGGATGTCGGTGAAACTCGCGGCGTAATTCAGTGAACTGAGCCTCGGAGCCTCGCAGCGCGTCAACAATTGGATGTGTCATTTTTGTTATCCTTTTCCTGCCAAATGGTGTTAGTTTCGAGTTTATGTCGATCGCATTGCCGGAAAATGTCCTTTTTTGTTGTAAATCGACGCCTTTTTTCTGATTGTTTTTCATACGATTCGGTTATGACAAAAAAGAGTGCGTCATTTTTTGTCTTCGTGGAGGGGGCGAATGGAACATCGTGGAAATGAGTTTGCGATAGCCGTTGAGGACATTCGCCTGTTCGCGCAGGATGAAGGCGATTTGCTGACGATACTGTGGGTGCTGGAAGGGCAAGCTGAACTGCAAACCGAGGCGGGACTAGAAAGGGTTCCGACAAATGGCCTTGTAGTGATAAACCGCCATCAGCGATGGAGGCTTATCAGCCAGAACGCGAATGTGACTCTGCGTGTCGTTCTATCCGGACGCTGGGTAATCCAGCTGTACAATGATTTTTTTGCCCATGATTACGCGGTTCCGGAGGAGTCAGGCGGGCGCTGGCCGCAGTGTGACGAGCTTCGGCACCTGCTGCGCCAGCTGCTGGTGGTGACGCTCGTCAACGATCCGCATCGCTACCGGCTGGAGGCGAATCGCTGGCTGAGCGAGATCCTGCTGCTGCTGATTGGTCGCTTTCAGCAGCCCGTCCGCCAGAAACCCCGGAACCAGCACGCCAACGTAAGCAAGCGCATCGCCCGTGTACTGGAGCGGATCGACGCCAGCTACACCCGCCGCATTACGTTGGCCGAAATCGCAGAGAGTGAGTTCGTCTCAGAAGCGTGGCTCTCTCGTCTCTTTAGAAAAGAGACGGGAGCTAGTTTTATGCAGTACATCACTGCCCTGCGGCTGGAAAAAGCGGCTGACGCCCTGTGTCTCACCAGCCGCCCTCTGCATCAGATTGCGCTGGAGAATGGATTTGCCAGCACACGTATGATGACCGATAGTTTCCAGCGCTATCACAATATGTCTCCGGGTGAGTTTCGTAAGGCCGGGCGTCATCGTCCCCTTGCGTTCCGCCCGCGCACGACCGTGGATGAACAGCGTATCCCTGTTGCGGTGGATACGTTATTTAGCCTGCTTAACGACGCTGAGACCCGCGGTTGGGAACCCTCGCCGCTAACCTACTCCCCGTGTCAGGAGCGGATACTGGATGTGCAGCAGCTTTATCCGCTCTCTTCCGCGCTGCGCCGCACGCGGCTGGTCATCACCCTGCGCGAGCTAGACGATTTGCTGCGAGAGGATGTTCGTCGGCATCTGGAGGCGCTACACGAGGCGATCCCGATTGAGGGCATTGATATCGCCGAACCTTTTCTCAGCAGCCGTCTGTTCGCTACGGGATGGGACGATCCCCAAATGGCGGGCTACGCCTGTTGGTATCATCTGCAGCAATTGTTTACCTGGGTGGCGAAAAAAGGCTGGACGGTCCTGCTGCACACGGGGGTCACTACCCGATGCGATCTCCTGACGCGCTTTTTGCAGCTTTCGGTTAACCGATTTTTGCCCGACATTACCGCTGGCTGGCACGTCGTCATGCACTGGTCTCCCCAGGCAAACGCGGAAACCCAGGAGCACGCCTGGCGGGCGCAGCGGGCGGCGCTGAGGGCCTACCTTCCGCAGGCAAAATTGGGGGTGTGGCATCGCTTCTCCCCCGATGGTAGCGAGCTGAGCGGTGACGCGCTGTTCCGTTCTGACATTCTGGACGAGGCTGATTTCCTCGCATGTCCGGCAGATGCCAACGAGCTGCTCGATCTGGCGCAGCTGGATCCCGCGCATCTTTCCTCTTCTGAAAATTACCCGGTGCTAAAGGTCCGCCAGATCCTCGCCGCCCTTCGCCAGCGGCAGCGGACGCTGCCGGTATGGTTACTCTCATGGAACACTCTTACGGGGAATACGCGGGCGACCAACGGCTGGTTTTTTCGCGGTGCGCTGTTGATGCAGAATCTGCTCGGGCTTTCAGAACAGGTATGGCTGGCGGGATTCTGGCTTAATTCTGGTTTACAGGGGGAAGCGAGGGCGAACAACACCCTCGATACATCAAGCCTTGCGCTTCAATATAATCACGGCCTTCCACGGCCCATCTATTGGGTACTCTGGCTGTGGCAGCGTCTGCGGGGAGAGGTGCTCGTTAACGACAAGAGCGTGCTGCTGCTCCGCCATCAGGGGCGATATCAGCTGCTGTTGCGTAACGTGGTGGTCTTCAATCCTCTGCTCTCCAGCGAGGAGGCCTTTATTCAGCGTTTTCGCCAGCAGTATCATCTTGAGCTACGAGGAATGCGCGGTCACTGGCGCATTAAGAGCCATTTGTTCGATCGGCACAACGGTGCGCTCTATCCGTTGCTGGAAGGAGTACACAGCGACAGCGGGCCTGATGAGGAGATGTGGCGCTGGATTGCGCACAAAGCGCGCCCAACGCTTTCCTTACGCGATGAACGGCTTTATGACGGCTGGCAAATTACTGAATCGCTGGAAAGTAACGCGCTTGTGCTCTATGAGTTCACGCCGCTAAACGTGCGTGGGGAAGAGGAGAATCACTCCCCGCGATAGATGCAGCCCGCGGTGCAGGTCTCTTTGATCATCACCGCGCTCAGCAGCGGTACCAGCGGCTTCATCTGATCCCAAATCCATTTTGCCAGCACTTCGCTGGTCGGGTTTTCAAGGCCCGGGATCTCATTCAGGTAATAGTGATCCAGACGATCGTAGGTCGGCTTAAACGCCGCCTTCAGCTCGGCAAAATCCATGATCCAACCGGTATGCGGATCAACTTCACCGGTGATCTCAAGACGCACCATGAACGAATGCCCGTGCAGACGGCCACATTTATGTCCTTCAGGGACATGCGGAAGGTGGTGGGCGGCTTCGAAGGTGAAATCTTTAAACAGTGTGGTGGACATGATCGCTCTCAGTAATGCGGAAAAAACCGCCGCATAGTACCGGAAAGCACAATTTTTAGCATTAACTAAAACGGCTCTGAGCGTCCACCGCTTCGTATTCGGGGTGTTTATCGCTATTTGTTCTTATATTTCAAATAATTATTTAATCGGTTTTATCGCTAAGCATGACAACCAAAACAGGTTAGTCCATTTGGTTATTTATTATTTCCATCCCTTCTTTAATTGTTATTATCCTCGCCGTTAACCTTATCTTCAGTTTGGATTTATTCGCTTAAAGTCCGCTTGGCTACTGGAACATAACGACGCATGACAACACAGGCCCCACCTTCAAATTTGCTTCCCCTGAACCCGGAGCAACTGGCGCGCCTTCAGGCTGCCACCTCTGATTTTTCTCCCACTCAGCTTGCCTGGGTCTCCGGTTATTTCTGGGGAATGCTCAATCAGCAGCCTGGCGCTGTGGCGGGTGCACCGGCTACGGCCGTTGAGATTCCGGCCATTACCCTGATTTCCGCCTCGCAGACGGGCAACGCCCGCCGCGTGGCCGAAGCGCTGCGCGACGACCTGCTGGCCGCTAAACTGAACGTGAACCTGGTCAACGCCGGGGATTATAAATTCAAGCAAATCGCGTCGGAAAAACTGCTGGTGGTGGTCGCCTCTACGCAAGGTGAAGGTGAACCTGCTGAAGAAGCGGTGGCGCTTCATAAGTTCCTGTTCTCGAAAAAAGTGCCGAAGCTGGATGGGACGGCGTTTGCCGTCTTTGGCCTGGGCGATACCTCCTATGAATTCTTCTGCCAGTCCGGCAAAGACTTCGACAGCAGGCTGGCGGAGCTGGGCGCGGAGCGTCTGCTGGACCGCGTTGATGCGGATATCGAATACCAGACCGCCGCCGCTGAATGGCGCGCCCGCATCGTTGAAGTGCTAAAAGCGCGCGTGCCGAAAGAGACGTCGGCACAGGCCGCGTTCACCGCGACGGGTGCTGTCAACGACATCCACACCAGCCCGTACACCAAAGAGGCGCCGCTGACGGCGAGCCTGTCGGTGAACCAGAAAATTACCGGCCGCGACTCAGAAAAAGACGTGCGTCATATCGAAATCGATTTAGGCGACTCGGGGCTGCGCTATCAGCCTGGCGATGCGCTGGGCGTCTGGTATCAGAACGATCCTGCGCTGGTGAAAGAGCTGGTTGAGCTGCTGTGGCTGAAAGGCGACGAGCCTGTGACCGTTGACGGCAAATCGCTGCCGTTATCCGAGGCGCTGCAGTGGCATTTTGAACTGACGGTGAACACCCCGAATATCGTCGAAAATTATGCCACCTTAACGCGCAGCGAATCCCTGCTGCCGCTGGTGGGCGACAAGGCGAAACTGCAGCATTACGCCGCGACGACGCCGATTGTCGATATGGTGCGTTTCTCTCCGGCTCAGCTGGATGCCGATGCGCTGATCGGCCTGCTGCGTCCGCTAACCCCGCGCCTTTACTCCATCGCCTCTTCGCAGGCCGAAGTGGAGAGTGAAGTGCATGTTACCGTCGGCGTGGTGCGCTACGACATCGAAGGCCGCGCGCGCGCGGGTGGGGCGTCGAGCTTCCTGGCCGATCGCGTGGAAGAAGAGGGCGAAGTGCGCGTCTTTATCGAGCACAACGACAACTTCCGCCTGCCGGCAAACCCGGAAACGCCGGTCATCATGATTGGCCCGGGCACCGGCATTGCGCCGTTCCGCGCCTTCATGCAGCAGCGCGCGGCAGACGGCGCGTCGGGTAAGAACTGGCTGTTCTTCGGCAATCCGCACTTTACCGAAGATTTCCTCTACCAGGTTGAGTGGCAGCGCTATGTGAAAGAAGGCGTACTGACCCGCATCGATCTGGCCTGGTCCCGCGACCAGAAAGAAAAAGTATACGTACAAGACAAACTGCGCGAACAGGGCGCAGAGCTGTGGCGCTGGATCAATGACGGTGCCCACATTTATGTCTGCGGCGACGCCAATCGCATGGCGAAAGACGTTGAGCAGGCACTGCTGGAAGTGATTGCCGAATTCGGCGGTATGGATGCCGAAACGGCGGATGAATTTTTAAGTGAGCTGCGCGTTGAGCGCCGTTATCAGCGAGATGTCTACTAATGAGCGAAAAACATCCAGGGCCACTGGTGGTCGAAGGTAAACTGACAGACGCCGAGCGCATGAAGCTGGAAAGCAACTATCTGCGCGGCACCATTGCTGAAGATCTGAATGACGGTCTCACCGGCGGTTTCAAAGGCGACAACTTCCTGCTGATCCGCTTCCACGGCATGTACCAGCAGGACGACCGCGACATCCGTGCCGAGCGTGCCGAGCAGAAGCTGGAGCCGCGTCACGCGATGCTGCTGCGCTGCCGTCTGCCGGGTGGGGTGATTACCACCAAACAGTGGCAGGCGATCGACAAGTTTGCCGGTGAAAACACGATTTATGGCAGCATTCGTCTGACCAACCGTCAGACCTTCCAGTTCCACGGCATTCTGAAGAAGAACGTCAAGCCGGTGCACCAGATGCTGCACTCGGTCGGGCTGGACGCGCTGGCGACCGCCAACGACATGAACCGTAACGTGCTCTGCACCTCGAACCCGTATGAGTCCGAGCTGCACGCCGAAGCCTACGAGTGGGCGAAGAAGATCTCTGAGCACCTGCTGCCGCGTACGCGCGCCTATGCCGAGATTTGGCTCGATCAGGAAAAAGTCGCGACCACCGACGAAGAGCCGATCCTTGGCCAGACCTACCTGCCGCGCAAGTTTAAAACCACGGTAGTGATCCCGCCGCAGAACGATATCGACCTGCACGCCAACGACATGAACTTCGTGGCGATAGCCGAAAACGGCAAGCTGGTGGGCTTTAACTTGCTGGTGGGCGGCGGCCTGTCCATCGAACACGGTAACAAGAAAACCTACGCCCGCACCGCGAGCGAGTTCGGCTTCCTGCCGCTGGAGCATACGCTGGCCGTGGCGGAAGCGGTGGTGACGACCCAGCGCGACTGGGGTAACCGTACCGACCGTAAAAACGCGAAAACCAAATACACCCTGGAGCGCGTGGGCGTGGAGACGTTCAAAGCGGAAGTGGAGCGTCGCGCGGGCATCAAGTTTGAGCCGATCCGCCCTTACGAATTCACCGGTCGCGGCGATCGCATTGGCTGGGTGAAGGGTATCGACAATAAATGGCACCTGACGCTGTTTATCGAAAACGGCCGTATTCTGGATTATCCGGGACGTCCGCTGAAAACCGGTCTGCTGGAAATTGCGAAGATCCACAAAGGTGAGTTCCGCATTACCGCTAACCAGAACCTGATTATTGCCGGCGTGCCGGAAAGCCAGAAGGCGAAGATCGAGAAGCTGGCGCGCGAACACGGATTAATGGATGCGGTTAAGCCGCAGCGTGAAAACTCGATGGCCTGCGTATCGTTCCCGACCTGCCCGCTGGCGATGGCCGAAGCGGAACGTTTCCTGCCGTCGTTTACCGACAAAGTGGAAGCGATTCTGGAAAAACACGGCATTCCGGACGAGCATATTGTTATGCGCGTCACCGGTTGTCCGAACGGCTGCGGTCGCGCGATGCTGGCCGAGCTCGGTCTGGTGGGGAAAGCGCCGGGGCGCTATAACCTGCATCTGGGCGGTAACCGTATCGGCACGCGCATTCCGCGCATGTTCCGCGAGAACATCACCGAGCCGGAAATTCTTGATTCCATCGACGAGCTTGTCGGGCGCTGGGCGAAAGAGCGCGAAGCGGGTGAAGGCTTCGGCGACTTTACGGTGCGTGCGGGCATCATTCGCCCGGTGCTCGATCCCGCAAGGGATTTCTGGGAGTAACCACGAGAGGTAACTATGTCCGAACTCGATCTAAACGCCCTTAATGACCTGCCAAAAGTCGAACGTATTCTGGCGCTGGCAGAAACCAATGCCCACCTTGAAAAGCTGGACGCCGAAGGGCGCGTGGCGTGGGCGCTGGAAAACCTGCCGGGAGAATATGTGCTCTCGTCGAGCTTTGGTATTCAGGCGGCGGTCAGCCTGCATCTGGTGAATCAGATCCGTCCGGACATTCCGGTGATCCTCACCGATACCGGCTACCTGTTCCCGGAAACCTATCAGTTTATTGACGAGCTGACGGACAAGCTCAGGCTGAACCTCAAGGTCTACCGCGCGACGGAAAGCGCGGCCTGGCAGGAGGCGCGCTACGGTAAGCTGTGGGAACAGGGCGTTGAGGGCATTGAGAAATACAATGAGATCAACAAGGTCGAGCCGATGAACCGGGCGCTGAAAGAGCTTAATGCGCAGACGTGGTTTGCGGGCCTGCGCCGCGAGCAGTCCGGCAGCCGGGCAACCTTACCGGTGCTGGCGGTGCAGCGCGGGGTGTTTAAAGTGCTGCCGATTATCGACTGGGATAACCGGACGGTGTACCAGTATCTGCAAAAACACGGGCTGAAGTACCATCCGCTGTGGGATCAGGGCTATCTGTCGGTGGGAGACACCCACACCACGCGTAAGTGGGAACCGGGAATGGCGGAAGAAGAGACGCGATTCTTCGGGCTGAAGCGCGAGTGCGGGTTGCATGAAGGGTGATAACCTTTTTGCCCGGTAAGGCGTAGCCGCCACCGGGCTTAACGGCCTCAGGCTTTCCCCGCTTTCGCCAGCTCCTTCACCAGCGGCAGCATCACCTTCACCACATCACGACTGCGGTGCTCAATCCGCTGCGGCAGCACGCGATCGATGTGCTGCTGATTGTCCAGCATCACGTTGTGCCAGCTCGTCCCGTCCGGGAAGGCCTTCGATTTAGCCCGCTGCTGGTAGCCATCTTTTTTGCCCAGCGCCCAGTTTGTCGCTTCCACGTACAGCACCGGAATGCCCGCCTTATCAAACACTTCCCCGTCGTTGCAGCAGCCTGTGCCTCGCGGATAATCCGGGTTACCGCCGGGATTGCTGGTGGCATAAACGCCATGGCTGCGGGCAATGGCCAGCGCACGGTCGCGCGTCAGTTTTCGCACGGTACCCGGCGTACTCTGCCCGCTGTTGAAATAGAGCTTGTCGCCGACGATCAGGTTGTCGAGGTTGATCACCAGCAGCGTATTTTTCTTCTCCTCGGCGCTCATGCGTTTAAGGAGATTCTCAGCGCCGAGTTTGCCCTCTTCTTCACCGCTGGTGGCAACAAAACGAATGCCATACTGGGTTGGAATATCTTTCATCCGCTCGGCCAGTTCGAGCATCACGCCCAGGCCTGCAGCGTTGTCGTCCATGCCCTGCAGCGTCAGCCCGCCGAGGTTGTTATCCGTGTCGGCATCGCTCATCGGAGCGTAGGTATCAAGGTGCGCCATAATAATAATTTGCTCTTTTGCGCTTCCTTCGTGGGCCGCAATCACCGTACTGCCGGTCACGTTATGCCAGTTTTTCGTTTTATTTCGCGAGGTATAGACGTAGCGGCTGTGAAACGACCGGATGTCGCTCTGGTAACCCATCTCAGCAAACTGCTGGCGAAGATAGTCCGCGGAGAGCATTTCCGCAGGCGAGCCGGTCATGCGGCCAGGGAAAACGGTGGCAATATGCCGCGCCTGCATATTGGCGATTTCACCATAAGGTTGGTTTTTTGCCTGAGCAGGAAGAATAAAGCAAACGCCGAGCGCCAGGGCAGCAATACGGTGGCGCGTTGCGGAAAACATAGTGAGTCCTTAAAAACAGAGCAAAATAATAACCCGCCTAGTATGAAACTGTGATCGTCCATACACAATTTGAATTGCTCTTAAATGCCCGAAATTTCGCGCGTTAAGCACTTTTTGGTATTAGCATTTTTACGGCGTTATTCCATTGAGTAACTACTCATTCCAATTCGTAATTTCATTCGGTCTAAGCCGCCCCCTATAGTCCCTCTATTCCTCGTTGTTAGTGAGTTGTTGCCTGTGGACTATCTGCCCTTATTTGCTGCGATTAAAGAGAAACCGGTGCTGGTTGTTGGCACGGGTGAAATCGCCGATCGCAAAATCGCGTTTCTGCAGCGCGCAGGGGCCCAGGTGCAGGTCGTTGCAGAGGCGGATTTCGACGAGTCACAAATCGACAGCGTGGTGCTGGTAATTGCGGCGACCGAAGATCGTGAACTGAACCAGCGGATCTCCGACGCCGCGCAGGCCCGTTACCGCCTGGTGAACGTGGTGGACGACCAGCCTTTATGCTCGTTTATTTTCCCGTCGATCGTTGACCGCTCGCCGCTGCTGGTGGCGATCTCCTCCGGCGGTACCGCACCGGTGCTGGCGCGTGTGCTGCGTGAAAAAATCGAAGCGCTGCTGCCGACCAGCCTCGGGCGCATGGCGGAGAAAGCCAGCTACTGGCGTAACCACCTGAAAACCCGCCTGACCAGCGTGACGGAACGCCGTCGCTTCTGGGAACGTGTGTTTCGCGGCCGCTTCGCCAGCCTGATGCATGCCGGCAATGAAACGGCTGCGCAAAAAATCCTCGAGGATGAACTGGATAACCCCGGCAGCACGGGCGGGGAGATCATCCTGGTGGGCGCGGGGCCTGGCGATGCCGGGCTCCTGACGCTGCGCGGCCTGCAGGTGCTGCAGGACGCGGACGTCGTGTTCTACGACCATCTGGTCACCGACGGCGTGCGCGAACTGATCCGTCGCGACGCGGAGCAAATCTGCGTGGGCAAACGGGCTGGCGAGCACTCGGTGCCGCAGCACGACACCAACCAGATGCTGGTTGACGCCGCCAAAGCGGGCAAAACCGTGGTGCGCCTGAAGGGGGGCGATCCGTTTATCTTTGGCCGCGGCGGCGAAGAGCTGCAGGCGGCAGCCGAAGCGGGCATACCGTTCCAGGTGGTGCCCGGCATTACGGCGGCCTCTGCGGTGACGGCCTACGCCGGTATTCCTCTGACCCATCGCGATTACGCCCAGAGCGTCACCTTTGTGACCGGCCACTACAAGGCGGACAGCACGCCGTTCGACTGGTCGCATCTCGCCCAGAGCCGCCAGACGCTGGCGATATACATGGGCACGATGAAGGCGGCGGACATCAGCGAACAGCTTATTCAGCACGGTCGCGAGGCGACGACGCCCGTTGCCGTCATTTCTCGCGGCACGCGCGTCGATCAGCACGTTGCGACGGGCACGCTGGAACATCTTGCAACCCTGGCGAAAGACGCCCCTATGCCCGCCCTGATCGTGGTGGGTGAAGTGGTGCAGCTGCACAGCACGCTCGCCTGGTTCCAACACACAACCGATACAGAAGGCTTTGGTTCTTCTGTTGTAAATTTGGCTTAAGGAACGGTTATGGACCAAAAACGTCTTACACACCTGCGGCAGCTCGAAGCGGAAAGTATCCATATTATCCGCGAAGTGGCCGCCGAGTTTTCTAACCCGGTGATGATGTACTCCATCGGTAAAGATTCCAGCGTCATGCTGCATCTGGCGCGTAAAGCGTTTTATCCGGGCACGCTGCCGTTCCCGCTGCTGCACGTGGATACCGGCTGGAAATTCCGCGAAATGTACGAGTTCCGCGATCGTACCGCGAAAGCCTACGGCTGCGAGCTGCTGGTGCACAAAAACCCGGAAGGGGTGGCGATGGGGATTAACCCGTTCGTGCACGGCAGCGCCAAACATACCGATATCATGAAGACCGAAGGGCTGAAGCAGGCGCTGAACAAATATGGTTTTGACGCGGCCTTCGGCGGCGCGCGCCGTGACGAAGAGAAATCCCGCGCCAAAGAGCGTATCTACTCCTTCCGCGACCGCTTCCACCGCTGGGACCCAAAAAACCAGCGCCCGGAGCTGTGGCACAACTACAACGGCCAGATCAACAAGGGCGAAAGCATCCGCGTCTTCCCGCTCTCCAACTGGACCGAGCTGGATATCTGGCAGTACATCTATCTGGAAAACATCGAGATCGTTCCGCTGTATCTGGCCGCCGAGCGTCCGGTGCTGGAGCGCGACGGCATGCTGATGATGATCGACGACGATCGCATCGACCTGCAGCCGGGCGAAGTGATTAAAAAACAGATGGTGCGTTTCCGCACCCTTGGCTGCTGGCCGCTGACCGGCGCGGTGGAATCCAGCGCGCAGACGCTGCCGGAGATCATCGAAGAGATGCTGGTGTCGACCACCAGCGAGCGACAGGGCCGCGTGATTGACCGCGACCAGGCAGGCTCCATGGAGCTGAAGAAACGTCAGGGTTATTTCTAAGGAGCCGCCATGAACACCACTATTGCTCAACAAATTGCCAAAGAAGGCGGCGTGGAAGCGTATCTGCACGCGCAACAACACAAAAGCCTGCTGCGTTTTCTGACCTGCGGCAGCGTGGATGACGGGAAAAGTACCCTGATTGGCCGCCTGTTGCACGATACGCGCCAGATTTACGAAGATCAGCTCTCTTCCCTGCATAACGACAGTAAACGTCACGGCACCCAGGGTGAAAAACTCGACCTGGCGCTGCTGGTGGATGGCCTGCAGGCGGAGCGCGAGCAGGGCATCACGATTGACGTGGCCTACCGCTACTTCTCTACCGAGAAGCGCAAATTTATTATCGCCGACACTCCGGGGCACGAACAGTACACCCGCAATATGGCGACCGGCGCGTCGACCTGCGACCTGGCGATCCTGCTGATGGACGCGCGTAAAGGCGTGCTGGATCAGACCCGTCGCCACAGCTTTATCTCGACGCTGCTGGGGATCAAACACCTGGTGGTGGCGGTCAACAAAATGGATCTGGTGAACTTCAGCGAAGAAAAATTCGAGGAGATCCGCCAGAGCTATCTGACCTTTGCTGAACAGCTGCCGGGCAACCTGGATATCCGCTTTGTGCCGCTCTCGGCGCTGGAAGGGGATAACGTCGCGTCCCAAAGCGCGAACATGCCTTGGTACAGCGGCCCGACGCTGCTGGAGGTGCTGGAAACGGTTGAAATTCAGCGCGTGGTCGACACCCAGCCGATGCGCTTCCCGGTGCAGTACGTGAACCGTCCAAATCTCGATTTCCGCGGTTTCTCCGGCACCCTAGCGTCAGGCTCTGTACAGGTTGGCCAGCGCGTCAAGGTGCTGCCATCCGGTGTGGAATCGACCATCGCCCGCATCGTCACCTTTGACGGTGACCTGCAGGACGCGGGGGCCGGTGAAGCCGTAACGCTGGTGCTGAAAGACGAAATTGATATCAGCCGGGGCGATCTTCTGGTAGACGCGCAGGAAACGCTGGCGGCGGTACAGGGCGCGTCCGTGGATGTGGTGTGGATGGCGGAGCAACCGCTGACGCCGGGCCAGAGCTACGACATCAAAATTGCCGGCAAGAAGACCCGCGCCCGCGTGGACGGTATTCAGTTCCAGGTGGACATCAACAATCTGACCCAGCGCGAGGTTACCGAGCTGCCGTTGAACGGTATTGGTCTGGTCGATCTGACCTTCGACGAACCGCTGGTGCTGGATCCGTATCAGCAGAACCCGGTGACGGGCGGGCTTATCTTTATCGACAGGCTGACCAACGTTACCGTCGGGGCCGGTATGGTACGCGAACCGATTAAACAGGCTGCCGTGGCCTCTGAATTCAGCGCCTTTGAGCTGGAACTGAACGCGCTGGTGCGTAAACACTTCCCGCACTGGGGCGCGCGCGATCTGCTGGGAGGCAAGTAATGGCCGCCCATGATGAGAACGTCGTCTGGCATCCTCATCCGGTCACCGTCGCCCAGCGCGAACAGCTCCACGGTCACCGTGGGGTTGTACTCTGGTTTACCGGACTGTCCGGCTCGGGTAAATCGACGGTGGCGGGCGCGCTGGAAGAGGCGCTTTATCAGCAGGGCGTAAGCACCTACCTGCTGGATGGCGACAACGTGCGCCATGGCCTGTGCAGCGATTTAGGGTTCAGCGACGACGACCGCAAAGAGAACATCCGCCGGGTCGGGGAAGTCGCCAGCCTGATGGCCGACGCCGGACTGGTGGTGCTGACCGCGTTTATCTCTCCGCACCGCGCCGAGCGCCAGATGGTGCGCGAACGCGTCGGCCAGGATCGCTTTATCGAGGTGTTTGTGGATACGCCACTGGAGGTCTGCGAAGCGCGCGACCCGAAAGGGCTGTACAAAAAAGCGCGTGCCGGAGAATTGCGCAACTTCACCGGAATTGACGCGGTATACGAAGCGCCTGAATCGCCTGAAATTCACCTGGAAGGTCAACAATTGGTAACAAATTTAGTAAGCCAATTATTAGACCTGCTCAGACGGGACGATATTATCAGATCCTGAGACGGTATCGTTCGGGAGCTGTCTTCCCGAACGATGAGTCACGGTCACAGGACTAGCTATGCGCAACAGTGAACATTACATCACCACCACCGGGTCGGAGCCGCTTGCGACCGACGACGAAACGACCTGGTCATTTCCTGGGGCCATCATTGGCTTCGTCTCATGGCTGCTGGCGCTGGGTATTCCGTTTCTCATCTACGGCGGCAACACGCTGTTCTTCTTTCTCTACACCTGGCCTTTCTTTCTGGCGCTGATGCCCGTGGCGGTTGTCGTTGGCATTGCGCTGCACTCGTTGCTCAACGGTAAGCTCCTGTACAGCACCGTGGTCACGATTGTGACGGTGGTTCTGATGTTTGGTCTGTTATTTTTGTGGCTCATGGGCTAACTTCAGCCATAATTCAAACCGTAACCAACTGTGTAACGATATTGTGCAGGACGATTCTGCGGAAAAAATGTGGTACATTTGCCCGCGATGTTGCGGCATCTCTATTACCCCGGCGTAGTGCTCTGGGGAAGTCTTGGGATGATGATGCCGTTTTTCAGGGGGCAGGATGGGTAAACTAACGCTGCTGTTGCTGGCTTTGCTAATCTGGCTGCAATATTCGCTGTGGTTCGGTAAGAACGGACTGCACGACTATAGCCGGGTAAGCGATGACGTCGCGGCTCAGCAGGCAACAAACGCCAAACTTAAGGCGCGAAACGATCAACTCTTTGCTGAAATTGATGACCTCAATGGCGGGCAAGAGGCGATTGAGGAACGCGCACGCAATGAACTCAGTATGACTAAGCCGGGCGAAACCTTTTATCGTCTGGTTCCGGATGCGTCTAAACGCAATCAGGGCTCAGCACAAAATAATCGATAATCAGGCCCAGGATTACGACATGGCAGTAACTTTTTCGGACGTATGCGCCGTGGTGCCGGCCGCAGGTTTTGGCCGGCGCATGCAGACAGAATGTCCCAAGCAGTACCTCTCTATTGGCGATAAAACGATCCTCGAGCACGCCGTGGCGGCGCTGCTGGCGCACCCGCGGGTGACGCGGGCGATCATCGCTATCAGCCCGGGTGATGCGCGCTTCGCGCAGCTCCCGCTGGCAAATCATCCACAGATTACCGTTGTCGATGGCGGTGCCGAGCGCGCCGATTCCGTGCTGGCAGGCATTCAGGCTGCCGGAAATGCCCCGTGGGTACTGGTTCATGACGCGGCGCGTCCGTGCCTGCATCAGGACGATCTCGCTCGCCTGCTGTCGCTGAGCGAAACCAGCAAAGTGGGTGGCATTCTGGCCGCCCCCGTGCGCGACACCATGAAGCGCGCCGAGCCGGGCAAACGGGCTATCGCCCACACCGTCGATCGCGTCGATCTATGGCACGCGCTGACGCCGCAATTTTTCCCCCGCGAATTACTCCACGACTGCTTAACGCGCGCGCTTAACGAAGGTGCGACCATTACGGACGAAGCCTCTGCGCTGGAGTACTGCGGTTTCCATCCTGAGCTTGTTGAAGGACGTGCTGATAATATTAAAGTGACGCGTCCGGAAGATTTACAGCTCGCGGAATTTTATCTTACCCGTTCGACCCATCAGGAGAAGGCATAATGCGAATTGGACACGGTTTTGATGTACACGCCTTTGGCGGTGAAGGCCCAATTATCATTGGCGGCGTGCGCATTCCTTATGAAAAAGGGCTGCTGGCGCATTCTGATGGCGACGTGGCGCTGCATGCGCTGACCGACGCGCTGTTGGGCGCTGCCGCGCTGGGTGATATTGGCAAGCTGTTCCCGGACACCGATCCGGCGTTCAAAGGGGCGGACAGCCGCGAACTGCTGCGCGAAGCGTGGCGCCGCATCCAGGCGAAAGGCTATACCATTGGCAACGTCGACGTGACGATTATTGCTCAGGCCCCGAAAATGCTGCCGCACATTCCGCAGATGCGCGTGTTTATTGCGGAAGATCTGGGTTGCCATATGGACGACGTGAACGTCAAAGCGACGACGACCGAGAAGCTGGGCTTTACCGGCCGTGGCGAAGGGATTGCCTGTGAAGCCGTGGCGCTGCTGGTGAAGGCGAGCAAATGACAGACTTCGACAACCTGACATACCTGCACGGTAAGCCGCAGGGGAACGGGGTGCTGAAAGCCAGCCCGGAAGATTTCCTCGTGGTCGAGGATCTGGGCTTTGAGCCGGATGGCGAAGGCGAACATATCCTGGTGCGTATTCTGAAAAATGGCTGCAATACCCGCTTTGTGGCCGACGCGCTGGCAAAATTCCTCAAAATTCATGCCCGCGAAGTGAGCTTTGCCGGGCAGAAAGATAAACACGCCGTCACGGAACAGTGGCTCTGCGCGCGCGTTCCCGGCAATGCGATGCCTGATTTAAGCAAATTTGAGCTTGAGAGCTGTAAGGTACTGGAATATGCCCGCCACAAGCGCAAACTGCGTCTGGGGGTGTTGAAAGGCAACGCCTTTACGCTGGTGCTGCGCGAAGTGACTGACCGAGAAGACGTTGAAAAACGTCTGAACGCCATCAGCGACCGCGGCGTACCGAACTACTTTGGCGCGCAGCGCTTTGGCATCGGCGGCAGCAACCTGCAGGGCGCGCTGCGCTGGGCGCAAAGCGATGCGCCGGTACGTGACAGGAATAAACGCAGTTTTTGGTTGTCGGCAGCCCGCAGCGCGTTGTTTAATCAGATTGTGAGCGAAAGGCTGAAAAAACCGGACGCGAATCAAGTTGTTGTTGGCGATGCGCTACAATTAGCGGGACGCGGAAGCTGGTTTGTGGCAACGGCCGAAGAGATGGCTGATGTGCAGTCGCGCGTGGACGCAAAAGCGCTGATGATTACCGCCGCGTTGCCCGGTACGGGCGACTGGGGAACCCAGGGGGAGGCCCTGGCCGCCGAGCAGTCAGCCGTGGCGGATGCGCCAGAATTGCAGTCCTTGCTGGTGCGGGAAAAAGTCGACGCGGCACGCCGCGCGATGCTGCTCTATCCGCAGCAGTTAAGCTGGAACTGGTGGGATGACGTGACCGTCGAGTTACGCTTCTGGCTGCCGGCAGGCAGCTTTGCCACCAGTGTTGTCAGGGAACTTATCAACACCTCGGGTGATTATGCGAATATTGCTGAGTAACGATGACGGTATCCACGCGCCAGGCATTCAGACCCTGGCGAAACACCTCCGCGAATTTGCGGACGTGCAGGTCGTGGCGCCCGATCGTAACCGCAGTGGAGCGTCTAACTCTTTGACGCTGGAGTCGTCGCTTCGCACCTTTACCTTTGATAATGGCGATATTGCCGTGCAGATGGGAACGCCAACCGACTGCGTTTTTCTGGGCGTGAACGCGCTGATGCGGCCTCGTCCGGATATCGTCGTCTCCGGCATCAACGCCGGGCCTAACCTCGGCGATGACGTGATTTACTCCGGCACCGTGGCGGCCGCAATGGAAGGGCGCCATCTGGGGTTCCCGGCGCTGGCGGTCTCGTTAAATGGCCACACGCACTACGACACCGCTGCCGCGGTAACCTGTTCGATCCTGCGGGCGCTTGGCCGTGAGCCGCTGCGTACCGGGCGCATTCTTAATATCAACGTGCCGGATCTTCCTCTTGATGAAATTAAAGGCATCCGCGTCACCCGTTGCGGGAGCCGACATCCTGCCGATCAGGTGATCCCGCAGCAGGATCCTCGCGGCAACACGCTTTACTGGATTGGCCCTCCCGGCGACAAGTGCGATGCGGGTCCGGATACCGACTTTGCCGCCGTGGATGAAGGCTATGTTTCGGTTACTCCGCTGCACGTAGATTTAACCGCGTATAGCGCGCATGATGTGGTGTCGGGCTGGCTGGATCGCGCAGGAGTGAACGCGCAATGGTAAACAAACGTGTACAAACTCTTCTGGAACAACTCCGCGCGCAGGGGATCCGCGACGAGCACGTGCTCGAAGCGCTCGCCCTGGTTCCGCGTGAAAAATTTGTAGACGAGGCGTTTGAACACAAAGCGTGGGAAAACGTGGCGCTGCCCATCGGACAGGGCCAGACGATTTCGCAGCCTTACATGGTGGCACGCATGACGGAGCTGCTGGAGCTGACGCCCGACTCCCGCGTGCTGGAGATTGGCACTGGGTCGGGGTATCAGACCGCGATCCTGGCGCATCTGGTTCATCATGTATGCTCCGTTGAGCGGATCAAAGGTTTACAGTGGCAGGCGCGTCGTCGCCTGAAACAACTTGATTTACATAATGTTTCGACACGACACGGTGATGGATGGCAGGGTTGGAAGGCGCGCGCCCCGTTTGACGCGATCATCGTGACGGCGGCCCCGCCTGAAATTCCTGCAGCCCTGTTGTCGCAGCTGGATGAGGGGGGCATTCTGGTTCTGCCTGTCGGGGACGAGCAGCAGTTGTTGAAGCGCGTTCGTCGGCGCGGCGGCGAGTTTATTATCGACACCGTGGAAGCCGTGCGCTTTGTGCCTCTGGTGAAGGGGGAGTTGGCCTGAGACTCGGAATTATCCAGGGTTATTAAGGCAAATTCAGCGTATGGTGTGGCGCGAAAGATTCGTGCCATCACGGTAAATTTTAAGTCACTGGTAGTTAACACATTCCTGGGGGATAAATGAGCGCGGGAAGCCCTAAATTCACCATCAGCCGTGTTGCGGCATTATCACTGGTTTCGCTCTGGCTGGCAGGCTGTACAAGTTCAAACAACGCGCCTGCGCCCGTGAGTTCCGTCGGCGGAAACAGCGGCTCCGGTAACACGTCCAGCGGAATGTTAATCACGCCGCCACCTAAAATGGGGACGGCTGCACCGCAGCAAACACCACAAATTCAGCCTGTGCAACATCCTGTTACACAGCCAGTACAGGTTCAGCCAGTTGAACAACCTGTTCAGACCCAAAATGGCCGCATAGTCTATAACCGCCAGTATGGGAACATTCCGAAAGGCAGCTACACCGGTGGCAGCACCTATACCGTGAAACGCGGCGATACGCTGTTCTACATTGCGTGGATCACCGGGAACGATTTCCGTGACCTCGCGCAGCGCAATAACGTCCAGGCCCCATATGGTCTGGAAGTCGGGCAAACGCTCCAGGTGGGCAACGCGACGGGGACGCCGCTTACGCCTGGCAACACCGTTTCAGCGGCCGATGTAACAGCTCAAAATAACAGCGTTAAGCCTGCACAAAAATCCACCACGGTGGTTGCTTCACAACCTGTAATTACGTATTCTGAGGATTCAGGTGATCAGACTGCTAACAAAATGTTGCCGAATAATAAAGGGACTGCGACTGCTGTCACAGCACCGGTTACGGCACCTGTGGTTAGCTCTACTGAACCGACTGCCAGCAGTATGACCTCCAGTTCGCCGATTTCTGCATGGCGCTGGCCGACTGACGGCAAGGTTATCGAGAACTTCTCTTCCTCCGAAGGGGGAAATAAAGGGATCGATATCGCAGGGAGTAAAGGACAGGCTATCATCGCGACCGCAGATGGACGCGTTGTGTATGCCGGTAACGCCCTGCGCGGTTACGGTAATCTTATTATCATCAAACATAACGATGATTACCTGAGTGCCTACGCCCATAACGACACAATGCTGGTCCGGGAACAACAAGAAGTTAAGGCGGGGCAAAAAATCGCTACCATGGGTAGCACCGGAACCAGTTCTACACGCTTGCATTTTGAAATTCGTTACAAGGGGAAATCCGTAAACCCGCTGCAGTACTTGCCGCAGCGATAATTTGACGGGGCATGCCAGCCAGGGTGTCTCGTTCAGGGATCACGGGTAGGAGCCACCTTATGAGTCAGAATACGCTGAAAGTTCATGATTTAAATGAAGACGCGGAATTTGATGAGAACGGAGTAGAGGCTTTTGACGAAAAAGCCTTAGTAGAAGAGGAACCCAGTGATAACGATTTGGCTGAAGAAGAGCTGTTATCGCAGGGTGCCACACAGCGTGTACTGGACGCGACTCAGCTTTACCTTGGGGAGATTGGTTACTCCCCACTGCTAACGGCCGAAGAAGAAGTCTATTTCGCACGTCGTGCTTTGCGTGGTGATGTTGCCTCGCGTCGTCGCATGATTGAAAGTAACCTGCGACTGGTCGTAAAAATTGCCCGCCGTTACGGCAATCGTGGTCTGGCTCTGCTGGATCTGATTGAAGAGGGCAACTTAGGTCTCATCCGCGCAGTTGAGAAGTTTGACCCGGAACGCGGGTTCCGTTTCTCAACCTACGCGACCTGGTGGATTCGTCAGACCATCGAACGGGCTATTATGAACCAGACCCGTACGATCCGCCTGCCGATTCACATCGTCAAAGAGTTGAACGTTTATCTGCGCACCGCGCGCGAGTTGTCCCATAAACTGGACCACGAGCCAAGCGCAGAAGAGATTGCCGAACAACTCGATAAACCGGTTGATGACGTAAGCCGTATGCTGCGTCTCAACGAGCGCATTACCTCCGTTGACACCCCGCTGGGTGGCGACTCCGAAAAAGCGCTGCTGGACATCCTGGCCGATGAAAAAGATAACGGTCCGGAAGACACCACGCAGGACGATGACATGAAACAGAGCATCGTCAAATGGCTGTTCGAACTGAACGCCAAACAGCGTGAAGTGCTGGCACGTCGTTTCGGTTTACTGGGGTATGAAGCTGCGACACTGGAAGACGTCGGCCGCGAAATTGGCCTGACCCGTGAACGTGTTCGTCAGATTCAGGTTGAAGGTCTGCGCCGCCTGCGTGAAATCCTGCAGGGGCAAGGTCTGAACATCGAAGCGCTGTTCCGCGAATAAGCAACCTTTCGTCAAAAAAGGCCCGTCGTGAGACGGGCCTTTTTCTTTTGCGCTACGGCTTAGCCGTTTCGTGCAGCAGACGCCACACTATCCGATCGCCTTCCTGATTAAGCACCGCAGTTGACCAGCGCACGTTGACGGGCAGGTCCGTCCGGGTTTGCGTCTCCCGGTAGTGGAGCACCGCGCCACGATCCCAACGCTGGATCGTGGATAATTCGTCAATGACGATCTTCAGTCCGGGACGGCTTCCACGCTGTTTTTCCAGAAAACTGGCCAGGCCGATATAGTCGATCTGAACACCGCCCGGTGGGATCATCAGAAAATCTGGGCTGAAGCGGGCGAGCAGGGCGTCGGGATCGCCTTCACCTTTGCCTAACCAGTCTTCAAGCGCAATGTGGAGGTCGATAATGTCGTGTTCGAAAGGCGTCATGAATTCTCCTGTCGCAGCTGATTTAGCACCTGCGTATTGTTAAGACGAAAAACGTACGGTACAGGCAGCAAGGTCATGCCTGCAGCAAAAATAAACATCCCGTGCCAGGCGGCGAGTGGTGTCAGCCACGCCTGCGCCAGGTTCAGCACCTGCGCAAGCAGCAGGGCACCGGCAAAAAAACTCAGCTGACGATTGAGATTCCACAGCGCGCTGGCATCCGGCATCTCGTCCCGGCGCGTTGTCAGAAACGCGCTGCTCTGAGCTGTACTGCTGCACAGGCTTCCCCCCGCGCCCATCAGGGCAAACGCGACGGCAGGCAACAGCGTTGACGAGCTGACGTCAATCAAAAGCAGAATACCCGCCGCCTGCAAAAGGCAGCCGATGACTATCAGCGGTCGGGGGCCGATACGGTTAAAATAACGTCCCGTCGCCGTGATGGCGAGAAACGATGCCACAGACCACGGCAGCATGAGCATTCCCGTTGCGGCTGGGCTCATGTTCGCCTCGTGCTGAAGATAAAACATGGCCGTGACGTTCACCCCAATAAATATGCCGGGGACGCATAAATAGACAAGCATGGAAAAACGCAAAAGCGGGTCCGCGAGCAAGGGCAGGTTTAGCAATCTGGCCGCGTTCATCGTGGGTTTTTCGTGTTTAAGCCACAGACAGGCCAGAACAAAGGTCACGATAGCCACCGGGAGCGTGGCGAAAAAGATCCATCGCCAGCCCAGCGTCTGAACCAGCACGCCGCCGATAGCCGGGGAGCAGGCCGGGGCAAGCAACGCAACCAGCATCACTACCGAGGAGAGTCGGGCCCGCTCGTGAGGCCTGAACTGTTGCCAGGTCAGCGCCTGTCCGACGGGGATCAGTAAGCCTCCTCCCACGCCCTGAAGCACTCGCCAGGCAATCAGAGTTTCCAGCGTTGCAGACATGCCCGCTGCAGCTGAGGTTGCGCTGAACAGAAAAAGCGAAAGCAGGATGACGCGCTTTGGCCCGATGCGACGCGTGAGCACGCTGCTGAACGGGATCGCCAGCGTCAGACCGGCAATATACCCGTTACTGACCCAGGCAAGGGCAGAAGGCGTGGTGTTAAAGGCGTGAGCCATCGCCGGAAAGGCGACGCTGGCAATAAACATGTTGATCAAATCAAGAAAAAAGCCCAGCAGATAGACAACGGCAACTTTGCTGCGATACGTCATGGTGGATCCTCCGGTGAGGTGGCGTATCGTATCGGCTCGGGAATCACGGATAAACCTGACAAAGCGCGATATACTGTCAAAAATATTTTGACAGTATAGGGCGTGACGATGATTAACCTACAGCGGACGCAGATGTTTGTCGCAGTGGCCGACACCGGCAGTTTTACGGCGGCCGCCGAGGCGATGGGGCTGACAAAAGCGGTGGTTAGCTTCAATATCCGCCAGCTTGAAGATGAGCTGGGCGTTACGCTGCTGCTGCGCTCCACCCGCCGCCTGACGTTAACCGAGGCGGGCGCGCTTTTTCATCAGCGCAGCGTGGCGCTTCTGAAGGACGCCGAACGGCTGCAGGATGATGTCCGCGCGAACCATGCGGGGCTCACCGGCGAACTGCGGATCACGACCACGCCTGAGTTTGGCTCCCGGGTAGTGGTGCCGTTGCTGGCAAGATTTAGCCACCAACACCCGGATCTTCGCGTACGACATGCTTCGTCGTCACTGCCTGCTGATCTTATCTCGGAGCGTTTTGACGTGGCCATCCGGCTGGGCACGCTTGTCGATTCGCGCAACCACGCCGCACTGATTTCTCACTTTTCTATTCTCCCCGTCGCAACGCCCGAGTGGCTTGTGAGAAACCCGATCGAATCTCTTGCGCAGCTGGCGCAGGCCGACTGGATTATCCACGAGCGCCTGGCCTCACCGCTGCGCTGGCAGGTGAAAAATGCCAGCGGCGCGCCTGAAACGCTCGAGATAAAAAAGGCGCCGCGCCTGTTTGCCGACAGCGCTCAGGCCCTTATGGCTTTTGCGCTCGCAGGCGGTGGGGTGGCGTTACTGCCGGAATGGCTGGTGCGTGATGCGCTTGGTGCGGGAACGCTGGTGACGGTTTTACCGGAGTATACCTTTGCGCGGCAAGGGATCTATGCGGTCTATCCTGATGCCCGGCATGTGCCAGCGAAAGTGCGCACCTTTATCGATTTTATGCGCACCAGCGTGAATTAATCGTGCATCATCTTTTTGATGAGAGCCGAGAACTGCTCCCGCTCGGCCTTGTTAAGACGGCCTAAAAAGGCCTCATCAACCTCATTGCCTACCGGCTTACAGTCTGCAAGCAGGGCCTCACCTTCTGGCGTGAGGAAGACAAAGCGACGGCGCTTATCCGCAGGGTCGTGCTCGCGTTTGACCAGCCCGCGCGCCTCCATGCGGCTGAGCATTTCCGCCAGGGTCGCTTTGGTGCTGACCGCGACTTCAGTCAATGCCACCTGTTCGATGCCCGGATGCTCGGCAATAGAGCGCATCACCGCATACTGCGGCTTGGTCAGCTCCGGCAGGGCATGTTGCCACTTCGCGGTATGCTGTTGAAAAAGCTGACGTAACAGGTGGAACGCCTCTTGTCTTAGTTCCATGAACACTCCGACAGAAAAAATCACCCCCTATGATAGCTGCTAAAGCCCGGGATGATAATGCGGCATTTTTTAGCATTTAGTGTGATCGTATGCGAACGATATTGTCAGAAAAAGTATTCGGGGGTAGTTTATTGATAATGTTCGTACACGAACAAAATGACTGAGGTGATGAATGAGATTGATCGTGGGAATGACGGGGGCAACGGGTGCTCCGCTGGGCGTGGCGCTGCTGCAGGCGCTGCGGGAAATGCCGGAAGTAGAGACGCATCTGGTGATGTCGAAGTGGGCAAAAACCACCATTGAGCTGGAAACGCCTTACGCCGCCCAGGACGTTGCTGCGCTGGCTGACGTTGTCCATAGCCCGGCTGACCAGGCCGCCACCATCTCCTCCGGTTCGTTTTGTACCGACGGCATGATCGTCATTCCCTGCAGCATGAAAACGCTGGCCGGGATCCGCGCGGGCTATGCCGAAGGGCTGGTGGGCCGTGCGGCGGATGTGGTGCTGAAAGAGGGGCGTAAGCTGGTGCTGGTGCCCCGTGAAACGCCGCTCAGCACCATTCATCTGGAGAATATGCTTGCGCTCTCCCGCATGGGCGTGGCGATGGTGCCGCCTATGCCTGCGTATTACAACCATCCGCAAACCGCCGATGACATCACCCAGCATATTGTGACCCGCGTGCTTGACCAGTTTGGCCTGGAGCATAAAAAGGCGCGCCGCTGGAACGGGTTGCGGGAGGCGAAACATTTTTCACAGGAGAATAAAGATGGCATTTGATGATTTGAGAAGCTTCCTGCAGGCGCTCGATGAGCAAGGGCAACTGCTGAAAATTGAGGAAGAGGTTAACGCCGAGCCCGATCTGGCGGCGGCAGCCAACGCGACCGGCCGCATCGGTGACGGCGCCCCCGCGCTGTGGTTCGACAATATTCGCGGGTTTACCGATGCCCGCGTGGTGATGAACACCATCGGCTCCTGGCAGAACCATGCCATTTCGATGGGGCTGCCGGCGAACACGCCGGTGAAAAAGCAGATCGACGAGTTTATCCGTCGCTGGGATAAATTTCCTATTGCGCCAGAACGCCGCGCCAATCCGGCCTGGGCGCAGAATACGGTGGACGGCGAAGACATTAACCTGTTCGATATTCTGCCGCTGTTCCGTCTGAACGACGGAGACGGGGGTTTTTATCTCGATAAAGCGTGCGTCGTCTCGCGCGATCCACTTGACCCGGATAACTTCGGCAAGCAGAACGTTGGCATCTACCGCATGGAAGTGAAGGGCAAGCGCAAGCTCGGCCTGCAGCCGGTACCGATGCACGATATTGCTCTGCATCTGCACAAAGCCGAAGAGCGTGGCGAAGACCTGCCGATTGCCATTACCCTCGGCAACGATCCGATCATTACGCTGATGGGCGCGACGCCGCTGAAATACGATCAGTCAGAGTATGAAATGGCCGGCGCGCTGCGTGAAAGCCCATATCCGATTGCCACCGCGCCGCTGACCGGCTTCGACGTGCCATGGGGTTCTGAAGTGATCCTGGAAGGGGTGATTGAAGGCCGTAAGCGCGAAATTGAAGGGCCGTTCGGCGAGTTTACTGGGCACTACTCCGGTGGTCGTAACATGACGGTTGTGCGTATCGACAAAGTTTCTTACCGCACCAAACCGATTTTCGAATCCCTTTATCTCGGTATGCCGTGGACCGAGATTGATTATCTGATGGGGCCAGCCACCTGCGTGCCGCTCTACCAGCAGCTGAAAGCGGAATTCCCGGAAGTGCAGGCGGTGAATGCGATGTATACCCACGGTCTGCTGGCGATTATCTCCACCAAAAAACGCTACGGCGGTTTTGCCCGCGCGGTCGGCTTGCGCGCCATGACCACGCCGCACGGCCTGGGCTACGTGAAGATGGTGATCATGGTGGATGAGGATGTCGACCCGTTCAACCTCCCGCAGGTGATGTGGGCGCTGTCATCGAAGGTCAACCCGGCAGGCGATCTGGTGCAGTTGCCGAACATGTCGGTGCTGGAACTCGATCCTGGATCCAGTCCGGCGGGCATTACCGACAAACTGATTATCGATGCCACCACGCCTGTCGCGCCGGACACCCGTGGCCACTATAGCCAGCCGGTACAGGATCTGCCTGAAACCAAAGCCTGGGCTGAAAAACTGACCGCGATGCTGGCTTCACGTCAATATGGAGGAAAAGATGATTTGTCCACGTTGTGCCGATGAGCATATTGAAGTGATGGCGACGTCGCCGGTGAAAGGGGTCTGGACCGTTTACCAGTGCCAGCATTGTCTGTATACCTGGCGAGATACCGAACCGTTGCGTCGTACCAGCCGCGAGCATTACCCTGAAGCGTTCCGCATGACGCAGAAGGATATTGACGAGGCGCCGCAGGTGCCAACGATCCCGCCGCTGCTGTAAAGACAGCCCGGTGGCGCTGCGCCACCGGGCAAAGACCGCAGAAAACTAAACCAGACTCTTCAGGCGATAAATCCACTCCAGCGCCTGACGCGGCGTCAGTGAATCCGGATCGAGGTTTTCCAGCGCTTCCACAGCAGGCGATGTCTCTTCCGCCGGTACCAGCAGCGACATCTGCGTACCGTCAATCTGCGTCGCCGCCGCATTCGGTGACAGGCTTTCCAGCTCACGCAGTTTCTGACGCGCACGCTTTATCACCTCTTTCGGTACGCCGGCCAGCGCCGCAACGGCCAGACCATAGCTCTTGCTTGCCGCGCCATCCTGCACCGTGTGCATAAAGGCGATGGTGTCGCCGTGCTCCAGCGCATCAAGGTGGACGTTAGCCACGCCTTCCATTTTCTCCGGCAGCTGCGTCAGCTCGAAGTAGTGGGTGGCGAACAGCGTCATGGCCTTGATTTTATTCGCGAGGCTTTCCGCACAGGCCCATGCCAGCGACAGACCATCGTAGGTTGACGTTCCGCGTCCGACTTCGTCCATCAGCACCAGGCTGTGCTCCGTCGCGTTATGCAGAATGTTTGCCGTTTCAGTCATTTCGACCATGAAGGTTGAGCGACCGCTCGCCAGATCGTCCGCAGCTCCGACACGGGTAAATATGCGGTCGATGGGGCCAATCTCCACGTTTTGCGCCGGAACGTAGCTGCCGATATAGGCAAGCAGGGCAATCAGCGCCGTCTGACGCATATAGGTACTCTTACCGCCCATGTTCGGACCGGTAATGATCAGCATTCTTCTCTGCGGCGACAGGCTCAGCGGGTTGGCGATGAACGGTTCGTTCAGCACCTGCTCGACCACCGGGTGACGGCCTTCAGTGATGCGAATGCCGGGCTTGTCGGTAAAGGTCGGGCAGGTGTAGTTCAGCGTTTCCGCACGCTCTGCGAGGTTCACCAGCACGTCCAGTTCCGCCAGCGCGCTGGCGCTCAGCTGCAGGTCGGCCAGGTGCGGCATCAGCATATCAAACAGCTCTTCATACAGCTGTTTTTCCAGCGCCAGGGCTTTCCCTTTCGAGGTGAGGACTTTGTCCTCGTACTCTTTCAGCTCGGGAATGATGTAGCGTTCAGCGTTTTTCAACGTCTGGCGGCGCACGTAGTGAATCGGTGCCAGGTGGCTCTGCCCGCGGCTGATTTGAATGTAGTAACCGTGAACCGCGTTATACCCCACTTTCAGGGTGTCGAGCCCAAGACGCTCGCGCTCGCGGATCTCCAGCTTATCGAGGTAGTCCGTCGCGCCATCGGCCAGCGCGCGCCATTCGTCCAGCTCCTCGTTGTAGCCCGGAGCAATCACGCCGCCATCACGCACCAGAACCGGAGGCGCATCGATAATGGCGCGCTCCAGCAGCTCGCGGAGTTCGGTAAATTCACCCATGGTTTCGCGGAGTTTCTGTACCGGCGCGCTGTCAACGTCGCTCAGCTGCGCACGAAGTTCCGGCAGCTGCTGGAAAGCATGACGCATCCGTGCGAGATCGCGCGGTCGTGCCGTGCGCAGCGCCAGACGGGCCAGGATACGTTCCAGATCCCCCACCTGACGCAGGACCGGCTGCAGCTCGGTATAGCGATCCTGCAGGGCGGCAATCGTCTGCTGACGGCAAACCAGCGTAGCGGTATCGCGAATCGGCATATGCAGCCAGCGTTTCAGCATACGGCTGCCCATTGGCGTGACCGTATTGTCGAGGACCGACGCCAGCGTATTTTCTACGCCGCCCGCGAGGTTCTGCGTGATCTCCAGATTACGGCGAGTGGCGGCATCCATGATGATGCTGTCCTGCTGGCGCTCCATGGTGATAGAGCGGATATGCGGCAGGGCGGTGCGCTGGGTATCTTTAACGTACTGCAGGAGGCAGCCTGCCGCACACAGCCCGCGCGGGGCATTTTCAACGCCAAAGCCAATCAGATCGCGGGTGCCAAACTGCAGATTCAGCTGCTGGCGCGCGGTATCAATTTCGAATTCCCACAGCGGACGGCGGCGCAACCCGCGACGACATTCAATCAGCGCCATTTCGGCGAAATCTTCGGCGTAGAGCAATTCTGCCGGGTTGGTGCGCTGCAGTTCGGCAGCCATCGTTTCACGATCGGCCGGTTCACTCAGACGAAAACGCCCGGAGCTGATGTCCAGCGTCGCGTAGCCAAACCCTTTGCCGTCCTGCCACAGCGCGGCCAGCAGGTTGTCCTGGCGTTCCTGAAGCAGGGCTTCATCACTGATGGTGCCAGGCGTGACGATGCGCACGACCTTGCGTTCCACCGGACCTTTTGAGGTCGCGGGGTCGCCGATCTGTTCGCAGATGGCGACAGACTCACCCTGATTCACCAGTTTCGCCAGGTAGTTTTCTACCGCGTGGTGCGGAATACCTGCCATCGGGATGGGTTCACCTGCCGATGCGCCACGTTTGGTCAGCGAGATGTCGAGCAGTTGCGATGCGCGTTTGGCATCGTCATAAAACAGCTCGTAAAAATCGCCCATACGGTAAAACAGCAGGATTTCCGGATGCTGTGCCTTCAGCTTCAGATACTGCTGCATCATCGGCGTATGTGCGTCGAAATTGTCGAGTGTGCTCATGGAGTTATGATGTCCATTTCTTTGAATATAAACCGTTTTGAGCGGCTCAGAGGCCGTTTGTTCCTTCTATTGTCGCATGAAAAAAAGGTACGGCGCAGAAAAATGTCGTCGCTTTACGAGGCATCTTCCGACATTAACTCAATGACTATTTTTCCATGCTCGACGCCCACTCGAACCCTGGAGTGGGTGGTAAACCCAGCCTGTTCAAGCCAGTCTCCTTTTAAGCTCAGCGCCGCATGCACGCTGTAGCGCTTCGGTATCTTGGTATTGCGGTCTTCATGGCGCTTTCTGAAATATCCCACTGTTAAATGGCGATAGGGTTTGTTGATAGCGAGTTCTTGCATAGGGTCTCCCGACAACACGGATAAAAGTCATCACTAATGCCTGTATAAAATACCAGTGATTGCCGGGCGGTGCAGGGATAAAACTGGAATCAGGCTTCAGAAAACCGCATGCAACAACTGAAATCCCGCATTGAAAGGTGTATTATTTTTGCACTTTATTGTTTGGTAAGTCGCTATGTCCGGTAAACGAATTTCTCGCGAAAAAGAGACCATCGCGAAAATGATCGCGCTGTATCAGAAGCAGTGTCCTCAGGCCTCTGTGGAAGACGGGCACTATCAGGCGCTGAATGCCTATGCCGATAAGCGCCTGGATAAGTGCGTTTTTGGTGAGGAAAAGCCTGCCTGTAAGCAATGTCCGGTCCACTGCTACCAGCCTGCAAAACGCGAAGAGATGAAGCTGATTATGCGCTGGGCAGGCCCGCGTATGTTATGGCGTCACCCCATTCTGACCGTCCGCCATCTGATTGATGACCGTCGTCCCGTGCCGGAGCTGCCGGAAAAGTATCGTCCGAAAAAGTGACCGGTTCAGCTTCTGAGCGGGCGGCAAATAACGTTCAGGGCCAGCGCGCTGCAGAGTGGGAAAAGAGCCAGCAGCAGCCAGGGATACATCGCCTGCGTTGAGGGTACCAGCGCGCGATCCAGCAGGCTACCAAACAACAAGTTTCCTGCCAGTACCGCGATGCCGCCAGCGGTGGCGAGTGCGCCATAGTGCGCCCCCAGCGTGGACTCCTCGGCAAACCTCGGGATCAGATCCTTTGCCGAGGGTACCAGCAGCATCTGCCCCAGCGTCAGCAGCGTCACGAAACAGACTGACGGCAGCAGGCGCAGCCAGCCCTCTGGCGGTGCCGTCGACGCAAATATTGCCACGCTTGCAAAGGCGGCGGAGAGCAGCAAAAAGCCCACCGGCAAGATCCTCACCGCGCCCACGCGCCGGGCGAAACGCGCCAGCGGCAGCTGTAAGGTGATGATCAGAACGGAGGCCAGCATAAAAAGCGGGCCGAGATCTTTCTCGTTACCGCCAGAGCGCTGGATCTCTACCGGCAGCGCCAGATAGAGCTGGTTATAGCTTAAAAGCCACGAACTGTAGGCAATAATAAATGCGACAAAGCGGGGCTGGCGGAACGTCGTCCACCAGGGAACGAGCTTCAGCGTCCGCGCGGCGTGGCGTGACGCGGGCAGGCAAAAGTAGAGAACCACCAGCGCAACGAGAAAGACCCCCGCGCCCGCCAGCGCCACCTGACGAAAGCCCAGGCCGGTTAGCAGGGCGCCGGCGACCGGGCCCAGTACGGCACCGAGTTCCCCGCAAACCGCAAAGAGCGCGAACCACTCCGCCCGGCTTCGTTTACCTTTCGCCTCGCTGTGCGTGCCCGCTTTCGCCAGCAATGCCTCAATAGACGGAGAAAACAGCGCGCCGCCAATGCCTGTCAGACACGCGCCCAGAATAATCGGCCACAGCGATTCCCCGAGGGCCAGCAGCAGATAACCTGAAACACGAACAATACAGCCGCTCAGGATAATCACTTTCGCGCCAAACCGGTCCGAGAGGGCACCACCGACGATAAACATCCCCTGTTGCGAGAACGTGCGCAGGCCGAGGATCAGCCCGATCAGCCCGCCGGAGAGCAGCATGTCGTCGCGCAGGAATATCGCCAGGAAGGGAACAACGGCGTAAAAGCCAATGTTAAAAACAAACTGGCTACCCAGTAAAACGGGCGGCCAGAGCATGGTGGCAGGGCGAAGGGGCATCGTTGGTCACTCGCCCCTAAACGATAAAATGAATGTGCTTTTTGCCATGGAACGGTGAGATCTCGATTTTGGTTTTGACCCGGAAGACGTCCCAGAGCAACGACTCGGATAAGATATCCTGCGGTGTCCCCGTCGCCACAATTTGCCCTTTCTGCATGACTATCAGCGAGTCGCAGAACATCGAGGCGTGGTTGAGATCGTGTATAGCGACAATGCTGGTGACCGGTAATTCGCTGATCAACTGCATCAGCTGCATCTGATGATGAATGTCCAGGTGGTTGGTCGGTTCATCCAGCAGGATTTCCGTCGGGGTCTGGGCCAGCGCGCGGGCAATGTGGACGCGCTGGCGCTCGCCGCCGGAGAGGCTCAGCCAGCCCTGGTCGCTTTTATCCAGCATATCCACGCGCTGCAGAGCGGCGGTGACGGTCTCGTCATCGTGCGTGCTCCAGTTGGAAAAGGCGGAGTGGTGCGGAATACGCCCAAGTTTCACCACGTCGCGCACGCGCATATTGGCGTCCGTCATACCGTGCTGCTCGACAAAGGCCACCCGTCGCGCCAGCTGCTTTTTGGCGATGCTGCAGATGTCCTGACCGTCCAGGGTAACGCGGCCAGCATCCGGGCGACGCAGACCCGCGAGGATACGTAAAAGAGACGATTTACCGCAGCCGTTAGGGCCAAGCAGCCCTACCGTTTCGCCCCGTGACACCTTCAGCGAGACGTCATTAACGATGACTTTTTTGCCGACCTTCCAGGTAATATTTTCCGCGCAGATGCTCATCACTTATTCCTTGAACGGTAGATAATCACGGCAAAGAAGGGGACGCCAACCAGCGCGGTGACCACGCCGACGGGCAGGCTTTGCGGCGCAATCAGCATGCGTGAGGCAATGTCTGCCAGCACCATCAGGATCGCGCCTGCCAGCGCGCTGGCAATCAGCAGCGTGCGGTGCAGCGGCCCGAACAGGAAGCGCATGACGTGCGGCACCACCAGCCCGACAAAGCCGATTGACCCCGCCATGCTGACGATGGTCGCGGTGATAAGTGCGGTAGTGGTAAAGAGCGCCAGGCGCACCCAGGGAACAGCAATGCCAAGCGACGCCGCGGCGTCGTCACCGAACGTAAAGGCATCCAGCGCACGGGAATAGTAGAGGCAAATGGCTAATCCAATCAGCACCACGACAAGTGCCAGCTGGAACTCGGGCCAGCGTACGCCGCTGAAGCTGCCCAGCAGCCAGAACATCACGTCGCGCGCCTGCTGGGCGCTGGCGGAGGTGCTGATGGTATAGGCGGTAATGGCGTTGAAAAGCTGCGAGGCGGCAACGCCTGCCAGAATAGTACGTTCATTCCCGCCGCGCGCGCCGTTCGTCAGAAATGCGACAAACGCAAACGCGGCGAACGCCCCGGCAAAGGCCCCGGCAGAGAGCGACACCGCACCGGTGCCGATCCCCAATACGACAACAGAAACCGCCCCGGTCGACGCGCCCGCGGACACGCCGAGCACGTAGGGTTCCGCCAGCGCGTTCTTCAGCAGGCTCTGCAATACGGCACCACAGATGGCCAGCCCCGCGCCGCAGCAGGCCGCAACCAGCGCGCGGCTCAGGCGAAAGTCCCAGATCACGCTCTCATAGATACGAGTGAGCGGAATATCGGTGAGCCCCATTTTATTGCTGATAGCGTAAAACACGTTATCCAGCGGGATGGACAGTTCGCCGACGCTGACGCTCAGCGCGATAACCAGAAATAGCAGGACGAAGGCGAGCAAACACGAGGTCGTCAGAACCAGGCTCTGCCGGGCCTGAAGAACGGCGGTGGTCATCAGTTCAGCCCCAGCTTTCTGAGCTGTTCGCCGACCTGCTCAGCCCCGTAAATCGTGCGAATCGTCGGGTTCATGGCCTGACCGTCCATCACCACGATATGACCTTTTTTCACCGCGTCCAGCTGGCTGACGGCCGGATCGCTTTTCAGGAATTTGATTTTCTCTTCCGCGTTATCCAGCGCCCAGCGGTTGCGATCGAGGCTGGACACCACAATGACATCCGGATTGGCGGCAATAATGCTCTCCCAACCCACGGTTGGCCATTCGGTCTCGGAGGTGATGGCGTTATGGCCGCCCATCAGGCTCGCAATAAACCCGGAGGGGCTATTTTTACCGCCGACGTAGGCGTCCGCAGAGGGGGAGGAGCTGGAGAACCAGAAGACAAACGAGAGGTCTTTTTTGCTCTTGCCGAATTCCTTACGCAGGTCGGCCTCTCGTTTTTTGAAATCGGCAATCACGGCCTGACCGCGGTCTTCAACGTTAAATATTTTGGCGAAGTCCTCAATCTCCTGATAGAGATACGTCATATCCCACAGCTTCTGGCGGCTGCCGTACATATCGCCGGTGGCTTTTTTGGTCGCGCACATGCCCGGCGACACGTAGCTGTTCACGCCCAGAGTCATCAGATCGTCGCGTTTTGCGACCTTGCTTTCCGGCCCCAGCAGCAGTGGCGTCTGGGCGGGGACAAAGTCGGGATTTTGCGCAAGCACGGATTCAAGGGTAGGGATTTCGACCGTCAGGGTTTTGATTTTTGCGTTCTGTTCAGCGAGCTGCGGCAACACTTTCGTCGGCCAGAAGGCGCTGGCCTTCACCTTATCTTCCAGCCCCAGCAGGAGCAATATTTCGACGGTGTTCTGGCCCAGGGCCACGACGCGTTCCGGCGCTTTGGTGAATGTCTCTTTATAGCCACAGTTTTCAATCGTCAGAGGATATGTGGTTGCCAGAGCAGAACTGACCGACGCAACCGCCAGGCCTAACGCGCAGATGACCTTCTTCATGAAACGCTACCCTTCATTAAAATTATTTTTGATGCAAATGAAACTCATTATTAAGGCGGAATTTTATACAGAGGAAACGATTTTGTGTCAATGAGGGACAATCGCGCAGGGTAACAAAAGGCGGTGTCAGAAAAACACCGCCGGAATAAGGCCTTAAATGAGGCTCTCTTTATCAATACCGAGACGCTTCATGCGCGACAGCAGGGTGGTGCGTTTTAACCCCAGGCGCTGGGCGGCACCTTTCGGCCCGGCGACCACGCCGTTGGTCTCTTTGAGTACGCGCATAATGAGCTGATATTCATCTTCTCCCTCTTTCGCCGTCTCGGCGGCGGGCACGCTCACGTCAGGCAGCGTAACTTCAGGAAGGGAGAGCTGCAGCACATTGCCGCGCGTCAGCAGCACCGCGCGTTCAATGACGTTTTCCAACTCGCGCACGTTGCCGGGCCATTCCATCGATGAAAGGGTACGCAACGTCTCGGCAGGAATGCTGTCGATGTTTCGCCCCATCCGGCGCGCGATCTTCGCGGTAAAGGCTTTAACCAGCAGGGGGATATCTTCCGGGCGCTCGCGCAGCGGCGGCAGGAAGATCGGGAAGACGTTCAGGCGATAGTAGAGATCGCTGCGAAACTCGCGGTCGGCGACCATTTTTTTCAGGTCGCGGTTGGTGGCGGCAATCAGCCGCACGTCGGTCTGGATAAGCTTGTTGCTGCCCAGGCGCTCAAACTCCTGCTCCTGCAGGACGCGCAGCAGTTTCGGCTGTAGCTCCAGCGGCATATCGCCCACTTCGTCAAGGAACAGCGAGCTTTTGTCTGCCAGCTCAAAACGGCCCAGCCGCTGGCTGCTGGCCCCGGTGAAGGCACCCCGTTCGTGGCCGAACAGATCGCTTTCCAGCAGCCCTGCGGGCATCGCCGCGCAGTTCATCTTCACCATCCGACGGCTGTTGCGGTTGCTCAGGTTATGGATGGCGCGGGCAATCAGCTCTTTACCCGTACCGGTTTCGCCCAGGATCAGCACCGTGCTGTCGCTTTGCGCCACCATCTCAACCTGCTTGAGCACGCTGTACATGGCGTCGCTGCGCCCGATGATTTCACCAAACTCGCTGTCCACGTTGTTGAGCTGTTCGGTCAGGGCCAGGTTTTCATCCACCAGCCGCTCTTTCAGACGGTGGATCTCCTGATAGGCAAGCGCGTTATCGAGCGCGATGGAGATACGCTCGGCGATCTGACGCAGCAGCTTCAGGTTGGCGGTGGTGAACACGCCTTCCTCGCACTGTGCCAGCTTCAGCACGCCCAGCATGGTGTTGCCGGACATCAGGGGCAGCAGGCACAGGGTCTGGATTTTGTTGCCCCAGGTGTTGAACAGCATCCGCTCGTACGGCGCGACCGGATCCTGCTCGTTGAGGTTGATCAGGAGGATCTCTTTGCTTTTGAAGACCCGTTCAGAAAGAGTGCCCGCTTCATCCACTTCGCTCTGCTCGTGCGCCGGGTTGGCTTCATCAAGATAATGCGTGGAGTAGATGTTCAGCTTGCCCTTGCGATGCCCGCGAAGCGCAATGCTGATGGCATCGATTTTGAAATAGTGGTGGATCTCTTTCGAGACTTCGCTGACCAGCTCATCCATGTCCAGGCGGGAGAGTACGGCGTTGGTGATGGCGACCAGAATGCGGAAGTTGTCGCGTTCGCGGCTGAGCAGGTCGTAATCCACGTTATTCGTCACTCGGCTTTGGATCTGCTCCGCGACGACGGCCACTATCTGGGTAAAGGTGTGCAGGCGCTCGTATTCCGCCTCGCTCCAGGGCTGGTCGGTCGTGCGGATAAACTCGCATCCGCCAAAAATCTGGCCCTCTGCAGCCAGCGGCAGCATGCAGTAATGCCCGAACGGCTGATAGAGGTTGCTCTCCGCGAGCCGCGGCCACGCCTGTTGAAATTCCGCAAAGTTGCAGTGCAGCACTTCAGGTCTGGAGAGAATGCGGCGCACCGGGCCATGCGCGAGATACGTTTCGTCTTCGTATTCAAACGTTTTGCCATTATCACGCGTTGAGAAGTAGCTCGCGCGCTGCGTTCCGCTATGCCAGAGCACAATCGCGGCGCTGTCCGCCAGCGCTGATTGCCTGACCAGCCGCGTCAGGGCATCGCTCAGCGCGCCGAGATCGGGTTGCTGTAAAAGTGTGCGCGTAATGTCAAACAGACCCTGCTGTCCAAGATCGCTCATCGGTGTATACGGCATAGTGCTTTCCAGTAGAAACGAGCAAAAAAATCCATGCTGGCCGCTTGTGGCGCGGCCTAGCAAATACGGGGTAAGGGTTCAGCGTGCGGCAGATCCAGCGTGCGCTTCACGCCATAAAGTCCGGTCAGGCGCACCCCTTTGCGCTCAACCACTTCACCAATCATCGCCGCCTCTTTTCCTGACGGATGAGCCTGCAGCTGTTCAAGAACAGCTTGTGCCGCGGCCCGTTCAACGCCAATCACCAGCTTGCCTTCGTTTGCAAAGTTGAGCGGGTCCAGACCCAGCAGTTCGCAAAGCCCGCGAACGGCGGGCTTAACGGGCAGGCTGCGCTCGGTGAGTTCAATCCCGTACCCGCAGCTTGCCGCAAACTCGTGAACCACGGCGTTGACACCGCCTCGCGTGGCGTCACGCAGGGCCTTCACGCCGGGAATACCGCGCAGCGTCTGAATCAGCGGGGTGAGTACCGCGCAGTCGCTGCGCAGTTCGCCGTCCAGCCCCAGGCCTTCGCGCAGGTTCAGGATGGTCGCCCCGTGGCAGCCCAGCGTGCCGGTCACGATCAGCACGTCGCCCACGCTGAGGCGCTGCGCGCCCCAGTGAATATCGGGGGGGATCGCGCCCATTCCGGCGGTGTTGATAAACAGCTTGTCGGCCGCGCCGCGCTGCACCACTTTGGTGTCGCCGGTGACGATAGCTATCCCCGCCTCGCGCGCGGTCTGCGCCATGCTGTTGACCACGGCCGCGAGCATCTCCATCGGTAAGCCCTCTTCGAGGATAAACCCGCAGGAGAGGTAGCGCGGAACGGCGCCGCTGACGGCCACGTCGTTTGCCGTGCCGCAGACGGCAAGCTTGCCGATATCGCCGCCCGGGAAGAACAGCGGGTCTATCACGTAGCTGTCGGTGGAGAAGGCCAGCCTGTCGCCCTGGGCGGTGAGGGTGGCGAGGTCAATGCGCGCCTGGTCTTCCTGTTCGGCGAGCCAGGGGTTGTTAAAGGCCTCCATAAACAGCCGGTTAATCAGCTGCTGCATCGCCTGTCCGCCGCTGCCGTGCGCCATTTCAACCGTATTCATGCTTCACTCTCCTGGTTGCGATACTGATACCACGCGGCACACGCCCCTTCGGAGGAGACCATCAGCGCGCCAAAGGCGGTTTGCGGGTTACAGGTATTGCCAAATAACGGACACTGATGCGGTTTGCATTTGCCGGTGAGCACCTCGCCGCAGCGGGCACGGGGATCGTCGCAAACCTGCTGCGGCTGCGGGCGGAAATGCGCTTCGGCGTCGAACGCGCGATAGGCTGGCGTCAGGCGCACGCCGGATTCAGCAATCAGCCCCATGCCGCGCCATTCGCTGTCGCCCTCAACGCTAAACACGTCGGCTATCGCCTGCTGCGCTCGTTCATTTCCCGCATCCGGCACCACGCGGCGGTACTGATTTTCCACGGTACTCAGGGACGCTATTTTCTGCTCAACCAGCATGGTGACACCTTGCAGTAGATCAAGTGGTTCGAAACCAGCGACCACTAACGGACGATTGTACTGTTCAGCGATAAAACCGTAGGCGTCTGTGCCAATCACCATGCTGACGTGGCCCGGTGCCAGAAAGGCGTCAATGCCGTTGCCTGGCTCTTCCAGCAGGCTGCGCAGGGTGGGGATGAGCGTAATGTGTTGGCAGAAGAAGAAAAAGTTATCGACGCCGCGCGCTTTCGCCTGCTGCAGCGTGATGGCGGTGGCGGGCATGGTGGTTTCAAACCCCAGGCCAAAAAACACCACCTTGCGCGCGGGGTTATCCGCTGCCAGCGTCAGGGCATCCATCGGCGAATAGACGATCCGGATGTCTGCGCCGCGCGCTTTCGCCTGCAGCAGCGAACCATTTTTCCCCGGCACGCGCATCGCGTCGCCAAAGGTGCAGAAAATGACGTCGGGCTGGCTGGCAATTTCAATACAGCTGTCGATGCGCCCCATCGGCAGCACGCAGACCGGACAGCCGGGGCCGTGGATAAACTCAATGTTTTCCGGCAACAGCTGGTCGAGGCCAAATTTGAAGATGGCGTGCGTGTGCCCGCCGCACACCTCCATGATCCGCAGCGGCCTTTCTTTCGTGTAGTCCAGCCGCGCTGCGCGCGTTTTCAGGTGGCCGATAAGCTGCAGCACCTGCTCCGGCGCGCGGTATTCATCAACGTAACGCATGATTATCGCTCCTCGCCGTACAGCAGCGCGCCCACGTCAGGCTCCACGTCGAACATATTTTGCAGGGCGTCGAGCGTGTCGCGGGCTTCCGCTTCGTTAATCACGCTCATGGCAAACCCCACGTGGACCAGCACCCACTGGCCGAGACGCGATGCGCCGCTCTCATCGGTGGTGCCCACCAGCGTCAGGTCGACGTCGCGCAGGATGCCGCAGACCTCGACTTTGGCCTGATTACCGTCGATGGCGTGAATTTGTCCCGGTACGCCTATGCACATCGTTCGCTCTCCAGCCAGCGTAACCAGCCGTCCATGCCGTCGCCGCGCGTGGCGGAGACCAGCAGGATCTCAATATCCGGATTCACGTCGCGGGCATACGCCACGCACTTATCCACGTCGAAATTCAGGTACGGCAGCAGGTCGACTTTGTTCAGCAGCATGATGGACGCGGCGGCAAACATGTGCGGGTACTTCAGCGGTTTATCTTCGCCTTCGGTCACCGAAAGCACCGCAACCTTGTGTCGTTCGCCAAGATCGAAGCTCGCCGGGCAGACCAGGTTGCCGACGTTTTCAATAAACAGGATGCCGTTATCCGCCAGCGGCAGGCGCGGGGCAGCGTCGGCAATCATCTGCGCATCGAGGTGGCAGCCTTTACCGGTGTTGACCTGAATCGCCGGGGTGCCGGTTTCGCGAATGCGCGCCGCATCGTTAACGGTTTGCTGGTCGCCTTCGATCACCGCGCAGGAGACAAGCCCGTTCAGGCGCTTGAGCGTTTCGGTCAGTAGCGTGGTTTTGCCGGATCCGGGGCTGGAGACAAGGTTCAGCGCCAGCTGTTTGCGGGTGGCAAAGCGGGCGCGGTTGCGGGTGGCGATCTGGTTATTCTTGTCCAGCACGTTGATTTCCACCTCCAGCATCTGGCGCTGGCTCATGCCCGGCGCGTGGGTGCCCGCTTCGCCGTGGCCGTAATGCAGGTCGCCCGCATCGGAGCGTTGCGGCGCAAAGGTAATGCCGGTCAGGGCTGCCGCAGGGCGCGGTGCGGGGGAAAAGGGCGCGGAGCGAAACGCGGAGTGGGGGCGGTGTTCATCCCCTTCTATATACAGGTTGCCTTCGGCGCAACCGCAGGTACTACACATACTTTACTCCTTCTCGATTTCGAGGCGTTGGATCTGCATGCCGTCATCCGCCACGATGCGCAGACCGGTGCTCTGACACTGCGGGCAGCGCTGTACCTTTGATGACACCAGGGTGACGTACTGCTGGCACTGCTCGCACCAGCACTCCGCCTGCTGTTCTTCAATATGCAGTTCGCAGCCTTCCGCCAGCGTGCCGCGGCAGACCAGCTCAAAACAGAAGGTCAGGGCGCTGGTCTCGACGCAGGAAAATGCTCCGACCTTCAGCCAGACGCCGGTGACGCGTTTCGCGTGGTTTTGCACTGCCTGCTGTTCGATAAGTTCCAGAGCCCGCTGGCAGAGGGTGATTTCGTGCATGACGCCTCCTCAATGAATTGCCCCGGTAATGCAATAACGGTGCCAGCTTGATTTTTGTTAAGGCGTGACGATGTCAACGCTGTCGAAATGACACGTCGACACCGCGGTGTTGACAGCAATTTTTAAGGTAAATGTATTGAAAATCATAAAGATAAAAACTGGCATGGAATCTGCTTAACAGCCGCTATCTCCATTAAACGGATACCTTTTATGACTATTTGGGAAATCAGCGAAAAAGCGGATTACATCGCGCAGCGTCATCAACAGTTACAGGACCAGTGGCACCTTTACTGCAACTCTCTGGTCCAGGGCATTACCTTGTCGAAAGCGCGTCTTCACCATGCGATGAGCTGCGCGGCGCAGGGCGACATGCGCTTCGTTCTGTTCGGCCATTTCACCATCAACGTTACCCTGGCGGACAACTTCAACAGCCACACCATTGAGTACTACCTCGAGACAAAAGACGGCGAAAAACAGTGTATTGCGAAGGCGCAGCTGATGGCCGACGGCATGGTGGACGGCCACGTCAGCAACCGCGATCGCCAGCAGGTGCTGGAACACTATCTGGAAAAAATCGCGCCGGTTTATAACGGCCTGTACGCCGCCGTTGAGCACGATCTTCCTGTCAACCTGAAGCAGCTGATGGACGGAAATGCCTCAGCGAACGTGGCCTGACCCATGCGTGTCGAGAAGTGTCGACAAGACAGCTTTTCGACAAAAATGACTATCACCAGAGGATAACCCGGTGAACCGTTTTGTAATTGCTGACTCGACGGTCTGTATTGGCTGTCGAACCTGTGAGGCGGCGTGTTCGGAAACGCATCGCCTGCATGGGCTGCAGTCCATGCCGCGCCTGCACGTCATGCGTAATGAAAAAGAGTCTGCCCCGCAGCTCTGCCATCACTGTGAGGATGCCCCGTGCGCGGGTGTCTGTCCTGTAAATGCCATCACCCGCGTGGATGGCGCAGTCCAGCTGAACGAAAGCCTGTGCGTAAGCTGCAAGCTGTGCGGCATTGCCTGCCCGTTCGGCGCGATTGAATTTTCCGGCAGCCGACCGCTGCATATCCCGGCGAATGCCAACTCGCCAAAAGCCCCGCCCGCGCCGCCGGCGCCTGCACGCGTCAGCACGCTGCTGGACTGGGTGCCCGGCATCCGTGCCGTGGCGGTGAAGTGCGACCTGTGCAGCTTCGATGAACAGGGCCCGGCCTGCGTACGGACCTGTCCGACGAAAGCGCTGATTCTGGTTAACATTCGCGACATCGCCCGTACCAGCAAGCGCAAACGCGAGCTGACCATCAACAGTGATTTTGGCGACCTTTCTCTGCTACAGGCGCTTAACGAGGGGGCGAAATGAATGCGGTGATGATGATTACCAGCGCGGTAGCCTGTTTTGCGGCCGCCGCCGTTCTGGCGCCGATCTTCTCATTCCATAAAACCCTGAGCGGCGCGATCGCCGGGCTCGGCGGGGCGGTCGCTAGCCTGATGACGCTGGCGGCAGGCGGCGTTGTTCTGCTCGGCGGCCAGTCGGCAGAGACCGTGATGCCGCTGATTCACCACACGGTTGAGATCACTCCCCTGAACGCCATCTGGCTGGTGACGTTTGGCCTGTGCGGGCTGTTTATCAGCCTGTTCAATATCGACTGGCACCGCCACCCGCACGCTAAAGCCAACGGCCTGCTGGTCAATCTCCTGATGGCGACGGCGGTCTGCACCGTGACCGCCAGCAACCTCGGCACGCTGGTGGTGATGGCGGAGATCATGGCGCTGTGCGGCGTGTTCCTGACGGGCTGCAGCGCCTCCGGGAAATTGTGGTTTGCGCTGGGACGCCTCGGGACGCTGCTGCTGGCGCTGGCCTGCTGGCTGGTGTGGCAGCGCTTCGGCACGCTGGATTTCGCTGTGCTCAACGGGCATCCGCTGGGCAATGACGTCTGGCTGCTGGGTGTGCTCGGCTTTGGCCTGCTCGCCGGCATCATTCCGCTGCACGGCTGGGTGCCGCAGGCGCATGCGAATGCCTCCGCGCCCGCCGCCGCGCTGTTTTCTGTGGTGGTGATGAAAGTGGGTCTGTTCGGGATTCTGGCGATTACGCTGACCGGCGGACAACCGCCGCTGTGGTGGGGCGTTGTGCTGCTGGTCGCCGGCATGATTACGGCGTTCGTCGGTGGCCTGTACGCGCTGATGGAGCACAATATCCAGCGTCTTCTGGCGTACCACACGCTGGAGAATATCGGCATCATTCTGCTCGGCATTGGCGCGGGCGTGACCGGGCTGGCGCTGAATCAACCGGCGCTGATTGCGGCCGGTTTTATCGGTGGTCTTTATCACCTGATCAACCACAGCCTGTTTAAAAGCACCCTGTTCCTTGGAGCGGGAAGCGTCTGGTTCCGCACCGGCCATCGGGATATCGAAAAGCTCGGTGGGATTGGCAAAAAGATGCCGGTGATTTCACTGGCGATGCTGGTCGGGCTGATGGCGATGGCCGCGCTGCCGCCGCTGAACGGCTTTGCCGGGGAGTGGGTGATCTATCAGTCCTTCTTCGCCCTCGGTCAGAGCGAGGCGTTTATCGCCCGTCTGCTGGGGCCGCTGCTGGCGGTCGGGCTGGCGATTACCGGGGCGCTGGCGGTGATGTGCATGGCGAAAGTTTATGGCGTGACCTTCCTCGGCGCACCGCGTACGCGTGAGGCTGAGAACGCCTGCTGCGCACCGCTACTGATGGGCGTAAGCGTGGTCGCGCTGGCGCTGTGCTGCATCGCGGGCGGCGTCGCCGCACCGTGGCTGCTGCCGCTGCTGGGCAATGCCATTCCGCTGCCGCTGACCTCGGCGAACACCACCGTTTCCCAGCCCATGATCGCGCTGTTGCTGATCGGCGCACCGCTGCTACCGCTCATCCTGATGATGTTCTTCAAACGCGACCGGCTCACCTCCCGCTCGCGCGGTGCGGCATGGGCCTGCGGCTACGAACACGAACAGTCGATGGTCATCACCGCCCACGGTTTCGCTATGCCGGTGAAAGAGAACTTTGCCGCCGTGCTGAAGCTGCGCCACTGGCTGAACCCGGTGCGCTGGATACCCGGCTGGCAGAGCGCTGCCGCACCCGCGCTGTTCCGCCGTCTGGCGGTTATCGAGCTGGCGGTGCTGGTGATCGTTGTGATTTCACGAGGAGCCTGACATGAGTCTGTTACTGGCAATTCTTCAGGCGCTGGTGCTGTTTGCCGCCGCGCCGCTGCTGTCGGGCATCACGCGCGTGGCGCGCGCCCGGATGCACAACCGTCGCGGTCCTGGCGTGCTCCAGGAGTATCGCGATCTCTTCAAGCTGCTTTCTCGCCAGAGCGTGGCGCCGGATGCCGCAGGCTGGGTCTTCCGCCTGACGCCGTTCGTGATGGTGGGCGTGATGCTCACCATCGCCACCGCGCTGCCGGTGGTGACGGTGGCTTCGCCGCTGCCGGCGCTCGGGGATCTGATTACGCTGATCTACCTGTTTGCCATCGCCCGCTTCTTCTTTGCGATTGCGGGTCTCGACACCGGGAGCCCGTTTACCGGCATCGGTGCCAGTCGCGAGGCGATGCTCGGCGTGCTGGTTGAGCCGATCCTGCTGCTGGGGCTGTGGGTTGCCGCGCAGGTTGCGGGCTCCACCCACATCAGCTTTATCACCCACGCCGTCTACCACTGGCCGGTTGCCCGCTCCATTCCGCTGGTGCTGGCGCTGTGCGCTTGCGCGTTCGCCACCTTTATCGAGATGGGCAAACTGCCGTTCGATCTGGCGGAAGCCGAGCAGGAACTGCAGGAAGGGCCGCTCACCGAGTACAGCGGCTACGGCTTTGCGGTGCTGAAGTGGGGCATTAGCCTCAAACAGCTGGTGGTGCTGCAGATGTTTGTCGGCGTCTTCTTCCCGTGGGGGCAGATGACGCACTTCTCCGCGGGCGGTCTGCTGCTGGCCGTCGTGGTTGCCGCCCTCAAGCTGCTGGTCGGCGTGCTGGTAATTGCCCTGTTCGAAAACAGCATGGCGCGTCTGCGTTTTGTGGAAACGTCCCGCATCACCTGGGCCGGGTTTGGTTTTGCATTTTTAGCGTTCGTCTCCTTGCTGGTGGCGTGATTAAAGAGAGTATTTATGTCTGAAGAAAAGAAAGGTCAGCAGTATCTCGCCGCGTTGCATCAGGCTTTCCCCGGCGTGGTGCTGGAGGAGTCCTGGCAAACCAAAGACCAGATAACCGTCACCATTAAGGTGAACTATCTGCCGGAAGTGGTGGAGTTTCTCTACTACCAGCAGGGCGGCTGGCTGTCGGTGCTGTTCGGTAACGACGAGCGCCAGCTGTGCGGCAACTACGCGGTGTACTACGTGATGTCGATGGAGCAGGGCGAGAAGTGCTGGATCACCGTGCGCGTCGAGGTCGACCCGGCTAAGCCAGAATACCCGTCCGTCACGCCCCGCGTGCCCGCTGCCGTCTGGGGCGAGCGTGAAGTGCGCGACATGTACGGTCTGGTGCCGGTCGGCCTGCCGGACGAGCGCCGCCTGGTGCTGCCTGACGACTGGCCGGACGAGCTCTATCCGCTGCGCAAAGACAGCATGGACTACCGCCAGCGTCCGGCCCCAACTACCGACAGCGAAACCTACGAGTTCATCAACGAGCTGGGCAGCAAGAAGAACAACGTGGTGCCGATCGGCCCGCTGCACGTCACCTCTGACGAGCCGGGCCACTTCCGCCTGTTCGTCGACGGCGAAAACATTATTGACGCCGACTACCGCCTGTTCTACGTCCACCGCGGCATGGAAAAGCTGGCGGAAACCCGCATGGGCTACAACGAAGTGACCTTCCTCTCTGACCGCGTGTGCGGCATCTGCGGCTTCGCCCACAGCACCGCCTACACCACCTCGGTGGAAAACGGCATGGGGATCGTGGTGCCGGAACGCGCTCAGATGATCCGCGCCATTCTGCTCGAGGTGGAGCGCCTGCATTCGCACCTGCTGAACCTCGGCCTGGCCTGTCACTTCGTCGGCTTTGACTCCGGGTTTATGCAGTTCTTCCGCGTGCGCGAAGCGTCGATGAAGATGGCGGAGATCCTCACCGGGGCGCGCAAAACCTACGGTCTGAACCTGATCGGCGGGATCCGTCGCGACCTGCTGAAAAACGATATGATCCAGACCCGCCAGCTGGCGCAGCAGATGCGCCGCGACGTGCAGGAGCTGGTGGATATGCTGCTCAGCACGCCCAACATCGAGCAGCGCACCGTCGGCATCGGCCGTCTTGACCCGGAAATTGCCCGCGACTTCAGCAACGTCGGCCCGATGGTGCGCGCCAGCGGTCACGCCCGCGACACCCGTGCCGATCACCCGTTCGTCGGCTACGGCCTGCTGCCGATGACCGTGCACAGCGAGCAGGGCTGCGACGTCATCTCTCGCCTCAAGGTGCGCATCAACGAGGTGTTCACGGCGCTGAACATGATCGACTACGGCCTTGATAACCTGCCGGGCGGCCCGCTGATGGTGGAGGGCTTCACCTACATTCCGAACCGCTTTGCCCTCGGCTTTGCCGAAGCGCCGCGCGGGGACGACATTCACTGGAGCATGACCGGCGACAACCAGAAGCTTTACCGCTGGCGCTGCCGCGCGGCCACCTACGCCAACTGGCCAACCCTGCGCTACATGCTGCGCGGCAACACGGTTTCCGATGCGCCGCTGATCATCGGCAGCCTCGACCCGTGCTACTCCTGCACCGACCGCATGACCGTCGTCGACGTGCGCAAGAAGAAAAGCCAGGTGGTGCCGTACAAAGAGCTTGAGCGCTACAGCATCGAGCGTAAGAACTCGCCGCTGAAATAAGGATTAGTCATGTTTACCTTTATCAAAAAAGCGATCAAAACCGGCACGCAAACCAGCAGCTATCCGCTGGAGCCGATGCCGGTGGATAAAAACTTTCGCGGCAAGCCGGAGCACAATCCACAACAGTGCATCGGCTGCGCGGCCTGCGTCAACGCCTGTCCGTCGAATGCCCTGACGGTGGAAACGGATCTCAAAACCGGCGAGCTGGCCTGGCAGTTTAACCTCGGGCGCTGCATCTTCTGCGGCCGCTGCGAGGAGGTCTGCCCGACGGTCGCCATTCGCCTGTCGCAGGAATACGAGCTGGCGGTGTGGAAGAAAGAGGATTTTCTGCAGCAGTCGCGCTTTGAGCTGTGCAACTGCCGCGTCTGCAGACGTCCGTTCGCCGTGCAGAAAGAGATCGACTACGCCATTGCGCTGCTGCAGCACAACGGCGACGCCCGCGCGGAGCATCACCGCGAAAGCTTTGAAACCTGCCCGGCGTGCAAGCGTCAGAAGTGCCTGCTGCCGTCCGACCGCATTGATATCACCCGCCACATGAGAGAGGCCAACTGATGGAAAACCTACTGGGCCCGCGCGACGCTAACGGCATTCCGGTGCCGATGACGGTGGACGAATCCATCGCCAGCATGAAGGCGTCGCTGCTGAAAAAAATCAAACGCTCGGCCTACGTCTACCGCGTGGACTGCGGCGGCTGCAACGGCTGCGAGATCGAGATCTTCGCTACGCTGTCGCCGCTGTTTGACGCCGAGCGCTTCGGCATCAAAGTGGTACCGTCCCCGCGTCATGCGGACATCCTGCTGTTTACCGGGGCCGTCACCCGCGCCATGCGCTCGCCCGCGCTGCGCGCCTGGCAGTCCGCGCCGGACCCGAAAATCTGCATCTCGTACGGCGCCTGCGGCAACAGCGGCGGCATCTTCCACGACCTTTACTGCGTCTGGGGCGGTACCGACAAAATCGTGCCGGTGGACGTCTACATTCCGGGCTGCCCGCCGACGCCTGCCGCAACGCTGTACGGCTTTGCGATGGCGCTCGGCCTGCTGGAGCAGAAAATCCACGCGCGCGAGCCGGGCGAGTTGGACAACCAGCCAGCGGCCATTCTGCACCCCGACATGGTGCAGCCGCTGCGGGTGAAGGTTGACCGTACGGCGCGCAGGCTGGCGGGCTATCGCTACGGCCGTCAGATTGCCGATGACTATCTGCGCCTGCTGAGCCAGGGCGACCATCAGGTGGCGCGCTGGCTGGAGGCGGAAAACGATCCGCGCCTCAATGAGATCGTGGCGAACCTGAACAGCATCGTCGATGAGGCGCGAATCCGATGAGTGAAACGGTGGTGTTCAGCCAGCTGAGCCGTAAGTTTATTGATGAGAACGATGCCACGCCGGATGCGGCGCAGCAGGTGGTCTATTACAGCCTGGCGATTGGGCATCACCTCGGGGTGATTGACTGCCTGGAGGCCGCGCTGAGCTGCCCCTGGCCGGAATACCTGGCGTGGATTGCCACGCTGGAGGAGGGCAGTACGGCGCGGCGCAAGATGGAAGGCGTGCCGAAGTACGGCGAGATCGTGATCGATGTAAACCACATTGCGATGCTCGCCAACGCCTTTGACGCGGCGCTCGGCAGGCAAACCCCGGCGCAGCAGGCGTGGAGCAAAACGCTGCTCGGCATGCTGCACGATATTCATCAGGAGAGCGCCATCTACCTGATGGTGAGGAGATTACGTGACTGACGTTTTACTGTGTGTCGGCAACAGCATGATGGGCGACGACGGCGCGGGTCCGCTGCTCGCAGAGATGTGTGCCGCCAACCCGCAGGGCAGTTGGCTGGTGATTGACGGCGGCAGCGCGCCGGAAAACGACGTGGTCGCCATTCGCGAACTGCGTCCGGACAGGCTGTTAATCGTCGATGCCACCGATATGGGGCTCAACCCCGGCGAGATCCGCTTGATTGACCCGGACGACATCGCCGAGATGTTTATGATGACCACCCACAATATGCCGCTGAACTACCTTGTGGATCAGATCAAAGGTGACGTGGGCGAGGTGCTGTTTTTGGGCATTCAGCCGGACATCGTTGGGTTTTATTACCCGATGACGCCGCCGGTGAAGGGGGCGGTGGAGGTGGTGTATTCACGACTAGCCGGGTGGGCTGGAGACGGAGGGTTTTCTCAGCTCTGAGCAGCGGCTTACCGGGCCTACGGTTTTGTAGGCCGGGTAAGGCGAAGCCGCCACCCGGCAAAACAGTCTACTCCAGATCCGCCCCGTTACTCGCAATCACCTTCTTATACCATCCGAACGATTTCTTACGTTTCCGCTCCAGCGTGCCGTTCCCGGCGTCGTCGCGGTCGACGTACACAAACCCGTAGCGCTTGCTCATCTCGCCTGTTGAGGCCGAAACCAGGTCAATGCAGCCCCAGGTGGTGTAGCCCATCAGCGGCACGCCGTCCTCAATCGCATCGCCCATCGCGCGAATATGCTCGCGCAGATAGCTGATGCGGTAGTCGTCGTTAATCTCGCCGTTTTCATCAACGACATCTTTCGCCCCGAGGCCGTTTTCTACCAGGAACAGCGGCTTCTGGTAGCGGTCGTACATCATGTTCATGGTGATGCGCAGGCCGAGCGGGTCGATGCCCCAGCCCCATTCGCTCACCTGAATGTGTGGGTTGCGCAGGGATTTGACGATGTTCGCCGCATTGGTATTGTTCGCATTCATATCCGCCGAGGCGCAGCGCGAGGCGTAATAGCTGAACGAGACAAAGTCGACGGTATTTTTCAGCAGTTCGTCGTCGCCGGGATCTTTCACTATCACCACGCCTTTCTCGCGGAACACGCGGGCGGAGTAAGCCGGATAGCTGCCGCGCGCCTGCACGTCGATAAAGAACAGATTCTCGCGGTCTTTCTCCAGCGCCATCCACACGTCTTCCGGCTTGCAGGAGTACGGATAGAAATTCCCGCCCGCCAGCATGCAGCCGACCTGGTTTTCCGGGTTCACCTCGTGGGCAATTTTGGTCGCCAGCGCGCTCGCCACCAGCTCGTGGTGCGCGGCCTGGTATTTCACCTGGTCTTCGTTTTCGCCTTCCTCAAACACCAGTCCCGCCCCGGAGAACGGGCTGTGCAGCATGATGTTGATTTCGTTGAAGGTCAGCCAGTATTTCACCAGCCCGTTAAATTCCTCAAAGCAGGTGCGGGCGTAGCGGGCGAAGAAATCCACCATCTTGCGGTTGCGCCAGGAGCCGTACTCCGTCACCAGGTGCATCGGCACGTCGAAGTGGCAGAGCGTCACCAGCGGCTCGATGTTGTATTTTTTGCACTCTTCGAATACCGCGCGGTAAAAGGCAATACCCTCTTTATTCGGCAGCGGTTCGTCGCCGTTCGGATAGAGGCGGCTCCAGGCGATCGAGGTGCGGAACACCGTAAAGCCCATCTCCGCCATCAGGGCGATGTCCTCTTTATAGCGATGGTAAAAATCAATCGCCTCGTGGCTCGGGTAGAATTCGTCGTCACGCAGCGAAAAACGCTTTTCCTTACCGAGCTTCACCGCCAGGCGGTTCGCGCCGTGGGGGATCATATCGACCGTCGTCAGCCCTTTGCCGCCCTCACGGTAAGCGCCTTCACTCTGGTTGGCGGCAAGCGCGCCGCCCCATAAAAATCCTTGTGGAAAAACAGACATTCTTACCTCGCTTTCAATTTATGCTTTTGCTGCGTTGTTCTGTACCGGTGCGGTCTGCAGGGCGCGCGCTTTTTCGGCGTCGTCTTCGACAGGAATATCCTCAAAGCCCAGTATCAGGGTCAGAACAAACGACAGCACCACTGCCAGACCCATCACGCCAAACACCCAGACGATGGTCATCGGGTTGGCCGGATCGAAGAACTGCACGCTGGTAAACAGCCCCGGTGCCGCCATCGAGTGGCTGGCAAGACCCGCGATACCGGCCACCGCGCCGCAGATAAAGCCGCTGATCAAGCTTGCAATCAGCGGGCGTTTCAGACGTATTGCGACGCCGTACAGGGCCGGTTCAGAGATCCCCGCCATGATGGCGGAGGCCGCCGCTGCCAGCGCCGTCTGGCGCAGCTCCGGGTTTTTGGTTTTCCACGCCACCGCCAGCGACGAACCGCCGAGCGACAGGTTGGCGCCAATTTCCGACGGCATCACCATCCCTTCCTTGCCCGTTTCGGCAATGGTCTGAATGATGGTTGGCGTAAACACGCGGTGCATGCCGGTCATGACCAGCAGCGGCCACAGCGCGCCCATGATGGCGACGGAGAGCCAGCCCAGGTAGCCGTGAATGGTGTAGACCAGCGCGGAGATGGCGCTACCGATCCAGATCCCCAGCGGGCCAATCAGCACGATGGCGAGCGGGGCGGCAATCAGCACGATCAGCATCGGCTTGAGGAAGTTTTTCGTCACCGCCGGGGTAATACGATCCACCCAGCGTTCGATGTATGACAGGCACCAGGTCATCACCAGCGCCGGGATGACGGTGTAGGTGTATTTCACCGCCGTCACCGGGATAAAGGCGAACTCAACGTGCTCGCCCTGCGCGGCTTTTGCCATCAGCTCGATAAAGCTCGGGTGCACCAGCACGCCCGCGATGGCTATCGCCAGCGACATGTTGGTTTTGAATTTCACCGCCGCCGAGGCCGCCACCATCAGCGGCAGGAAGAAGAACGCGCCGTCGCCGATGACGGTCAAAATGGTGAGCGTCGGCGCGCCTTTGGGCAGCACGCCGGTCATCTCAAGGATCATCGCCAGCAGCTTGACCATCGAGCCGCCAATGATCGCCGGGATCAGCGGGGACATGGTGCCGATCAGCGCGTCGAGGATCCCGGCGCCAATGCGGCGCAGCGTCAGCTTCTGTGGTCCTTCCGGCACCGCGGGCTGCAGTTCCGTGGGCAGCAGGCTTACCACTTCGCGGTACGCCTGTGACACCGTGTTGCCAATAATCACCTGGCACTGGTTGTCGTTGCGCACTACGCCAAGGACGCCGCTGATGCTTTTCAGGCGTGCGGCATCGGTGAGGGTTTCATCTTTCAGAACGAAACGTAGTCGCGTCATGCAGTGGGTGACGGCGATGATGTTCTCTTTGCCGCCCAGCGCGCTGATGACGTGGTTCGCCAGCGCAGCGTAATTTTTGGCCATCGGATGTGATCCTGTTATTGTTGTGAGACATGTAGGAAACCGGTTCCACATAATCATCATTAGTTTCTATGAATGAAACAAGATCGCTTTCTGACCATTTTTTCTTTTCGTGATGCAGATCGCAATGGGGTATCGAAAGCGTGATTTCATCGCTGCGACAATTTTTTTGCAGTGCAGTACACTGCGCTCCATCAGATTCAGACGGAATAACAACATGACCACGATGCTGGAAGTGGCGAAGCGGGCAGGCGTTTCGAAAGCCACGGTATCCCGGGTGCTGTCGGGAAATGGCTACGTTAGCCAGGAAACCAAAGATCGGGTGTTTCAGGCCATTGAAGAGAGTGGCTATCGCCCGAATTTGCTGGCGCGAAACCTGGCTACCAAACGTACCCAGACGCTGGGCCTGGTGGTGACGAACACCCTTTATCACGGCGTCTACTTTAGCGAACTGCTGTTTCACGCCGCGCGCATGACGGAAGAAAAGGGGCGGCAGCTGATCCTCGCGGACGGCAAGCATAGCGCGGATGAAGAGCGCGAGGCGATCCAGTACCTGCTCGATATGCGCTGCGACGCGGTGATCATCTATCCGCGTTTTCTGAGCGTGGATGAAATGGATGAGATCGTCGAGAAGTGCGAGCAGCCCATAATGGTGCTCAACCGTCGCCTGCGGAAAAACAGCAGCCACAGCGTCTGGTCAGATCATAAAGCCTCCAGCCAGGACGCGGTGTCGCAGCTGATTGCGAAAGGGCACCGGGAGATCGCGTTTATCACCGGCTCGCTGGATTCTCCCACCGGGGTTGAGCGTCTCTCCGGCTACAAGGACGCGCTGGCGCAGCACGGTATTCCGCTGCGTGAGGGTCTGATTGCGCAGGGAAAGTGGAACCCCGCCAGCGGCGCGGCGGCGGTTGCCGAACTGCTTGCTCGCGGTGAACGCTTTACGGCGCTGGTGGCGAGTAATGACGACATGGCGATCGGCGCCATGAAGCAGCTGCACGACAGCGGCGTGACCGCACCGGACGCGGTGTCGGTGATCGGTTTCGACGACGTGGCCATCGCGCCCTACATCGTGCCGTCGCTTTCCAGCGTGCGTATTCCGGTGACGGAGATGATTAAAGAAACCATCAGCCGCCTGATCTTCATGCTCGACGGCGGCGAGTTTAAGTATCAACAAACCTTCTCCGGCGAGCTTGTCCTGCGCGACTCCGTTATTGACGGCCCGCACCGCTGATGTCGACAGCTGTCATCGTCATAAGTGACGATGACAGCGCCGCTGCGATTTTTAAAGTTCTATAAAATCAACGTGTTAATTATTGGCACGGTTTATGAATATCTCCGCGCATAACTGTAATGCTGGAGAAGCAGATGAACCGTTTTATTATGGCCGATGCCAGTAAATGTATTGGTTGCCGTACCTGTGAAGTGGCGTGCGTGGTTTCCCATCAGGCGGAGCAGGACTGCGCGTCGCTTACCCCTGACACCTTCCTGCCGCGCATCCACGTCATCAAAGGCGTGAATATTTCCACCGCCGCCATCTGTCGCCAGTGCGAAGACGCACCGTGCGCGAACGTCTGCCCGAACGGGGCGATTAAACGCGAGAAAGGCTTTGTGCACGTGATGCAGGAGCGCTGCATTGGCTGCAAAACCTGCGTGGTCGCCTGTCCGTATGGCGCGATGGAGGTGGTGGTCCGTCCGGTGGTGCGCAACAGCGGTATGGGGCTGAGCGTGCGGGCGGAGAAAGCCGAAGCCAACAAGTGCGACCTGTGCTACCACCGCGACGCCGGTCCGGCCTGCATGGAAGCCTGCCCGACGCACGCGCTGGTCTGCGTGGATCGCGACAAGCTTGAGCAGATGAGCGCCGAAAAGCGCCGTCGCGCGGCGTTCGACACCTCGTCATCACTGCTGTTCTGAACCGTATGAGCAGCAACGGCGTTCAGCTGCGCGTGCGCGGCAAAGTGCAGGGCGTAGGGTTTCGTCCCTTCGTCTGGCAGCTGGCGCAGGCGCTTCAGTTGACCGGTGACGTCTGCAATGACGGAGAGGGCGTGCTGGTGCGCCTCGCGGGTAATGGGGGGGCCTTTACCGCGAGGCTGCATCAGGACTGCCCGCCGCTGGCACGCATTGACCACGTGGAAACGCAGCCGTTTACCTGGGCGCACGTGCCGGAGGACTTTACCATCCGCCACAGCGCGGGCGGGGCGATGGACACCCAGATAGTGCCGGATGCCGCGACCTGTCCGGCATGTCTGGCTGAAATGCGCGACCCCGGCGAGCGCCGCTATCGCTATCCGTTCATCAACTGCACGCACTGCGGGCCGCGGTTTACCATTATCCGCGCGATGCCCTACGACCGCCCGGCCACGGCAATGGCACCGTTCCCGCTCTGTGTGCCGTGTGAAGCAGAGTACCGCAATCCTGCCGACCGCCGTTTTCACGCTCAGCCGGTAGCCTGCCCGGACTGCGGGCCCGCGCTTATGTGGCGTGCGGGCGACATAACTGCTGACCGTGAAGCTGCGCTGCGCGCGGCGGTGGCGATGCTGAAAAGCGGCGGTATTGTCGCCGTCAAAGGGCTGGGCGGCTTTCACCTCGTCTGCGATGCGCAAAACCCACAGGCGATAGTGAAATTGCGATCACGCAAACAGCGCCCGTCGAAGCCGCTGGCGGTGATGATCCCGCATGCGGATGACCTGCCGGAGACGGTTCAGGCGCTGCTGCGCTCACCCGCCGCACCCATTGTGCTCACGCCAAAAGCCTGGCTGCCCGCGTTCCCGGAAGGTATCGCGCCCGGTCTGGACACCGTGGGCATCATGCTTCCTGCGAACCCGCTGCAGCACCTTTTGATGATGGACTGCCAGCGCCCGCTGGTGATGACTTCAGGTAACCTCAGCGGCAGACCGCCAGCCATCACCAGCCGGCAGGCGCTGGAGGAGCTCAGCGGCATCGCGGACGGCTTCCTGCTGCATAACCGCGATATCCTGCAGCGGATGGACGACTCGGTGATGGATCGGGACGGGGCGATGCTGCGCCGCGCGCGCGGTTTTGTGCCCGATGCCATCACGCTGCCTGCGGGTTTCGAGAATATTCCCGCTATGTTATGCACCGGTGCAGAGATGAAAAATACCTTCTGCCTGGCGCGTGGGAACCAGGCGGTGCTGAGCCAGCATTTTGGCGATCTCGGTGACGAGGGTGTCGAAGCGCAGTGGCGCAGCGCGCTCTCGACGATGCAGGAAATTTACGGCTTTCAGCCGGAACGCATTGTATGCGATGCCCATCCGGGGTACCGCGCGCGTCAGTGGGCGCAGGTGCAGGGGCTGCCCGTTGAAACTGTCCTGCATCATCACGCCCACGCGGCTGCGTGCCTGGCGGAGAACGGCTGGCCACTCGACGGCGAAGACGCAATTGCCCTGACGCTGGACGGGATCGGCATGGGCGAGAACGGCGCGCTGTGGGGCGGGGAGTGCCTGCGGGTGAACTATCTCGCGTGCGAGCGTCTGGGCGGGCTGCCTGCCGTTGCGCTTCCGGGGGGCGATCTGGCGGCGCGGCAGCCGTGGCGCAATCTGCTCGCCCACTGCCTGGCGTTTGTGCCTGACTGGCAGCAGTACCCTGAAACGCGTGCGGTACAGCGCCAGAACTGGCCGCTGCTGGCGACGGCGATCCGGCGTGGCATCAACGCGCCGCGAGCTTCTTCCTGTGGTCGCCTGTTTGACGCGGTTGCCTGTGCGCTCGGCATCGACACGCAGCGTTACGAAGGGGAAGCGGCCTGCCGGCTGGAAGCCCTGGCATCGCAGTGCACGGGTGTTGACCATCCGGTGACGCTGGAAGTGGATAACCTCGCGCAATTCTGGCTGCAGTGGCTGAGCTGGCAGGCGGAGCCCTGCGAGCGCGCGTGGGCATTTCACGACGCGCTGGCAAAAGGGCTGGCGCATCTTGCCGCGTTCCATGCCCGACGCCTGTCGCTGTCGACAATCTGTCTCAGCGGCGGCGTGCTGCACAACCGTCTGCTGCGCGCGCGCCTGCGTCATTATCTTTCTGACTTTACGCTTCTTTTTCCTTCGCACCTGCCCGCAGGTGACGGAGCGATCTCCTTCGGGCAGGCGGTGGTCGCCGCTGCCCGGTCATGTTTACAAAGGACTAAAAATGTTACGACTGTTACGCAATGAACCTCGTGCCGCGCTTCTGCTGCTGGCTCTGGTAATGGCAAACCTGCTGGCCTGGGGATGGGCATGGCAGACCTTTAGCGGCAGCACGGCGCTGATGGCCGCCAGCCTGCTGGCGTGGTGCTACGGGCTGCGTCACGCGGTGGACGCCGACCACATTGCCGCCATTGATACCGTGACGCGTAAGATGATGCAGCAGGGCAAACGCCCGTCCGGCGTAGGGGCGTGGTTCTCGCTGGGACACTCCACCATCGTGGTGCTGGCCTCCATTGCTATTGCCGCCACCGCCACGGCGTTTCAGAAAAACATGGAATGGTTCCACGAAACCGGCAGCCTGATTGGCACCGCCGTTTCCGCCACCTTCCTGCTGGCGATGGCGCTGGTGAACACGGTGATCCTGCGCGGAGTCTGGCGCAGTTTTCAGGCGCTGAAAAAAGGCCAGCCGGTGCAGGGCGACATCACGCTGCCTGCCCAGGGCGGCGTCATGAACTGGCTGTTTGGCAAAACCTTCCGCCTCGTCAATAAAAGCTGGCAGATGTATCTGGTGGGTTTCCTGTTCGGTCTCGGTTTTGACACGGCCACCGAGATTGGCGTGCTGGGGATCTCTGCCGCCAGCGCCTCCAGCGGGATGTCGGTGTGGTCAATCATGATCTTCCCGGCACTCTTCGCCAGCGGCATGGCGCTGGTGGATACCCTCGATAACCTGCTGATGGTCGGCGCCTACGGCTGGGCGTTTAACAAGCCGCAGCGCAAGCTCTACTACAACATGACCATCACCGGCACCTCCGTGGTGGTGGCGCTGTTTATCGGCGGGCTGGAAGCGCTGGGTCTGCTGATGGATAAATTTGCCCTCAGCGGCGGCGTGTGGGAACTGATTGGCACGGTAAACGACAACCTGGGCAACGCCGGGTTTGTGGTGGTCGGGCTGTTCGTTGCCTGCTGGCTGATCTCCATGGTCAACTACCGCTGGCGCGGCTACGACGCGCTGGTGGTGCGTTCCTGATCCGGCTCCTGCACAGCGTAACCTCCGCGACTTCCTCAATGGCTGGCGCATAGCGGCATACCGATAAAAAATGCTGAAAATATAGGACTTTTGCGGAATAAAATATATTCCGCATTCTTCGCTTGTGTGAAATAGCGAGAAAGATAATTGAGTTATTTATAAAAATTCGCCATGATTTGCCTCCGGCCGATCATGTCTTTTTAGACTGAGTTGGCTGCGAATAATAAAACAGAATGATGTTTTTAATTTGTTTCAGATTAAAGTATTTACGAAAATAATAAATAAGGGATTGATAGCGATGATATATCTGCTTTGCATTTATTTTATGAATAGGATTCGTAAAAAAAAGCTCCGGGATATCGGGGCGGTGAATAATAATATCCAAAGGTTAAGTAAGCATGACCCTTTTGCAGGCCGGGTAGGCGAAGTGCCACCCGGCAAAAAGAGGGTTAAGCAGGTAGCAATTTCAGCAGAGCGAAAGCCTCCTTCATCCGATCTTCACTGACCACAAAAGCGCGTAGTTGATCCTCGTTGTCTACGCCATGCGCGACCATCCCCTGCTGTTCGAGGGTTATTTTCCAGCTCAGATCCTGACGCTGCGTTTCACCTGCGAGATGCAGCGGTAATTCCGGCGTTTTTACTTTAATTAGCATGGCGGGTAATTTCAGCGGCGCGCTTCCGCCGAGCAGGTTTTTAGCAAGATACATCGAGCTTAATTGGATTGGCTGTAAAAAGGGAAGTACCTGACCATTAATTTCAGCGCAGTCTCCTAACGCGTAAATATCAGGTTGCGTGGTTTGCAGATAGCTATTTACCTTCACGCCACGCTGTATTTCGGCGCCTGCGCGATGCGCCAGCGCGGTTTCCGGGCGCAGGCCCGTCGCCGCGATAACCGCATCCACCTCAACGCTGCGGTTGCGGTCGAGCATGGCACGAATGCCGCCTTCGGTTTTACTCAGGCTTTGCAGCTGCGATTTCAACAGCAGATGTACCCCCATGTCGGTCAGGCGATGCTGTAAGCGACTGCTTACTTCTGCGGGCATCAGCGACGACAGAATGCTCGCCGCATGGTCGACCAGAGTCACGGATTTTCCCGCCCGGCAGAAATCCATCGCCAGCTCGGTGCCTATCAGCCCGCCGCCGACAATCATCACGCGCTGCGCGTCGCGAAGCCCCGTTTCGCTGGCCTGATACTCCTGCTGGCTGTTGAGGGTGATTATCAGCTCGCGGCCCTCAATCGGCGGCACAAACGCAGAGGCACCCGTGGCAAGCACCAGCCTGTCGTACTGCCAGGTTTTCTCTGTCGCTTTCACAACGTGAGCGGCGGCGTCGATGTCGGTGACCCAGGTGTACGGGAACAGGCGCAGGTTAAACAGCTCGGCGAACTCCCCCGCCGTCTGGCGGGTGAGATCTTCGGCGCGCTGATTCTGACTAATCACGTGGCTTAAGTCAGGCTTGTTGTACTCGTCCATGCTGTCGGCGGCAATCAACGTCAGCGGCACGCTGGCGTCCTGTTTGCGGATGTTTTTCACCAGCTGACGGGCGGCAAAGCCCGAGCCGATGATGACGATGCCGTGGCTCATTTTGCCTCCGTTGCCAGTTCATCAAAAACGTCTTTCCCGAGGGAGCATTCCGGGCAGAGGAAGTTGTCCGGCACGTCACTCCACGGCGTACCCGGCGCAACGTCCTGCAGCGGCTCGCCCAGCTCAGGGTCGTAGATCCACTGGCAGACGCTGTACTGCATGCGCGGGCCGAGGTCGGCGGCAGCCGCAGCGGCGCAGGCACAGGTGCCCTGCTGTTCGACCGGTTTCGCTGCTTGCGGAAGCGGTGCAAGCGCCCACTGCCGCGCAATGTCGCGGCCGTGCTGGCGGCAGATCTCCAGGGCGTCGATATCCGGTCGCCATTTGGCTTTAAGGCTGAGGGACATCTCAAAACCGGCATCCTGTAAACGGGTGGAAAGGCGGTCTACCGCGCCGCCGCTCCAGCCATGGGAGCCAAAGGCGCTGGCGCGCTTGTTACGGAAGCGCAGGCCGGTCATCTCTTCCACCAGACCGGCAATTTTCGGCATCATTACGTTGTTCATGGTGGAGGTGCCCACCAGCACGCCCTTAGAGCGGAACACGTTGGTCAATACCTCGTTCTTATCGCTGCGCGCCACGTTGAAGATTTTCACCGCCACGTTCGGGTCCACTTCGTTGATGCCCTGGGCAATGGCGTCCGCCATCATGCGGGTGTTGTTGGACATGGTGTCGTAGAAAATCGTAATGCGGTCTTCCTGATAGTCCGCCGCCCATTTCAGGTACAGCTCCACAATCTGGGTGGGATTTTCACGCCACACCACGCCGTGAGAGGTAGCAATCATCTCCACCGGCAGATTAAAGCCGAGGATCTCGGTGATTTTTGGCGTCACCAGGCGGCTGAACGGGGTAAGGATGTTGGCGTAGTACCGCTGGCACTGTTCGAACAGTTCGGTCTGATCCACTTCGTCATTAAACAGGCGTTCGTCGCAGTAGTGCTGGCCGAAGGCATCGTTGCTGAACAGCACCGCGTCGCCGGTCATGTAGGTCATCATGCTGTCCGGCCAGTGCAGCATCGGCGTTTCCACGAAGATCAGCTTCTTGCCGTTGCCGATATCCAGCGCGTCGCCTGTTTTCACGGTGTGGAAGTTCCACTCCGGATGGTGGTGGTGGCCGTTGATCGAGTCGATGGCGTTGGTGGTGCAGTAGATCGGCGTGTTCGGGATGTAAGACATCAGCTCGGTCAGCGCGCCGGCGTGATCTTCTTCCGCGTGGTTGATGATGATGTAGTCGATGGCGTCCAGGTCGATTTCACTGCGCAGGTTCTGCACGAACTCGCGGCTGAACTTGTGATCGACAGTATCGATCAGCACGTTTTTTTCTTCGCGGATGAGATAGCTATTGTAGCTGCTGCCGCGCAGCGTTTTGTATTCCGTCCCGTGGAAATCGCGCACTTCCCAGTCACGTTGACCCACCCAATGAATGTTATTTTTAACCAGAATAGACATAGCAACCTCTACGTAATACAGCATTTTCAAATAAGATGATTTGCTTATATCAAGTTGCGTGCCAGTTTTTAATTATTTGATTTTAATGAATTAATGTTGTCGTGCCTCGTAGTGGGTAGTCATTATGACTATCAAATATATTGTCAATATGACACTATTCATTGTCAAAATGACAACGAGGTCACTATGAGCTTTTCCGTAGACGTGCTGGCGAAGATCGCCATTGAGCTGCAGACCGGTATCGGCCATCAGGACCGCTTTCAGCGGCTGATCTCCACGCTGCGCTACGTGCTGGCGTGTGACGCCTCGGCGCTGCTGCGCTACGAAGGAGGGCAGTTTATCCCGCTGGCTATCGACGGGCTGGCGAAGGACGTGCTCGGACGGCGTTTTACCCTTGAAGGCCATCCGCGTCTGGAGACTATCGCCCGCGCGGGTGACGTGGTGCGCTTCCCGGCGGACAGCGACTTGCCCGACCCGTACGACGGGCTGATTCCCGGCCAGGAGAGCCTGAAGGTGCACGCCTGTATCGGCCTGCCGCTGTTTGCCGGGCAAAACCTGATTGGGGCGCTGACCCTCGACGGCCTTTCGCCGGACCAGTTCGATGCCTTTAGCGACGAAGAGCTGCGCCTGATTGCCGCCCTGGCCGCCGGGGCGCTTAACAACGCGCTGCTGATTGAACAGCTGGAGAGCCAGAATATCCTTCCCGGCAGCCCGGCGGCGTTTGAGCAAGTCACGTATACGGAGATGATTGGCCTCTCTCCGGGCATGGCGCAGCTCAAAAAAGAGATTGAGATCGTTGCCGCTTCCGATTTGAACGTGCTGATCTCCGGGGAGACCGGCACCGGGAAGGAGCTGGTGGCGAAGTCCATTCACGAAGCGTCGCCGCGCGCGGTGAACCCGCTGGTGTACCTCAACTGCGCCGCGCTGCCGGAAAGCGTGGCGGAAAGCGAGCTTTTTGGTCACGTTAAAGGGGCGTTTACCGGGGCCATCAGCAACCGCAGCGGCAAGTTCGAAATGGCCGATAACGGCACGCTGTTTCTGGATGAAATCGGCGAGCTCTCCCTGTCGCTACAGGCCAAACTCCTGCGCGTGCTGCAGTACGGCGATATCCAGCGCGTGGGGGATGACCGCAGTCACAGAGTGGACGTTCGCGTGCTGGCGGCGACCAACCGCGACCTGCGTGAAGCGGTGCTGGCCGGGCAGTTCCGCGCCGACCTGTTCCATCGCCTGAGCGTGTTCCCGCTTACCGTGCCGCCGCTGCGCGAGCGCGGGGATGACGTATTGCTGCTGGCGGGCTTTTTCTGCGAGCAGTGCCGTCTCAGGATGGGGCTTTCCCGCGTGGTGCTGAGCCCGGGTGCGAGAACGCATCTACTGAGCTACGGCTGGCCGGGCAACGTGCGCGAGCTGGAACACGCAATTCACCGCGCGGTCGTGCTGGCGCGGGCGACGCGTTCGGGAGATGAGGTGGTAATTCATGCGCGGCATTTTGCACTGCATGAGGAAACTGCCCCGACCGTGAAGGCTGCTGCGCCCGAGAGCGCAAACGAGAATCTACGCGAGGCGACGGAAGAATTCCAGCGTCGGATGATTACCCGCGCGCTGGAGCAGAATAACCGCAGCTGGGCGGCGTGCGCGCGGGCGCTGGAGATGGACGTCGCCAACCTGCACCGGCTGGCGAAGCGTCTCGGGCTGAAGGGTTAGATAATCCCGGCCTGATAGAAATCCTGCAGGTTGATGGCGCCGCACAGCCTGCCGGTGTCATCCACCACCGGTGCGGCGGTGATTTTGCGCTTCATCAGCACCTCTTTGGCTTCAATGGCGCGGCTCTCGGCGTTCAGCGTCAGCCCCCCTTTGGTCATGGCGTCCGACACTTGGGTTTCCAGCCTGCCGCCGCCCACCAGCCAGCGGCGCAGGTCGCCGTCGGTGAATACGCCTTTGACGTACCCGTCGTCATCGCACACCGCCACCAGCCCCAGACCGGTGCGGCTGAGCTCCAGCATCGCGTCCATGACGCTGGTATTGAGTTTGACCTGCGGAATAGCATCGTCGGTGCGCATCAGGTGGTGAACCTTGTTGAGCAGGCGTGCCCCGAGCGCCCCCGCCGGATGCGAGCGGGCGAAATCTTCTTCGTTAAAGCCGCGCGCCTGCATCACCGCCATCGCCAGCGCGTCGCCCATCATCAGGGTATTCACGGTGCTGGAGGTCGGGGCGAGGTGCATCGGACAGGCTTCACGCTCAACGGAAATATCCAGCGTCGCTTTGGCGGCCAGCGCTAGCGGCGAGCGGGATTTCCCGGTCATCGCCAGCAGGGCGACGGATTTTTCCTGCAGGCGCGGAATAATGAGATCCAGCTCTTTGGCCGAACCGGAGTAAGAGATAAACAGCATCACGTCGCGGCTTTCTATCATCCCCAGATCGCCGTGCAGCGCCTCTGCCGGATGCACGAAGAAGGCCGGGGTGCCGGTGCTGGCGAGCGTCGCAGCAATCTTTTTGCCGATATGGCCGGATTTACCGATGCCCGCCACGATCACTTTGCCTTCGCAGTGGATAATGGTGTTGGCGGCGCGGACAAAATCCTCGCCCAGACGTTCCGGCAGGCGGCTGGCTTCCTGCAGTTCCAGCGTCAGCGTCTGGCGACCCGTTTCTAACAGAAAATCACTCATCTCTCTCTCCGGTTACGATCACGTCGATGCCTTTCTCTTCCAGCGCTTTTTTGAACGCCGGGTCGATACCCGCGTCGGTAATCAGCTTGTCGACGCTTTCAAGGCTACAGACAATGTTGGGGCTTTTACGGCCAAACTTCGACGAGTCCGCCATCAGAATCACCTCCCGCGCGGCGTTACACATGGCTTTACTGACGCTGAACACCTCGTTGAAGGTGGTGACGCCCGCGTTCAGGTCGATGCCGTCGGTGCCCATGAACAGTTTATCAAAGCTGAAGTGGTCGAAGGCGTTCTCCGCCAGCTGTCCGTGGAATGAGGCGGATTTTTTGCGAAAGGTGCCGCCGGGCATCAGGATGGTCTGCTCGCTGTCGAACTCCGACAGCGCGTTGACGATGTGCAGGCTGTTGGTCATCACCGTGATGTTGTTAAAGCGGCTGAGCAGCGGGATCATCTGCAGAACGGTACTGCCTGCATCCAGAATGATGGAGTCGCCATCGTGGATAAATTTTACGGCGGCTTCGGCAATCATCGCTTTCTGGTGGGTATTGATCAGCGTTTTGTGGTCGATAGGCGGGTCGGCTTCGTCCTTATTAAGCACCACGCCGCCGTAGGTTCGAATGACGGCGCCAGAGTTTTCGAGCAATACGAGGTCCTTGCGTATCGTCGTGCCGGTGGTGTCAAAGTAGTGGGCCAGATCCTCTACCGAACATTTTCCCTGCTTTTGCAGATGCTCGAGAATGGCCGCCTGCCGCTGACGAGGTTTCATAGGCGCTTCGTTCCTTAGGTTGCGAAATGATAATTTCGCAAGTCTATATCTTTCACAACGAAATTATCCATGTTTCAGATTAAGCGCTAATGATAGTGCATTCTGACAGAGTGGATCATGGGGAAAGATCACATCAGGCTGCAATTCCTGCAGCGAAATGCCGTTGATTGCCTGGATTTTCACCGGACGGGCAAAGACGGTCATGCCGCGCATGATGAGGGAATCGCAGACGTTATTGTTTTCGTCCAGCGCAATAGCCACGACGACTCGCGGTTTAAAGCGTCCGCCGGAACGCCCGACGCCCACGCGGCCTTTCTGGCACAGGGCATCAAACGCGCGGTTAAACTGGTGAATTTGCCAGCCGCCGAACGCCATCTGGCAGAGCCAGGCGAGGGCGGCGACGGTGATGAGTGCGGTGACCATATCGGCTCCTTATTGTGTTCCCTCTCCCGGTGGAGAGGGGTAGGGTGAAGGCATCAGGCCGCTCGATCAGAACATTACCTGCCCGCCGGTGACGTTAATCGACTGCCCGGTGCAGTACGAGGCTTTCGGGCTGGCGTAAAACAGCAGCATGTTCAGCACGTCCTGATAATCGCACCCGCGCTTCAGCGGCACTTTATCGATGTAGTACTGCTCCACTTCCTCAGCCTTGATGCCGAGCTTGGTGGCATACTGAGGCAGCAGGGACTGGAACATCGGCGATTTCAGCAGGTTACCCAACATCAGCGAGTGCACGGTAATGCCGTACTCGGCCAGATCCAGCGCCAGAGACTGCGTCAGCCCCACGCCGCCAAACTTCGCCGCGCTGTAGCCGGAGTTGTGCTTGCTGCCCACTTTTCCTGATTTGGAGTTGATCTGAATGATGCGTCCCTGAATGCCGTCGCGGATCATCAGACGGGAAAACTCGCGGGCACAGAGGAAATAGCCCACCAGATTGACCTGCAGCGAGCGGTCAAAATCCCCCAGTTCGAAATCGCTGATAAAGGCCGCTTTCGCAATTCCCGCGCTGTAGACCAGCAGATCGGTACGCCCAAAAATCTCGTCCACGCCGCGGGCCAGCGCCATCACGCTCTGCTCGCTGGTGGCGTCGGCGCCAAACCCGTACGCCATTCCTTCGCCAAACTCGGTGTTAATGGTGTCCGCCACGCGGGCGGCTTTTTCACTCTGAATATCCACTACCGCCACGCGGTAGCCCTCTGCGGCAAGCCCACGGCAGAGGAACTCGCCTAAGGTTTGTCCTCCACCAATGACAACGGCAACCTGACTCATGTCTATCTCCTTAATTACGCAACAAATTTTAACGTGCAGCCTGGGGTGACAGCCTGCGGAACCGGGCCCGCCACGTGAACCGTACCGGGATACTCGGCCTGCGGCTGGCCGTCGAAACGCAGGGTGATGTGGCCCAGCTCGCGCAGGTTTTGCTCGGCCACGTCGCCGACGGCGGTCACGGCATAGCGCGCCTCGCCCAGCTCAAGCTGGCTACCGGCCTTCAGCTCACCGTTCAGCTCGCCGTGGCAGTGGATAAAGCAAAACTCTTCGATATCCGCAGGCGCCCCTTCGCGGAAGGTGATCAGCATCTGGTCGCTCAGCGCGTCGGCGGCGCTCTGGCCGATGCGGGTAATGGTGGTCTGGTAAATCACGGTCATTGCAGGAACCTCTTATTGATAAATAAAGCCGGAGACAAACCAGGCAATCAGCACCGTGGGCGCGCCCGTCAGGAAGCGGCTGACCAGCACGGACGGCACGCCCACGCGCACGGTGTCCTGGCGCGCTTCGGCCAGCGACAGCCCAACGGGGATGAAATCGCACGCCGCCTGGGCGTTAATGGCAAACAGGGCGGGCAGGGCGAGGTGCGGGGGAATGTTCCCCAGACCAATCTGCACGCCAATCAGCACGCCGATGACCTGAGCGATCACCGCGCCCGGGCCGAGGAACGGCGACAGCAGCGGGAAGGAACAGATCAGCGCCAGCGTCACCAGCCCGAGCGGGTGGCTGGCGAGCGGGGCGAGGCCGTGGGCAATCCAGTCGCCCAGGCCGGAGGCCATGATGATGCCGATCAGCGCCGAGACGAACGCCATAAACGGCAGAATGGTTTTCAGCACCGTGTCGATGGTGTCGCGCCCAGACTGGAAAAGCACCGCCACGGCGGAACCCATGCCCATCCCGACCTTCGCCAGCAGGCCGTCGCTCTGCTCGGTGATTTTCTTGCTGGTGTCGTACTCGCGCGGAGCCGCTTTTTGCGGTGCAGACGTCCCCTTCACCAGGGTGATGTTGTCTTCCTTAACGCCCGAGACATAAATGTCTTCGAGGATGTACTGCGCCAGCGGCCCGGATTTTCCGGTGGAGTGAATATTTACCGTCGGAATACGGCGCTTCGGATAGATACCGCAGCGCAGCGTGCCGCCGCAGTCGATCACCGCCACGCCAATTTCTGCTTCCGGCGGCTCGCCTTCTTTGAAGCCGTCGACCGCTTCCCAGCCGGTCAGCTCGCGCAGCCTGTCGACGATCGCCGGGCGGGTACCCGCGGTGATGTAAACAATCTTTTTGCCTTCGGTGGCGTCGAACTCCAGCGGGCCACCCCAGCCGCCCGTGCCTTTGTCAATGCGGATCCGGTTCATGCTGTGGCTCCTGAAAGATGGACCTTCTGTTCAAGCTGGATGCCCATTTTTTTCTCGAAAATAGCGGTGGTGAGGTCGGTCACCCAGCCGCGGAAGAAATTGGTCACCAGACCGACCAGCAGGTAGCTCACCGCCAGCGGGCCGAGCGGCAGGCCAAGCGTAGTAAGGCCGCTGGCGATCCCGAGATAAACGAACAGCTCGCCGGGGTTGATGTGCGGGAACAGGCCGTTCATCGAATGGCAGCTGTAGGAGGCGGCGGCGTAGTAGCTCGGCTTGTACTTTTCCGGCATAAAGCGGCCGAGGCTTAAGGTCATCGGGTTGCAGAACACGAAGGTGCCGATAAAGGGCAGTATCAGGTAGCGGGACAGCGGGTTTCCGGCGCAGCGCTGGGCGAAGCGTTCAATGCGCTGCTGGCCGATAAAGTTGATCAGCGCGTTCATGATGACCAGCAGGCTGATCAGCAGGGGCAGGATCCCGGTCACCATGCCGGTGAACACTTCTCCGCCTTTTTGAAATAGCCCGATGAACCACTCGGCGCCGTGGGTGATGGTTTCTATCATTCTTCTCTCCTGTGAGGCTTTTTTGTTTTTGTCTGGCTGGGCTAATAATAATCACTTTGAAAGGTTTTAAAGTGTTAATTAGATCTCACAATGAAAGAAAAATGGATTATTTTGAAAGTTTATTGGTGGGGCTAATGATTTTCGATGGAAAAAAGCGCGGATTTGCGTAGGGAAGGTGCGTACCGCTTCCTTGAGGTGTTGCGGATGCTTTACCATACTGGGTTCTTATCGAACCCGTTAAATGGATGTCTCATGTTCAAGCGTCGTTATGCAGCGCTGTTGCCTGCGCTTATTCTGCTGTCTGCCTGTAGTAGCAAACCTAAGACCGAAGCCGTTCAGCAAACGGCGGGCGCGCCTTCCGGAGGATTCCTGCTGGAGCCGCAGCACAATATGATGCAGATGGGGGGCGACTTCGCGGATAACCCGGCGGCCGAGCAGTTCATCGATAAAATGGTGAGCAAACACGGCTTTGACAGACAGCAGCTGCACGAAATTTTGTCTCAGGCGAAGCGTCTGGACTACGTGCTGCGTCTGATGGACAGACAGGCGCCGACGGCCCAGGTGCCGAGCGGGCCGAACGGCGCGTGGCTGCGCTATCGCAAGCAGTTTATTACTCCGGACAACGTGCAAAACGGCGTGGCGTTCTGGAATCAGTATGAAGAGGCGCTCAACCGCGCGTGGCAGGTGTACGGCGTACCGCCTGAAATCATCGTCGGGATTATCGGCGTGGAAACCCGCTGGGGCCGCGTGATGGGGAAAACCCGCATCCTGGATGCGCTGGCGACGCTCTCCTTTAACTATCCGCGCCGCGCGGAGTATTTCTCCTCCGAGCTGGAGACCTTCCTGCTGATGGCGCGCAACGAGCAGGACGATCCGCTCGATCTGAAAGGGTCGTTTGCCGGCGCGATGGGCTACGGGCAGTTTATGCCGTCGTCCTATAAACAGTATGCCGTCGACTTTAACGGAGATGGCCATATCAACCTGTGGGATCCGGTGGATGCCATCGGCAGCGTGGCGAACTACTTTAAAGCGCACGGCTGGGTGCCGGGCGGGCAAGTTGCGGTGCAGGCGAACGGCGAGGCGTTTGGGCTGGAAAACGGCTTTAAAACCAAATACAGCGTTGCACAGCTGACGGCGGCAGGCTTAACGCCAACCCAGCCGCTGGGCAATGTCGATCAGGTGAGTCTGCTGCGTCTGGATGTCGGGACGGGCTATCAGTACTGGTACGGTCTGCCGAATTTCTACACCATTACCCGCTATAACCACAGCACCCACTATGCGATGGCTGTATGGCAGCTGGGGCTGGCGGTATCGCAGGCCCGCGTGCCGGCGGCGTCACCGTTTAGTCAGTAAGTCACCTTATTCCCCCTCTCCCTGTGGGAGAGGGCTGGGGTGAGGGCACCCGCGCGCACCTATTTCCCTCAGAAACATTTCGCCACACTCCCTCTGCAAACCCGCCATTTACATCTTAACTCCCTTTTATTATTGTTATGTTATAACATTTAATTTGGTGTCGAGATGTCAACGTCCCTTTTCTCTCTGTCTGCTCCGGTTCGGCTTTTGCTGGCGCTGGTGTTGGTTGTCTTTATTGGGCTGGCCGTGCGCTGGGCGGTGGCATTGCCATGATTGTGATGAATGAACTGGTCGCGGGTTATGAACGCCAGCCCATTACGCGGCCCCTTTCGGGCACGATTGAGCGCGGAAGCATGACCGCCATTATCGGCGCTAACGGCTGCGGGAAATCCACGCTGCTGAAAACGCTGGCGGGGTTTATTCCTCCCGTCAGCGGCGGCTTTCGCTGGCAGGGGAAGCGCCCGGTAATCGGATGGCTGGCACAGCGCCACGCGCTTGAGGCGCAGTTTCCGCTGACCGTACAGGACGTGGTAAGCATGGGATGCTGGCCGGGCATTTCGCTGTTTTCCGGGTTTCGTCGCGAAGCGCGGCTGCGCCTTGCCAGCGCTCTTGAGCGCGTCGGACTGGAAACCATGGCGTTATCCACCATCGATGAGCTCTCCGGCGGGCAGTTCCAGCGCATGCTGTTTGCCCGCGTTCTGGTACAGCAGGCGCCGCTGGTGATGCTGGATGAGCCCTTTACCGGCGTCGATGAAGCCACCTGCAACGTGCTGATGGACGTGATGCTGGAGATGTATATGCAGGGGCAAACGCTGCTCGCGGTTCTGCACGACAGCGAGCGCGTGTCGCGCCATTTCCCGCAAACGCTGCGGCTGGATGCTGACGTGCCCCAGTGGAAAACCGAGCGGGTGAGGGTGGCATGATCTGGCATCTCTTTTTTCAGCCGTTTATTGAGTACGGCTTTATGCGTCGTGCCCTGGTGGTTTGCCTGGCGCTCTCGGTCAGCACCACCGCGCTCGGCGTGTTTCTTCAGCTGCGTCGGATGAGCCTGATGGGCGACGCCCTTTCTCACGCGATTTTGCCGGGTGTCGCCGTGGGGTATTTGCTCAGCGGTATGTCGCTGCTGGCGATGAGTATTGGCGGTTTTATCGCGGGAATTACCGTGGCGCTGCTGGCCGGTCTGGTCAGTCGACGCACGCCGCTTAAGGAAGATGCCAGCTTTGCCGGGTTTTATCTTGGCTCGCTGGCGCTGGGGGTCACGCTGGTGTCGCTGCGTGGGTCGAATGTCGATCTGCTGCATCTGCTGTTTGGCTCCATCCTCGCCGTGGACAACGACGCCGCGCTGTTTGTTACGGGCGTGTGCATGTTCACCCTTATCGTGCTGGCGATGTTCTATCGCGGACTGGTTACCGAAGCGTTTGACACCGCCTGGCTAGAGGTGAACGCCCGCTGGCTGCCCGGCCTGCTGCACGGACTGTTTCTGGCGCTGCTGGTCCTTAACCTGGTGGCCGGTTTTCAGGTGCTCGGCACGCTGATGGCCGTTGGTCTGATGATGCTGCCGGCTGTGGCAGCTCGCTGCTGGGTACGCACGCTACCGGCGTTACTCCTGATGGCGGGCATCAGCGGTATTTTTTGCGCATGGCTGGGGCTGAGCCTCTCCTGGGCGATGAGTCTTCCGGCCGGGCCATCCATCGTGCTCACCGCCAGCGCGCTGTTCTTTATTTCCATTTTATTGGGTACGCGAAGCAGGCTCGCTGGCAGCCTGCGGGCGTATTTTTAACGCAAGGGGAAACGATGAAGCGTACAGGATTAGCAGTGGCGCTCGCGCTGGGGATGATGTCGCACGGCGTGATGGCGAAAACGCTGAATGTGGTGACCAGCTTTTCGATACTGGGAGATATCACGCAGGAGGTGGGCGGTGACCATGTGAACGTGACGACGCTGGTCGGGCCGGACGGCGATCCGCATACCTTTGAACCGTCGCCGAAAGACAGCGCGGCGCTGAGCAAGGCCGATGTGGTGGTGGTAAACGGCCTGGGGCTGGAGGGCTGGCTCGATCGGCTGGTGAAGGCCTCCGGGTTCAAAGGACAGCTGGTCGTCGCCTCAGCCGGGGTGAAAACCCACACGCTTGAGGAAGATGGAAAGACCGTGACCGATCCGCACGCGTGGAACAGCGCGGCGAACGGGGCGCTGTATGCACAAAATATTCTGAACGGGCTGGTGAAAGCCGATCCGCAGGACAAAGCCGCGCTGGAAGCCTCCGGTAAACCGTATATCGCGCAGCTTAACCAGCTGGATAGCTGGGCCAAAACGCGCTTTAGCCAGATCCCGCAGGCGAAGCGTAACGTGTTGACCAGCCATGACGCGTTTGGCTATTTCAGCCGCGCCTACGGCGTGACGTTTATGGCGCCGCAGGGACTGTCGTCCGAGAGCGAGGCCAGCGCGTCGCAGGTTGCTGAGATTATCAATCAGATCAAAGCCGACGGCGTCAAAACCTGGTTTATGGAAAATCAGCTCGATCCGCGTCTGGTGAAGCAGATAGCGTCGGCGACGGGCGCACAGCCGGGGGGCGAACTGTATCCGGAAGCGCTGTCGGCAAAAGGCGGGGTGGCAGACACCTACGTTAAGGCATTTCGCCACAATGTGAACACCCTCGCCGACAGCATGAAATAACATTTCCACGGCCGGTGCGCCCGCATCGGCTTTTTTCTGAAGCTCCCTCGTAAAACCTGAAGTGCATCCCCACATCTGACGAGAAAGTGCTATCTTGTGCAGCACGTTTTTCTGATGCCTGGAGCGAGAATGACTGACCATGAATTGATGCAGCTTAGCGAGATTGTTGGTCTTGCGCTGAAGCAGCGTGGCGCGACAATCACCACCGCGGAATCCTGCACCGGCGGCTGGGTGGCGAAAGCGATTACCGATATTGCCGGCAGTTCCGCCTGGTTTGAACGCGGATTTGTGACCTACAGTAACGAAGCTAAAGCACAGATGATTGGCGTGCGCGAATCCACGCTTGAACAGCATGGCGCGGTCAGCGAACCGGTGGTGATCGAGATGGCCATTGGTGCGCTCAAAGAGGCGCGCGCAGATTACGCAATTTCCATTAGCGGCATTGCGGGCCCGGACGGCGGTAGCGACGTGAAGCCTGTCGGCACAGTCTGGTTTGGGTTTGCTACTTCTAAAGGCGAAGGCATCACCCGCCGGGAGTGCTTCAGCGGCGATCGCGAAAGCGTGCGTCGTCAGGCAACGGAATATGCGTTAAAAACGCTCTGGCAACAATTTCTACAAAACACTTGATACTGTATGACCATACAGTATAATTGCACCAACAGAACAGAAATCCACGGTGAAGCACAGTCGCTTCTCCCGGCATGACAGGAGTAATAATGGCTATCGACGAAAACAAACAGAAAGCGTTGGCGGCAGCACTGGGCCAGATCGAAAAGCAATTCGGTAAAGGCTCCATCATGCGCCTGGGTGAAGACCGTTCCATGGATGTGGAAACCATCTCCACCGGTTCGCTTTCTCTGGATATCGCGCTGGGCGCTGGCGGCCTGCCTATGGGCCGTATCGTAGAAATCTACGGGCCAGAGTCCTCCGGTAAAACCACCCTGACGCTGCAGGTCATTGCCGCGGCACAGCGCGAAGGTAAAACCTGTGCGTTTATCGATGCCGAGCACGCGCTGGACCCTGTGTATGCCCGTAAGCTGGGCGTCGATATCGACAACCTGCTGTGTTCTCAGCCGGACACCGGTGAGCAGGCACTGGAAATTTGTGACGCGCTGGCGCGTTCTGGTGCTGTTGACGTTATCGTGGTCGACTCCGTTGCCGCACTGACGCCAAAAGCCGAAATCGAAGGCGAAATCGGCGACTCTCATATGGGCCTTGCGGCTCGTATGATGAGCCAGGCGATGCGTAAGCTGGCGGGTAACCTGAAGCAGTCCAACACGCTGCTGATCTTCATCAACCAGATCCGTATGAAAATCGGCGTGATGTTCGGTAACCCGGAAACCACGACCGGGGGGAACGCCCTGAAATTCTACGCCTCTGTCCGTCTGGATATCCGCCGTATCGGCGCGGTGAAAGAGGGTGAGAACGTCGTCGGTAGCGAAACCCGCGTCAAGGTTGTGAAGAACAAAATCGCTGCGCCGTTCAAGCAGGCTGAGTTCCAGATCCTCTACGGCGAAGGTATTAACTTCTTCGGTGAGCTGGTTGACCTGGGCGTGAAAGAGAAGCTGATTGAAAAAGCGGGCGCCTGGTACAGCTACAACGGTGACAAGATTGGTCAGGGTAAAGCGAATGCCATCTCCTGGCTGAAAGAGAACCCGGCTGCGGCGAAAGAGATCGAGAAGAAAGTGCGTGAGCTTCTGCTGAACAACCAGGACTCCACGCCTGATTTCGCGGTTGATAGCGCGGATGCTGAAGAAACTAACGAAGACTTTTAATTCTCTCGTTTAACAATGAAGGGCTGCTGATGCGGCCCTTTTTGCATTTGTGAATCAGCAGGTTTTTTTATGAGTGAACCGACAACACGTCGACCCGCGTATGCACGCTTACTTGATCGCGCGGTGCGCATCCTGGCCGTCCGTGACCACAGCGAACAGGAGCTGCGGCGAAAACTGTCGGCGCCGGTGATGAGTAAAAACGGCCCGGAAGAGATTGATGCCGCCGCGGAAGATTATGACCGCGTCATCGCCTGGTGCTATGAGCATCGCTATCTTGATGACGAGCGTTTTGCCTCGCGGTTTCTCGCCAGCCGTGGCCGTAAAGGATACGGGCCCGCGCGCATCCGGCAGGAGCTAAACCAGAAAGGGGTAGCCCGGGAGTCCATCGAAAAAGCGATGCGCGAATGCGATATTGACTGGTGCGAACTGGCAAGAGAACAGGCGATTCGCAAGTACGGCGAGCCGCTGCCGCGTGAATTTTCAGAAAAAGTTAAAATCCAGCGCTTTTTGCTCTACCGCGGCTTTCTGATGGAAGATATTCAGGATATCTGGCGTAATTTTGCCGATTGAACGCATGCGGGATTTTACTTCCCACTAAAGAAAACTTATCTTATTCCCACTTTTTCCAGTAGCTGGTCTGTCCAACGGTTTACCGATACAGGCTGGCTACGACATTTCGTTAGCTTGATTTCAGGATAATTATGAGCAAGAGCACCGCTGAGATCCGTCAGGCGTTTCTCGATTTTTTCCATAGTAAGGGACACCAGGTTGTTGCCAGCAGCTCCCTGGTACCGAACAACGATCCGACTCTGCTGTTTACCAACGCCGGGATGAACCAGTTCAAGGATGTGTTCCTTGGTCTCGACAAGCGTAATTATTCCCGCGCCACAACCTCACAGCGTTGCGTGCGTGCGGGCGGTAAACACAACGACCTGGAAAACGTCGGTTACACCGCGCGTCACCACACCTTCTTCGAAATGCTGGGTAACTTCAGCTTCGGCGACTACTTCAAACACGATGCCATTCAATATGCGTGGGAACTGCTGACCGGTGAAAACTGGTTCAACCTGCCGAAAGAGCGTCTGTGGGTTACCGTCTATGAAACCGATGACGAAGCCTACGAAATCTGGGAAAAAGAAGTCGGGATCCCGCGCGAGCGTATTATTCGCATCGGCGATAACAAAGGCGCGCCTTACGCGTCCGACAACTTCTGGCAGATGGGTGATACCGGTCCTTGCGGTCCGTGCACCGAGATCTTCTACGATCACGGCGACCACATCTGGGGTGGCCCTCCAGGAAGCCCGGAAGAAGACGGCGATCGCTACATTGAGATCTGGAACATCGTCTTCATGCAGTTCAACCGTCAGGCCGACGGTACGATGGAGCCGCTGCCGAAGCCTTCCGTTGATACCGGTATGGGCCTGGAGCGTATTGCCGCGGTTCTGCAGCACGTTAACTCCAACTATGAGATTGACCTGTTCAGCACCCTGATCAAAGCCGTTGCCGAAGTCACCGGCGCGACCGATCTGAACAACAAATCGCTGCGCGTTATCGCGGACCACATTCGTTCCTGCGCGTTCCTGATTGCAGACGGCGTTATCCCGTCGAATGAAAACCGTGGCTACGTGCTGCGTCGTATCATTCGTCGTGCTATTCGTCACGGCAACATGCTGGGCGCGAAGGACACCTTCTTCTACAAACTCGTTGGGCCACTGATCGGCGTGATGGGTTCAGCCGGTGACGAGCTGAAACGCCAGCAGGCGCAGGTTGAGCAGGTTCTGAAAACCGAAGAAGAGCAGTTTGCCCGTACTCTGGAGCGCGGTCTGGCGCTGCTGGACGAAGAGCTGGCGAAGCTCAAGGGCGACACGCTGGATGGCGAAACAGCTTTCCGCCTGTACGATACCTATGGCTTCCCGGTTGACCTGACGGCGGACGTTTGCCGCGAGCGCAACATCAAAGTTGACGAAGCGGGCTTCGAAGCCGCGATGGAAGAGCAGCGCCGTCGTGCGCGTGAGTCCAGCGGTTTCGGTGCAGACTACAACGCGATGATCCGCGTTGATAGCGCGTCTGAATTCAAAGGTTATGACGCGCTGGAACTGACCGGCAAAGTGACCGCCCTGTTTGTTGACGGCAAAGCCGTGGACAGCATCAGCGCGGGTCAGGATGCGGTTGTCATTCTGGACAAAACGCCGTTCTACGCCGAATCCGGCGGTCAGGTTGGTGATAAAGGCGAACTGAAGGGCAATGGCTTTAGCTTCAGCGTCAGCGACACCCAGAAATACGGTCAGGCGATTGGTCACCAGGGCAAACTGGTTTCCGGTTCTCTGAAAGTGGGCGAGGGCGTCCAGGCTAACGTTGATGAAGCTCGCCGCGCGCGCATTCGTCTGAACCACTCGGCAACCCACCTGATGCACGCTGCCCTGCGCGATGTGCTCGGTACCCACGTTGCACAGAAAGGTTCTCTGGTTAACGACAAAGTGCTGCGCTTCGACTTCTCTCATTTTGAAGCGATGAAGCCGTCTGAAATCCGTGCGGTGGAAGATCTGGTGAACGCGCAGATCCGTCGTAACCTGCCAATCGAGACCCACATCATGGATCTCGAGGACGCGAAGAAAAAAGGTGCGATGGCGCTGTTTGGCGAGAAATACGACGAACGTGTTCGCGTGCTGAGCATGGGCGACTTCTCTACCGAGCTGTGCGGCGGTACACACGCCTCGCGCACCGGTGACATCGGCCTGTTCCGTATTGTTTCCGAGTCGGGTACGGCGGCAGGCGTGCGTCGTATTGAAGCGGTGACCGGTGAAGGTGCGATTGCCAGCCTGCATGCGCAGAGCGATCAACTGCACGATATCGCGCAGCTGCTGAAAGGCGATAGCCAGAACCTGGGCGAGAAAGTGCGCGTTGCGCTGGATCGCACGCGTCAGCTGGAAAAAGAGCTGCAGCAGCTGAAAGAGCAGGCTGCGGCGCAGGAGAGTGCAAACCTCTCCAGCAAGGCTGTAGACATTAAGGGCGTCAAACTGCTGGTCAGCGATCTGGCGGGCGTTGAGCCTAAGATGCTGCGTACTATGGTCGACGATCTCAAGAACCAGCTTGGTTCTACCGTTATCGTGCTGGCGACAGTGGCAGAAGGTAAGGTTTCTCTGATTGCGGGCGTATCTAAGGATGTGACCGACCGCGTAAAAGCAGGGGAACTGATTGGTATGGTCGCTCAGCAGGTGGGCGGCAAGGGTGGCGGTCGTCCGGACATGGCGCAAGCCGGTGGTACGGATGCGGCGGCACTCCCTGCAGCATTGGCCAGCGTTGAAAGCTGGGTAAGCGCGAAACTGTAATAACTACAAAGCACAAGCAGACGCCATAGCGGTAACGTTATGGCGTCTTGTTCACTGTGCTATCGATAACGATAAAGTCAGGTTGAGTTTGTGTATATCGGCTAAACTTACGTTTAACAGAATGTGATGCCGTGACTGCTTACACTTTACGTGTTTGTCATCGCTTACTTTTTGGCGTTATATGATGGATAATGCCGGGATACAAGAGACCCGACTCTTTTAATCTTTCAAGGAGCAAAGAATGCTGATTCTGACTCGTCGAGTTGGTGAGACCCTCATGATTGGGGATGAGGTCACCGTGACAGTTTTAGGGGTAAAGGGTAACCAGGTACGTATTGGTGTTAACGCTCCTAAAGAAGTATCTGTCCACCGTGAAGAGATCTACCAGCGTATCCAGGCTGAAAAATCCCAGCAGTCCAGTTACTGATATTGTCGCGTCTCGCTGTCGGGCGAGACGCAACCCTCCTGTCATTTTTCCTGCTCAAAGTTACCGTTTAATTTCAATCGCTCTCTTTTTAACCGCTCCATAACCCTTAACTCGTCCTATCGCCGCCTTTTATGCATAGGTTTTCTGTGAAGAAGCCTGCAAAATCCGCTTATAAAACACCCTCTTTGCGGCTTTTACATGCGAATTGCGTGTGATTTGTGCAAACGATAAAAGCTTTTGGAAAATTGTTTGACTTATAAGTCCCAGAAAGTAATATATGCGCCACGCAGCGACGAGAAGCTCTTAACGAGTTGCTCGAAGCACTCGAAAGAGGCGTTGTGTGGTGAGGTGGCCGAGAGGCTGAAGGCGCTCCCCTGCTAAGGGAGTATGCGGTCAAAAGCTGCATCCGGGGTTCGAATCCCCGCCTCACCGCCATTTTGCATCCGTAGCTCAGCTGGATAGAGTACTCGGCTACGAACCGAGCGGTCGGAGGTTCGAATCCTCCCGGATGCACCATCTATTACTTCATATTGCTTTAGAAGTGATATGAATATCGAGCAGTACAGTAGTAAATCCCGATGCATCCGTAGCTCAGCTGGATAGAGTACTCGGCTACGAACCGAGCGGTCGGAGGTTCGAATCCTCCCGGATGCACCATTTACTATTTCTGAAAGCAGCACCCTGATGCATCCGTAGCTCAGCTGGATAGAGTACTCGGCTACGAACCGAGCGGTCGGAGGTTCGAATCCTCCCGGATGCACCATATTCTCCGAGACAACAGTTATGCTGTTGTTTCAAGGTCTGCGAGTTAATCGCAAGCACCAGGGAGGATAACGTTGCTTTAGCAACGGCCCGAAGGGCGAGGCGCAGCCGAGTAATCCTCCCGGATGCACCATTTACTGTTTCTGAAAGCATTTCCCGATGCATCCGTAGCTCAGCTGGATAGAGTACTCGGCTACGAACCGAGCGGTCGGAGGTTCGAATCCTCCCGGATGCACCATCTTCTCCTTCTTTGTTTATTCCTTCGACGTTCCGTCAGCAATCACACTCTCAGTCAGCGACAAAAACCACCATTTACGATAAAGTAATGCTTTGTTAATCGTTTAGCGAGAGCACGATGTACGCACAGTATGACGGTTTGATCTTCGATATGGATGGCACTCTCCTGGATACCGAACCCACGCATCGTCAAGCCTGGACAGACGTCCTGGGCCGCTACGGTATGCGTTTCGATCTTCAGGCGATGATTGCCCTCAACGGATCTCCCACCTGGCGTATTGCACAGGCCGTGATTGAACTGAATCAGGCCGATCTCGACCCGCACCTGCTCGCGCGCGAAAAAACCGATGCAGTAAAAGCCATGCTTTTAGATACCGTACGCCCTCTGCCGCTGATTGATGTGGTAAAAGAGTGGCACGGGCGTCGCCCGATGTCGGTAGGAACAGGCAGCGAAAGTGCGATTGCAGAAGCTTTGCTCAATCATCTTGGCCTGCGCCACTATTTTTCTGCCGTGGTCGCCGCCGATCATGTTAAACATCACAAGCCCGCACCGGACACCTTCCTGCTTTGCGCAGAATTAATGGGCGTCCCGGCCGCAAAATGCGTCGTGTTTGAAGATGCCGATTTCGGCATCCAGGCCGCGCGTGATGCCGGAATGGATGCGGTGGATGTACGCTTACTGTGAGTGACGCGCTGTCACTTGCCTCATTATTCGCCAGCAGTTTTTTAAGCGCCACGCTGTTACCGGGAAATTCGGAAGTGGTGCTGGTGGCGATGCTGTTGTCCGGCGTGAGTCAGCCCTGGCTGCTTGTATTAATAGCAACAATGGGTAATAGCCTTGGAGGGCTGACTAACGTTATTCTTGGGCGTTTCTTTCCGCTGCGTGAAAAATCGCGCTGGCAGGAAAAGGCAGTCGGCTGGCTAAAACGCTATGGCGCTGCCACGCTGTTATTAAGCTGGATGCCTGTAATAGGCGATTTACTGTGTCTGCTGGCGGGATGGATGCGCATCTCCTGGGGACCGGTGCTCTTTTTTTTGTGCCTTGGCAAGGCGTTGCGCTATGTTCTCGTGGCGTGGGCAACACTACAGGGTATGACGTGGTGGCACTAATTGGTGGAATGAATACGCGACCTTCAATCGTCAACCATTACAATTATGCTGAGTAACATTACTTTGACAGGCGGGAGGTCAATTTGATCCCGGACGTATCTCAGGCGCTGGCCTGGCTGGAAAACCACCCTCAGGCATTGAAGGGTATTCAGCGTGGTCTTGAGCGTGAAACGCTGCGCGTTAACGCGGACGGCAGTTTAGCGACGACGGGTCACCCGAAGGCGTTAGGCTCGGCGCTGACACATAAATGGATCACAACCGATTTCGCTGAAGCGCTGCTGGAGTTCATCACCCCAGTAGAGGGTGATATTGATCATATGCTGACGATCATGCGCGATATCCATCGTTATACCGCGCGCAACCTAGGCGACGAACGTATGTGGCCCCTCAGCATGCCGTGCTATATCGAGCAGGGCCAGGAGATTGAGCTGGCGCAGTACGGCACGTCAAATATCGGCCGGCTGAAAACGCTCTATCGTGAAGGGCTGAAAAACCGCTACGGCGCGTTGATGCAGACGATCTCGGGTGTGCATTACAACTTCTCGCTGCCAATGGCATTCTGGCAGGCGAAATGCGGTGAAACGGATAAAGACGCGATCTCGGAGGGCTATTTCCGCCTCATCCGCAACTATTACCGTTTCGGCTGGGTGATCCCGTATCTGTTTGGTGCCTCCCCGGCGATCTGTTCTTCGTTCCTGCAGGGGAAACCGACCACGCTGCCGTTCGAGAAGACCGAGTGCGGAATGTACTATCTTCCGTACGCCACCTCTCTGCGGCTGAGCGATCTCGGTTATACCAATAAATCGCAAAGCAATCTCGGTATTACGTTTAACGAATTGCACGAATATGTGGCAGGATTGAAGCGGGCGATCAAAACCCCGTCGGAAGAGTACGAGAAAATCGGCCTCGAAAAAGACGGTAAGCGCCTGCAAATTAACAGCAATGTGCTGCAGATTGAAAACGAGCTGTATGCGCCTATTCGTCCTAAGCGCGTGACGCGCAGCGGCGAAACCCCGTCGGATGCGCTGCAGCGCGGTGGGATCGAATACATTGAAGTGCGCTCGCTGGATATCAACCCGTTCTCACCGATTGGCGTTGATGAGCAGCAGGTTCGCTTCCTGGATCTGTTTATGGTCTGGTGCGTGCTGGCGGATGCGCCGGAAATGAGTTCAGACGAACTGCTCTGTACCCGAACAAACTGGAACCGCGTTATTCTGGAAGGACGTAAACCGGGTCTGACGCTGGGTATCGGCTGCGAAACGGCACAGTTCCCGCTGACGAAAGTCGGTAAAGATCTGTTCCGCGATCTGAAGCGAGTTGCCCGGACGATGGACAGCATCGACGGTGGCGACGCATATCAACAGATTTGCGACCAGCTGGTAGCGTGCTTTGATAACCCGGAACTGACATTCTCAGCGCGTATTCTGCGTTCTATGATCGATCAGGGCATTGGTGGTACGGGTCGCTCACTTTCGGCGGAGTACCGTGAAATGCTGATACAGGAGCCGTTAGAAATCCTGAGCGAATCAGATTTTGTCGCGGAACGCGAAGCGTCCGTGGTGCGTCAGAAAGAGGTTGAAGCGGCGGATACCGAGTCGTTTGAGGCGTTTCTGGCGAAGCAGGCTTAAGCAGAAAAGAAAAAGGCCACATCGCTGTGGCCAAAATATACATCTCTGAATTCAGGGATGATGATAACAAATGCGCGTCTTTCATATACTCAGACGCGCATTCTGTAGAAGAGTTCAGTTTATTTTAAAAAAAATCACTGTCGGAGGTGACGTATGCCGTTATTAGATAGCTTTACTGTCGACCATACCCGTATGGAAGCACCTGCAGTCCGCGTGGCGAAGACCATGCACACCCCGCACGGCGACACGATCACCGTTTTCGATCTGCGTTTCTGCGTGCCAAATAAAGAAGTGATGCCGGAGAAAGGTATTCACACTCTGGAGCACTTATTCGCCGGTTTTATGCGTGACCACCTGAACGGCAACGGCGTTGAGATCATCGATATCTCTCCGATGGGCTGCCGTACCGGTTTCTACATGAGCCTGATTGGTCAGCCTGAAGAGAAACGTGTGGCAGATGCCTGGAAAGCGGCGATGGAAGACGTGCTGAAGGTGAAAGAGCAAAACCAGATCCCTGAGCTGAACGTTTACCAGTGCGGTACTTACCAGATGCACTCTCTGGAAGAAGCGCAGGAAATCGCGCGCCACATCATCGAGCGTGATGTTCGCGTGAACAGTAACGAAGAGCTGGCCCTGCCAAAAGAAAAGCTGCAGGAACTGCACATCTAGTGCACCTTTTCCCTCTCCCTCAGGGAGAGGGTAGGGTGAGGGTTGTTTAACCCATGACCACAACTTCGACTTTTTCCTTTATCCATCGTCCCCTCGTTCCGTTTGCACATGATTACATTCATGGTGACAGCGAGCCGTGGCACAAGCACGACTGCGCGCAGCTGCTGCACACCCTGAGCGGCGTGGTACGGGTGGATACCGCATCTGGCTGTTGGGTTGTGCCTCCCGGTCGCGGCGTCTGGCTGCCTGCGGGGACTCGCCACTCGCTTCGCATCACCGGCAACGTGGCGGCGCGAACGCTGTTTATCGATCCGCTGGCGCGGGCCGATCTCCCGGCCACCTGCCAGATCGTGCAGATAACGCCGCTGCTGCGCGAGCTGATCCTCGTCTGCCTTGCTTTACCTGAATCGTACTCACCCGGAAGCCGGGATGAGCGCGTCTATGAGCTCATTCTCGATGAAATCCGCACTATGCCGGTGCTGCCGTTTCACCTGCCGGAGCCGGAAAGTGAGGCGCTACGTCGCCTGTGTCTGCAAATCCGGCAACACCCGGGTGAAAGCTGGTGCAGCGCGCAGGCCGCGAGCATGATGAACGTGAGTGAGCGCACCCTGAACCGCCATTTTCAGCAGCAGACGGGATTAAGCTACGGCGAGTGGCTGAGAAGGGCGCGCCTGCTGGAAGCCTTAGTGCGGCTGGCGCAGGGCCAGCCGGTATTACGCGTGGCGCTGGATCTGGGATACGGCAGCCACAGCGCCTTTACGGCGATGTTTCGCCGGGTGATGGGCATCTCCCCCAGCGATTACTTTAAGAACGACTGACGGCGTTAAACAGCGCCTGAAGCGACGCGCGCGCCACGTCGCTGTCAATGCCTACGCCCCAGCGGCTGCTGCCGTCCTGGAACAGGCAGCGGATGTAGGCCACCGACCGGCTGTCGCTGCGTTCGCCTAACGTATGCTCGTGGTAATCCTTTATCACGAACGGGGCGTTGACCCAGCGGCTTAAGCCGTGAGCGGCGGCGGAGAGCAGACCGTTACCCTGACCCTCCAGCTGGCGCGTTCCTCCCTGTGTGGCGACGCTGGCCGTCAGACGCAGCTGGCCGTCCTGCTGGCTGTCGCTGCGGTAGGATTGCAGCGCAAAGTGCGGCGTTGCCACCAGGCCGTAGCGGGCGCGGAAGAGCTGCCACAGCGCATTATGCGTCATCTCTTTTCCGTGGCGATCGGTTTCCTGCTGCACGTGCAGGCTGAAATCCTGCTGAAGGGCGCGAGGTAATTTCAGGCCATGATTCTGTTCGATGAGCCATGCGCTGCCGCTTTTTCCTGACTGGCTGTTTACGCGGATCACCGCTTCGTAGGTGCAGCCGATGTCCTGGGGATCGACGGGAAGGTAAGGCATCTCCCAGCGATCGCCTGGCCTGCGGGCATCAAAGCCTTTTTTGATCGCGTCCTGATGCGAGCCGGAGAAGGCGGTATAGGCCAGCCGTCCTGCCCACGGATGGCGCGGGTGCACCGGCAGCTGGTTGCAGGTTTCCACCACTTCCACCACCCGATTCATATCGCTAAAGTCCAGATTCGGGCTAACCCCCTGGCTGTAGAGGTTCATCGCCAGCGTTACCAGGCAGACGTTGCCCGTACGTTCCCCGTTACCAAACAGACAGCCCTCCACGCGGTCAGCCCCCGCCATTACGGCCAGCTCCGCGCAGGCGACGCCGGTACCGCGGTCGTTATGCGGATGCACGCTGATGCAGACGTCGCGGCGGCGGCTAAAGTGGCGACAGAAGTACTCGATCTGGTCGGCATAGACGTTCGGCGTGCTCACTTCGACGGTGGCGGGTAAGTTGATCACCATAGGCCGTTCGTCGCACGGCTGCCAGATCTCCGCCACCGCTTCACAAATCTCCAGCGCAAACTCCGGCTCGGTAAAGCAGAAGGTTTCCGGAGAGTATTCATACTGCCAGCGGGTGTCGGGATTTTCCTCACACAGCTGGCGAATAAGCCGCGTCGCGCGCGTCGCCAGCTCAACGATTTGCGCTTTCTCCATGCCGAAGACCAGGCGGCGGAACAGCGGGGCGGTGGCGTTATACAGATGCACGGTGGCCTGCTTTGCGCCGCGCAGGGATTCAAAAGTGCGATGGATGAGATCTTCCCGCGCCTGGGTTAATACCTGAATCGTCACGTCATCCGGGATGCGGTTCTCTTCAATCAGCTGGCGAACGAAGTTGAAATCCGTCTGCGAGGCTGAAGGAAAAGCCACCTCAATTTCTTTGAATCCGCAGCCCAGCAGCAAATCCCAGAACTGCAGCTTGCGGGTGCTGTCCATCGGCTCGGCAAGGGCCTGGTTGCCGTCGCGCAGGTCGGTTGAGAGCCAGCGCGGCGCGCGGGTGATGCGTTGCTCCGGCCAGCGGCGGTCGGGCAGGGAAAGGGTCGGATAGGGTTGGTACTTGTCGGCGGGTGTGTTCAGCATGATGCGCTCCTGTTGTCTTTTCACTATCGTGAATTGATTACAGGAGCGCTGCTTTATCGAAACTGACAATCGCTGTCGCGTTCTGGACAACCGGGGCGGTTGCCCTGTGGCGGCTACCAGCGCAGAGGATTAATGCGCACCACCGCCGCCGCCGCCGGCACCAAACGGCGGTCTGGCAAACCACACCAGCCCCAGCAGGATGATAAAGATCCCTGCCGATATCCAGAAAATCTCGTTGGCCGAGATAATTAGCCCCTGGTTGGTGATCTGCTGGGCAATCCAGCCGGACGCCTGCTGCTCCGTCATTCCCATCCCCTGAAGCTGGCTATACATCTGCTGAGCATTCGGGTTGTACGGGTTCACCGCTTCGGTCAGCTGGGCGTGGTGCATCGATTCACGGTTCGTCCACAGGGTGGTGGTGATCGACGTACCGATGGAGCCCGCCAGCGTACGGGTGAAGTTCGACAGGCTAGACGCGGCCGCCAGACGCTCGGGCGGTAAGCCAGAGAGCGTGATGGTAGTCAGCGGCATAAAGAAGCACGCGACCGCGAAGCCCTGAATGAACTGCGGCCACGCAGAGGCGCCAAAGTCCATTCCTGGCTCAAAGGTATACGCACGCCAGTAGAAGCACACCGCATACATGATGAAGCTGAACGTCACAAGACGGCGCATGTCGAGCTTATGGGCGAAGCGGCCAATTATCGGCGACAGCAGGACCGGGATCACCCCGACCGGCGCTGAGGCCAGACCCGCCCAGGTTGCGGTATAGCCATACACCTCCTGCAATAGCTGCGGCAGCAGAACAATCGCGCCGAAGTAGAGCATATAGGCGAGGCTGATACACAGACATCCAATGGTAAAGTTTCGCGACTTAAACAGCGAGAGATCGACTATCGGGTTGTCGTCCGTCAGCTCCCAGACGATCAGGAAGCTTATCGACACCACCGCGACAATGGTCAGGATGATAATTTCCTGCGAGTTGAACCAGTCGAGCTCTTTACCGCGGTCGAGCATGATCTGCAGACTGCCGATACCCAGGATCAGCAGCGCCAGCCCGATGCTGTCGATTCGCCGCTGTTCGGTGCGGGTCTCACGTCCCCGCAGCGACTGCAGCGTCATTAATACCACGACGGCGCCAATCGGTACGTTGATGAAGAAGATCCAGCCCCAGTGGTAGTTATCGCTGATGTACCCGCCCAGAATCGGTCCGCAGATAGGCGCGACGATAACGGTCATCGACCAGAGCGCCAGCGCGACGGAACGTTTTGCGGGAGGGTAGTTGCTCAGCAGCAAACTCTGGGAAAGCGGGATCAGCGGCCCGGCGACAATCCCCTGAATGACGCGGAAGAAAATCAGCATCGTCAGGCTGCTGGACATGCCGCACGCCCACGAGGCCAGTACAAACGCCACCGTGGACCAGAGGAACAGCTTCACCTCACCGACGCGCTTTGCCAGCCAGCCGGTAATCGGAATGGAGATGGCGTTTGCCACCCCAAACGAGGTAATGACCCAGGTCCCCTGGCTCAGCGACGAGCCAAGGTTACCGGCAATGGTCGGGATCGCCACGTTTGCGATGGTGGAGTCCAGCACCTGCATGAATGTCGCCAGCGACAGCGCTATGGTCATAATGACCAGCTGCGCCCCTTCCAGCGGTTTTTGCGGCTTTTGCTGTTGCATAACGCTCACCTTCGGATTAACCGGCGTTTGCCTTCACGATGTCATCGATCAGCTTGTTGACCGGATCGAGGCTAATTTCACGGGCGTTACTTTCATAAGCCGGGCTGCTGCGCACCTGGCTTGCCAGGATCTGACCGTCGCGGTTGGCGGTGTCAACGGTCACCAGCGTAGAGAGGCCGATACGCAGCGGGTGATCCGCCAGCTGTTTGGCATCCAGTTCGATACGCACGGGCAGACGCTGAACCACTTTGATCCAGTTACCGGTGGCGTTCTGCGCAGGCAGCAGGGAGAAGGCGCTGCCGGTCCCCATATCCAGGCCGACCACTTTACCGGTGTACTTCACGTCATCGCCGTAAATGTCGCTGACAACCGTCGCGGTCTGGCCGATACGCATATGGGCAAGCTGCGTCTCTTTAAAGTTGGCGTCGACCCAAAGATTGTCTGCCGGCACGACCGCCATCAGCGGCGTGGTTGGGCTAATCTGCGCTCCTGGCTGGACGGAACGACGGGAGACATAGCCGGTCATCGGGCTGACGATTTTGGTACGCTGCAGGGCAAGCCACGCGTTGCGCACTTCGGTCGCCGCCTGCTGTACGGCGGGCTGGTTTTCCAGGCTGGTGCCCAGCACCATCGCCTGGTTGGCGTTGTACTGTTGAATGGCCACATCCAGCTGTGCCTGAGCGCTGGCAACGGCATCGCGGGCGTGCTGCAGCTCTTCACGGCCAATCAGGTTGGCGGTGCCGAGCGGCACGCGGCGGTTCAGGTCGCTCTGCGCCTGCGCCAGCGCTGTTTTCTGCACGTCGATGTTGGCCTGCAGCTGTTTGCTGTTGATCATCAGCTGGCGGGTCTGACGGACGCTGGAGGCCAGCGCGGTCTGTGCTTTTTCAAAAGCCTGCTGGGCGTCGGTTGGATCGAGGGTCACCAACACATCGCCTTTTTGCACAAAGTCGGTATTGTCAGCCCAGACTTTCGTCACGCTGCCCGACACCTGCGCCATAATTTGTACCTGGTTCCCTGCCACGTACGCGTCGTCAGTCTCTTCAGCATGACGCAGTACTAAAAACCAATAGATCCCATATGCCACGGCAATAATGATAAAGAGCAAGGTCAACAGAAGAAGGGCGCTCTTACGTTTGCCTTTCTTATTGGCCGGTTGCTGCGGGGTAGTGCTCTCCGCATTTGCGCTCATTGTTGTTCTCCACGATCTTCTTATTTTCACATCGGCTGAGCCGACCTGTTGTCAGAAAGGCCAGCAGTGTGACGTGCTGGCCTGTCGGTTTTCTTATGAATCAGGAATGGTGAGCGTGTCGTCGCGTTAGCGCAGCGCCTCAAGAACGGCGCCGTCTTCATCCATCTGGTCCAGACGGGTGAGCAGCTTGCGAGTGATGTGCTCAAGCTGGTCGCGCTCGGCGGTGCTGAGGACAGACCAGAGTTTGTGCAGGCAATTGTGCTGCGGTGGCAGCACCTCGCGCAGGAACTGGTGACCTTTATCGGTCAGTTGCAGATGCAGGCAGCGGCGATCGTTGTCGCTTTCGCGGCGCTCAATCCAGCCACGCTTTTCGAGTTCATCGGCAATACGGGTCGCATTGGTACGGGAGGAGCCCAGCGCGCAGCTCAGTTCGGAAGGCTGAATGCTGTGATTTTCCTGAGACTCCAGCGTGATCAACGCCATAAACAATGTCTCGTTAATCCCTTGAGCTTTCAGCATTTTATTACGGTTTTCCAGCAGCTTACCCTGCATGTGCATGCACAGGCGAGTCAGCAGGATTTCCTGGTACGGAAAGTCCTCATGGCGACTGGCGCGGAATTTAAGCATTTGTTCAATGGGCGTAAACGAACTATCCATTTGGGCATAACCTCATTAATTACAGCCGATATAGTAACGACGGTGACAAATAATGTAAATGAATTATTTGTGCGGTTATATCCGCCAAACTTATGTCACCATCAGAAAGCGCCGGGTAAGTCCGTGACCCGGTGAGCACAGAAAGCGTAGGGTATGAACCCGCTGAGGAGAGGATGTGAGGACGGGGGTCTGAACTATTCATGCCAATTGTAAATATGTCACCCACATTAAAATTTCTGGGATAAATGATTACGTTTACATTAACAGAGTGAAGGGCCTCTTAACACCCTAAGAGGCCAACTCAATGTAAATGTTAGTTAATTGCATCCTGACGGTGGTAACCGCGCCACCATACTAGCAGGTTGAGGGTAGCGACGATGGCCCCAATCGCACACACCCCCGACCAGCCCGCATGCTGCCACGCCGACGCTGAAATTAGCGAACCCGCAGCGCCGCCGATAAAGTAGCTGGTCATGTAGCCGGCCGTCAGGCGGTTACGCGCCTCTGGCTTCACGCGATAGATAACGGTCTGATTGGTAATGTGAACGCCCTGTACGGTGAGATCGAGTACCAGGATACCGACGATCAGCGCCAGCACCGAGATGTGTCCGTACCAGATCGCCGCCCAGGAGAGCAGAAGTAAAATCAGTCCTGCGGAGGTGGTCAGGTGGGATTTACCCTTGTCGGCCAGCCCGCCTGCGGGACGCGCGCCCAGTGCGCCTGCGGCGCCGGCCAGGCCGAACAGGCCAATCACCCCTTCGGAATAATTGAACGGCGGTGCGGCCAGCAGAAACGCCATCGACGTCCACAGAATGCTGAAGTTAGCGAAGGTGAAGCAGCCCAGCAGGGCGCGAGTGCGCAGAAGCTTATCCTGGGTGAACAGGCTGAAAACGGAGGCCAGCAGCTGCGGGTAGTTCAGGTGGTTTTCCTGCTTCACTTTTGGCAGCCCGCGCCACAGCGCCAGCGCCATAACGACCATCAGCACGCTCGCCACCCAGTATACGGTGCGCCAGCCGCCGAGGCTTGCCAGCAGCCCAGCAACGGTACGCGCCAGCAAAATCCCCAGCAGCAGGCCGCTCATGATGGTACCCACTACCTTGCCGCGTTTTTCCGGAGAGGCGAGAGTCGCGGCGAGCGGGACCAGAATTTGCGCCACCACGGAGAACAGTCCCGTTAGCGCGGTTCCGACGATCATCATCGTCAGCGACTGGCTGCTGGCGGTGATCAGCATCCCACCGGCGGCCAGCAGGGTCATGGAGACGATCAGCATTCGGCGTTCAAACATATCGCCCAGCGGCACCAGAAACAGCAGCCCGGCGGCATAGCCTAGCTGTGCTGCGGTGACGATAAAGCCTGCGGAGCTGGCGGAGAGATTGAACGCGCGGGCGATGGTGTCGAGAAGAGGCTGCGCGTAATAGTTGCTGGCGACGGCCAGACCCGTTGCCACGGACATTAAAAGGATGAGTGCGGGGCTAAGCCCTTGAGTTGTTTTTGTCATTAGTTTCAGGAATCGTTAGTTGAGTGATTATTTTTCCGGAAACCATAATAGCTAATGATTGTGAAAGTTGGGGGATTGTTGGGTGATGGATTGTGCGGTTTAGGGGGATAGTGCGGTTTGATCCCCTCACCCCGGCCCTCTCCCCAAAGGGGAGAGGGTTAGGGTGAGGGGTAGGGTTTTGTTTTTACTTCTGCGCCTCAAGCGCCTCTTTCACCCAGCCGTCAAACTGCTGCTGGTGGGCTTTGATCCAGCCGTCGACGTGGCCTTTGACATCTGCCTCAGACGATTTACCCGCGTGCATCATCGCGTTCTGGGCGTTGATGTCAGCCAGCGGCAGCTTCATTACCGAAAACAGCTTCGCCGCCGCCGGGTTTTTCTCCGCCCAGGCTTTGTTCGCCACGATATGCATGGTGTTCACCGGAAAGCCGTAGTTCATGCCGTTCGGCAGCCTGGTGTCGATATCTTTCTGCTCGCCCGGCAGGGAAGAGAACGGCACCTGCAGCCACACCACGTCTTTACCCGGCTTCAGCACGTCGCTCACCCAGTACGGCGTCCAGGTGTAGTAGATCACCGGTTTACCCTCTTTGAAGCGGGCAATGGTGTCGGCCATCATCGCTGAATAGTTGCCGTGGCTCACGTCGACCGTTTTCGCCAGATCGAAAGCTTTGTTCTGGTGGTTAATCACCGCTTCACAGCCCCAGCCAGGCGAGCAGCCCATCATGTCGGCCTTGCCGTCACCGTTGGTGTCAAACAGTTTGGCGATCTTCGGATCTTTCAGCTGTTCAATATTGGTGATGTGGTACTTATCGGCGGTTTTCTTGTCGATCAGATAACCCTGCGCCGCGCCCGTCACGAAGGTACCCTCGCGATAGAATTTCTTGTCGCCACCGGCGGCGGCATACATGTCGTCGTGCAGCGGCTGCCAGTTGACGGCGGTAAAGGTGGCGTCACCGGAGGCAATCGAGGTGTAGCCCACGTTGTAATCCACTTCGCTCGGCGTGTTAACCGTATAGCCCAGTTTTTCCAGCGCGCGGCTGACGATCAGGGTCTGGAAGCTCTCTTCCGAAATGGTGCTCTGCACCGGCTGCACGGTAATGCCTTTGCCCGGCAGGTCTGCCGCAAACGTGCTGGTGGAGACAAGGGTGGCAAACGCTGTGGCAAAAAGTACGTTATGTCGCATCGTTGTTCCTTATTTTATAAATGGGCGGGTGAGTAACCCGACAGGGCCGGTGGAATACCAGCGACGGTTGCCGCGACTGCGTGAATCGCGACCGACGGCCTGGGTCAGGCGGTCAAGAATAATGGCGAGGATCACAATCCCGACGCCGCCAACGGTAGCCAGCCCCATGTCGAGACGGCCAATGCCGCGCAGCACCATCTGACCCAGACCGCCAACGGCGATCATCGAGGCAATCACCACCATCGAAAGGGCCAGCATCAGCGTCTGGTTAACGCCCGCCATAATGGTTGGCATGGCCAGCGGGAGCTGAACCTTAAACAGCATCTGGCGCGGGCTGGCGCCGAACGAGCGTGACGCTTCGATCAGGTCCGCAGGCACCTGGTTGATCCCGAGAATGGTCAGACGAATAATCGGCGGCAGCGCGAAGATAATGGTGACCACCACGCCCGGCACGTTGCCGATGCCGAACAGCATCACAATCGGCACCAGATAGACGAATGCCGGGGTAGTCTGCATTGCATCCAGCAGCGGACGGATAATCTTCGCCGCCCGCGGGCTGCGCGCCAGCCAGATCCCCATCGGCAGGCCGATGACGATGCAGAAGAGCAGGGCAGTCAGCACCAGCGCCAGGGTGATCATCGCCTGCGACCAGGCCCCAATCGCGCCGATGGCAATCAGCGAAATCAGCGTGGCGATCCCCATCCCGGCGCTGCCAAACTGCCAGGCGATCAGGGAGAACAGAATAATCGCCACCGGCGCCGGCATGCCCAGCATCAGCTGCTGGAAGCCGTTCAGGATGTAATCCACCGGAATGCGGATCCCCTGGAAAACCGGGCGGAAGTGCGTCACCACCCAGTCGATCCCCTCCGTGACCCAGCTGTCCAGCGGGATCAGCGTTTTATGGAACGGATCCATGATGTTGAAATGCTCTGGCGCAGGCGCGGGTGCGCTATTGAGCCAGTCCGCCGCACCGCCACCGTCGGCGGGTGCTGGCGTGGAACCCCACGCGTCGGCGGATTGTGCAGCGTTGTCCGCCGCTTCAGCGGTGCCCCACGGGTTAGTTTGATCAGCCATTATTTGCCCCCTCGCGATCTAAAGCCTGCAGCAGCATCCGTTTGGAGATGATACCGACGTACTGTTGTTCCTCACCCACGACCGGTACGGCGCAAGGTGCCTGCCCCACGTGAGAGAGCAGCTCGCTGAGCGGCGTTTCGGCGTCCACGGCAAGCGGAGCGTCAATTAACGCCGCATCGATGCCCTGGTTTTCGCTGAGCGCGGTTTTCAGAGAATCGATGGAAACAACGCCGACAAATTTATTACCGCGTTCAACCAGATAACCGTATTCACGGTCTTCGTCCTGCAGCAGCTTAAGCGCCGAGCGTGGGCCGAAACCTGGGGTTTTACGAATAATGCCGTTTGGCGTTCGACGGGCAATATCTTTGGCGCTAAAGACCTGGCTAATATCCACGCCGCGGAAGAAGGTGCGTACATAATCATTCGCCGGATTATTGAGAATTTCATCCGGCGTGCCGACCTGCACCACTTCACCGTTTTGCATAATGGCAATACGGTCACCTATACGCATGGCTTCATCCAGATCGTGGGAAATAAACACAATGGTTCGCTGATGTTTAGCCTGTAATTTTACCAGTTCGTCCTGCATCTCGGTACGAATTAACGGATCGAGGGCGGAGAAGGCTTCATCCATTAATAATATGTCTGGATTAATGGCTAATGCACGGGCTAATCCCACGCGCTGGCGCATACCGCCGGAAAGTTCATCCGGGTACGCATGCGCATAATTTTCCAGCCCAACCTGACGCAGTGCATCCAGAGCTTTTTCCTGACGTTCCTGAGCCGGCGTGCCGGCTAATTCCATGCCGAAGGCGGTATTATCCAGTACCGTCATGTGCGGCATTAGCGCGAATGACTGAAACACCATTGCGATCTTCTTTCTGCGCACCTCGCGAAGCTCGGCATCTGATATTCTGGCGATATCCACGCCGTCAATCAGCACCTGTCCGCGGGTGGGTTCAATCAGGCGATTGAGAAGGCGAACCATAGTGGATTTACCCGAACCGGATAATCCCATGATGACAAAAATCTCGCCTTCTTCAATGGCCAGACTGGCGTCTTTAACGCCAAGCGATAGCTCGGTTTTTTCCAGAATTTGCTCTTTCGTAAGGCCTTTCTCAATATATTTGAATGCGCGCTGCGGATGCTCGCCAAATACTTTATAAAGATTTTTCACTTCTAATTTAATTGCCATGCAATAGAGAGTGTCCTGTTATTTGTTTATGCCGATATGATTACCATGGTAAATTGTTAACGGGCATAACCCTAACATACTGAGAATCTGAGACAACCCTGGGTTTGCTTATGGCATGAATTTTCAGGGAAGCGAAACGGCTGAATTTCCCATGAGTAAAGGGCTGAGCGTGATCTGAATTTTTCTCATTTTTTTGCTGCTGCATCGGGAAATTTCGCCTGAATTGGAATGATTCAGGCGAATATGACGTGGAAATTACAGTGTAGTTGTTTTGTAAATATTAGAGAGGGAATTGTTGGGTTTATATTAAATTAACGAACGTTAGCGTTCATTAAAAATCCCAGTCTTCATCCTCGGTTTCCACCGCTTTGCCCATCACGTACGATGAGCCCGATCCCGAGAAGAAATCGTGGTTTTCGTCGGCATTGGGCGACAGCGCGGCCAGAATCGCCGGGTTCACCTCCGCCATCTCCGGCGGGAAAAGCGCCTCATAACCCAGGTTCATCAGCGCCTTGTTGGCGTTGTAGCAGAGGAAGGCCTTCACGTCTTCCTCCCAGCCGGTGCCGGCGTAGAGTTCCTCGGTATAGCTCAGCTCGTTGTCGTACAGATCCATCAGCAAATCGAGCGCAAAGCCTTTAAGCTCCTCGCGCTTTGCCTCGCTGACTTTCTCCAGCCCTTTCTGGTACTTATAGCCGATGTAATAGCCGTGTACCGCTTCATCCCGAATGATAAGCCGAATCAAATCGGCGGTGTTGGTGAGCTTGCCCCGGCTCGACCAGTACATGGGCAGCCAGAAGCCGGAATAGAAGAGGAACGATTCCAGGAATACGCTGGCGATTTTCTTTTTCAGCGGCTCGTCGGCCCGATAATACGTCAGTACCAGCTCCGCCTTTCTCTGTAATGACTCACTCTCTTCACTCCAGGTATAGGCTGCGTCCACGTCTTTGGTCTGGCACAGCGTGGAGAAAATCGAGCTGTAAGAGCGGGCGTGCACCGCCTCCATAAAGCTGATGTTCGACATCACCGCCTCTTCGTGCGGCGTCAGCGCGTCGCTCATCAGAGCCGGTGCGCCGACGGTATTCTGAATGGTGTCCAGCAGCGTCAGGCCGGTAAAGACGCGGATCGTCAGCTGCTGTTCGGCGTAGCTCAGGGTTTGCCAGGCCGGAATATCGTTGGAGAGCGGGACCTTTTCCGGCAGCCAGAAGTTGCTGGTCAGACGGTTCCAGACCTCCAGATCTTTATCGTCCTGGATTTTGTTCCAGTTAACGGCACTCACGCGTGACAGTTTCATCCTTTCTCCTTACAGCGCGCAGGACACGCAGCCTTCAATTTCGGTGCCTTCCAGCGCAAGCTGGCGCAGGCGAATGTAGTAAAGCGTCTTGATACCTTTCTTCCAGGCGTAGATCTGCGCCCTGTTGATATCCCGCGTGGTGGCGGTATCCGGGAAGAACAGCGTCAGCGAGAGCCCCTGATCCACGTGTTTTGTCGCCTCCGCGTAGGTATCGATGATTTTTTCCGGGCCGATCTCATACGCGTCCTGATAGAGCGCCAGGTTCTCATTGGTCATAAACGGGGCAGGGTAGTAAACGCGCCCGGTTTTGCCTTCTTTGCGAATCTCGATTTTCGACACGATCGGGTGAATGCTCGACGTGGCGTGATTGATATAGGAGATCGAACCGGTTGGCGGCACCGCCTGCAGGTTCTGGTTGTAGATGCCGTAGCGCATCACGTCATTCCGCAATTGCTGCCACATTTCGCGCGTCGGCAACTCGATTCCGGAGAGAGCAAACAGTTCGCGCACTTTTTCGGTTTTCGGCTGCCAGTCGCCTTCCAGATACTGGCTGAAATATTCCCCGCTGGCGTAGCGGGACTGCTCAAAGCCCGCGAACCGCTGGTTGCGCTCGCGCGCCAGCATCATCGAGGTGTGCAGCGCGTGCCAGGTGATGGTGTAAAAATAGAGGTTGGTGAAGTCCAGCCCATCCGGACTGCCATAGGCGATGCCCTCCCGCGCCAGGTAGCCGTGCAGGTTCATCTGCCCCAGCCCGATGGCGTGCGATGCGGCGTTGCCCGCCTCGATGGACGGCACGCTGCGGATGTGGCTCATGTCCGACACCGCCGTCAGCCCGCGAATGGCGGTCTCCACCGTGCGGCCAAAGTCGGGAGAATCCATGGTGTGGGCGATATTCAGCGAGCCGAGGTTGCAGGAGATATCTTTGCCGATGTCAGCATAGTCGAGGTTTTCGTCGTAGGCCGATGCGCTGTTGACCTGCAAGATCTCCGAGCACAGGTTGCTCATGTTGATGCGCCCGGCAATCGGGTTCGCGCGGTTCACCGTATCTTCATACATAATGTACGGATAGCCGGACTCAAACTGGATCTCCGCAAGCGTCTGGAAGAAATCGCGGGCGTTGATATATTTTTTGCGAATGCGCTCGTCGGCTACCAGCTCGTCATACAGCTCGCTTATCGCCACGTCACCAAACGCTTTGCCGTAAATACGCTCAACGTCATACGGCGAGAAGAGCGCCATCCCGGCATTCTCTTTGGCCAGTTTAAAGGTGATATCCGGGATCACCACGCCCAGCGACAGGGTTTTGATGCGGATTTTTTCGTCGGCGTTTTCGCGTTTGGTATCGAGAAAACGCAGAATGTCCGGATGATGCGCGTGCAGGTAAACCGCTCCCGCACCCTGGCGCGCGCCAAGCTGGTTAGCATAAGAGAACGCATCCTCCAGCATCTTCATCACCGGGATCACGCCGGAAGACTGGTTTTCGATGCGCTTGATCGGCGCGCCCGCTTCACGCAGGTTAGAAAGCAGAAACGCCACGCCACCGCCGCGTTTGGAAAGCTGCAGCGCCGAGTTCACCGCGCGGCCAATCGACTCCATGTTATCTTCGATACGCAGCAGGAAGCAGGAAACCAACTCGCCGCGCTGGGCTTTACCGCAGTTGAGGAAGGTCGGCGTGGCTGGCTGGAAGCGGCCGGAGAGGATCTCGTCGGTGAGCTGTTGCGCCAGCGCTTCATCGCCCTGCGCCAGGGTCAGTGCGACCATCACCACGCGATCTTCAAAGCTCTCTAAGTAGCGTTTGCCGTCGAAAGTCTTCAGCGTATAGCTGGTGTAGTACTTCCACGCGCCGAGGAAAGTCTGGAAACGAAAACCGCTGGCGTGGGCGCGTTCAAACAGCTTCACCACAAAGGCACGGTCGTAGCGGGTGAGTACGCGCGCGTCGTAGTAACCCTCGTTAACCAGATGGTCAAGACGTTCATCCTGGCTGGCAAAGGTCACGCTGTTGGGCCGCACGTGGGCGGCAAAAAAGGCGTCCACCGCCTCACGGTCTTTATCAAACTGAATGCGTCCCTCCCGGTCATAGAGGTTAAGCATCGCGTTTAATGCGTGGTAATCCGGCGTCGCCTGCATTACCCGTTCTGCGGTTGTCGTTGCCAAAATTCGTTCACTCCTTTACGCACGTTTTCGACGTCCTGCTGCGTCCCCATCAGCTCAAAGCGATAGAGATACGGCACGCCGCATTTTTGAGAGATGACATCCCCGGCGCGGCAAAAGGCATCGCCGAAATTGCGATTCCCCGCCGCGATCACGCCGCGGATTAGCCCGCGATTATGAGGATCGTTCAGAAAGCGGATCACCTGACGAGGTACCGCGCCCGCCGTACCGCCTCCGCCATAGCTGGGCACCACCAGAATGTACGGTTCCTCTACCCGGATCCGCTCCCGCTCGTTGAGAGGAATGCGCACCGCAGGCAGCCCGACGCGCTCAATAAAACGGAGCGTGTTTTCCGAGCTGCTGGAGAAGAAAACCAGTCTGCTCATGCCCGTGCGGCCTGCGAGGCGAGGCGGTTGATCATGTCCGGGCGAAAGCCTGACCAGCTGGTCTCCCCGGCTACCACCACCGGAAGCTGACGGAAACCCTGCGCGCGAAGGGTATCTGCGGCCTCGGGCTGCTGGTCAATATTCACCATCTCAAACGCCACGCCGCGGCTTTCCATCGCCCGTTTGGTCGCGTGGCACTGAACACAATTGTTACGAGTGTAAATAATAATGCTCATGATTCGTATTTCCATTTAAAATGAGAGAACGGCGCGAATCATCGCGTCAGGTTGTGTGTGTCTTGCTAAAGGGAATACTAGATGTAGTTGTCTTAAGTTTCAACCATACAAGATATGGGAAATTTAGATTGATGATGTGCCGATGATGAGCCCAGCGGGGCAGGGCAGGCTATACGGGTTTTACAGGCGAGAAGATAAAGAAAAGCCCCGGCAGCTACTGACCACCGGGGCAGATAACGGTGCGCGATCGGCTTATTTACGCAGGCTAAGCAGAGCGCCCACGAAGATACCGACTGCCGCTACCGTGCCGAGCGTACAGAGCGGTTTCTCGCGTACGAAGGTCGTTGCGCAGCTGACCGCATCGCAGGCAGCCTGTGTCGTACGCGTGCGGCCGTTTAAACGTGCGCGGGTTTCACGGAGCAGAGACTGAGCCTTACGCTTTGCGGCATCCGCTTCGTCCTTCGCGTCACTTCCCCAGGACTTCAGCACCTCTTCCAGCGTGTCCGCTAATTGGCTGACATCATTACGAATATCCTGAGCGTCGTCGTTAATATCGTTTCGGTTCGGTCTGTTAAACATGCGATCCTCCGTAATTTTGTGTTCCCGTTCAGTTTAGTTCAGAAATTTAATATCTGAAGCCCATCACGCGTTATCCGGCAGTTTATGGACTATTCTGAAAGCCCTGCTATTGCTGAATACTGTAAGGTTGCCGGGCAGGAAAAGATAACGAGGAAAAGATATGTATTTACGACCTGACGAGGTGGCACGCGTTCTTGAAAAAGAGGGATTCACCATGGATGAGGTGACGCCAAAAGCGTATGGATATCGCCGCGGCGAGAATTATGTTTATGTTAACCGCGAAGCAAGAATGGGACGTACCGCTCTCATTATTCACCCGACGCTGAAAGACAGAAGCCTGTCATTTGCTGAGCCTGCCTCGGATATTAAAACCTGCGATCATTATCAGCAATTTCCGCTCTATTTAGGCGGTGAACGGCATGAGCATTATGGTATTCCGCACGGTTTCAGTTCACGTATGGCGCTGGAGCGATTTTTGAAGGGACTGTTTGGCGACGTACAGTAAATCCGCGACTGGCGTGCGCCAGTCGCTTCACATCACGCTTTTGCCTGGCTGTACTGGCTGACCTTAAACAGGCGGCGGCAGTAGTCGAGGAAATAGCCGTAAACGGCTCCCATCAGCATCGAAATGACAATATTCGAACTCACTGCCGCAGCGATCTGGTGCCAGTCTGCACCGACTGTCAGGAGAATGGCCACGTAAACCGGCGACTGGAACGTTACATACGCCAGGACGTCTGCCAGGTTTTTCACCCAGCCTGCAGGACTAATTCGACGCGCGAAACGCATTACCGCATCGCGGTATAATCCGTAAGGCCATGCAATAATAATATTGACCGGGATCGCCACCAGACGAGAAGAAAATGACTGCTCGAAGGACATTCCGGAGAGGAATATTTCGATCAGCATGTTCACGACGGAACAGTAAACAACCATCGCGAAGGTATCCGCCATCGCGTGGCGCAGGCGAGATTGCGGCGAGAACATGTCTGAACTCCTTGAGAAGAACACAAAAGAAACGATTTCCCTTCGGCGAATAGTGCTTTAGGTTGGTTTGTTTGACGTGTATAGCGTATATCTCTGAGTTTGAACTAACAACTAGTGATTAATTTTTATTTAATCGCCTTTTGTCCACAAAATTCTCTAAAGCTGTTCGTTTTTTGCTCCGATCGTTATAATCTCTCTCGCTTGGCTTTTTTTATATCAAAATCAAGATGTTGGTTTTATTGATGGCGCAGGCGACGAATCCGCCTCATGACAGCGGCGCAGTATGCTGTGATTTGGAGTAAAGTTGACCATTTATATTAATGCGGTGATTAGATTCCACTGTTTCCTGGCAGCCCCGTGCGCTATTATTCGCAATGAGATTTTAATATATTTACACTGATGTCCATACGGACCCTTGGGTAGATATTTCAACTCAAATGAATTATTCTGTCGGCGATTTATCTATTTACCCCAAAGAAAAGGTTTTCAAATAATATGTCTTTGACGTTACAGAATCTTAATAATATCCGAACCCTGCGCGCCATGGCGCGTGAATTATCCCTGGACGTTCTTGAGGAAATGCTGGAAAAGGTCAGGGTCGTTACTGAAGAGAAACGGAGTGAACTGACGGAATTAGAGCAGCAGCGCGCCGAGCAGCAGGAAAAAATTAATGCCCTGCTGGAACTGATGAAAGCCGATGGTATTTCACCGACCGATCTGCTGGGCTCTGAACTGGCGCTGGCGGGTAAGCAAACGAAAAAGCGTAAGCCGCGTGAAGCAAAATATCGCTTTATTGACCAGAACGGTGAAGAGAAAACGTGGACCGGTCAGGGCCGCACGCCGAAGCCTATCGCCAGCGCGCTGGAAAACGGTAAATCACTGGATGATTTTCTAATCTAATGCGTTGACCGGGCGGAACATGCCGCCCGGTTATCTGTTCAGCAGACGCCGAAATCACCTTCTTCGCTATACGGCGCCACATCGGCGGCTTTCAGCGTATATTTCTCACCTTGCTCATTGCTGGCCTGGACCGCCACAATGCTGTCACCGTTCACTTCGAGCACTTTCAGTTTCGGGCCGCCTTTACGCGGTTGCACATAATCACCGACAGAAAACATATTACCTCCTCATCGTTTTAGCGATCTTCACATTAGCCCACGCATGACGCCGGGTACAGCGTATTTCACCGATTACTGCTTATGAGGTACGACGGTTCCAGGGCATCACCTTAAGCAGCCGCGCCATGCCGCAAAAGCCCGTCACACCGGCAAACAGCAGCCCGGCACCTACAAAGCCGCTGAGCAGGAAAAAGCCGCTGGAGACGCTATAGCCCAGAACCACGCCACAGAGTATTAGCAGCCCGGCGGCAATTTGCACCTGACGCATCAGCGGCAGCGGCTGGGATTTGTCTTCGACAGTCGGCAGCCCGGCCTGCTTCCAGCCCTGAATGCCACCCTCGACCACAAATGCCTGAGCGGCAACGGCAGCCTGCGTCAGGCGATCGGCATTGCCTGAGGTACGGGCGCCGGACTGGCAGTGAAAAATCACCGTTTCGCCCGCCTGCGTTTTAAGTCCACCGGGTAAGGTAACCAGCGGCACGGACCGCGCGGCGGGAATATGCTCGCGGGCGTACTCATCGGCATCACGAATATCAATCAGTTTTGCGCCTTCAGCGATGCGGGCACTGGCCTCGCGCGGCGAAATAAGGGGAAGTGACATAGCGGCTCCTTACGGGCAATAAAGCTTTTTCAGGGTGCTGATGAGCTGATGCACCGCATCCTTTTTAATGAAATAGAGAATGCGCTGCGCGTCGCGGGTGCTGTCGATCAGACCTTCCTCACGCATGCGCGCCAGATGCTGCGACGTGGCGGAAGGACTAAGCCCCGTGGCTCGCGCCAGTTCTCCCGCGCTGGTGCCGGGCGCTCCGCACAGGGTGCAGAGGATCAGCAGCCTACGCGGGTTGCTCATCGCTTTTAAAAGTGTGGCGGCCTGCTCGGCGCTGGCCTGAAGCTGTTCGAGTTCAGTCATATTAGTTTAGTGTTTTCTTAATTAAGGTAATGCTAAACTAATCCGGTATATTAAACCAGCGTCACAAGCGTAAAAGAGGGTAAACGCGGGGCAGAAAACTGGCGCAGACAGGTAAGCTGGCTATGCTTACAAAGAGTTCTCTTTATTATTTTCAATGGATTAGCTTGCACGGAGTTTTGATATGGGTTTTTGGCGTATTGTTTTTACCATCCTGTTGCCGCCGCTGGGCGTGCTGTTAGGCAAAGGGTTTGGCTGGGCGTTTATTATCAACATTATTCTGACGCTGCTGGGCTACATCCCGGGTCTTATCCATGCCTTCTGGATTCAGAGTAAGAACTAAGCACGCCAGAGTAAGTCGCTGTAGATCCCGGTCAGCACGCCCTGGGGGCCAAACTGCTGTTTGATCCAGCGCGTGACCTGACCGGTTGCGGCATGCTGCGTGGCAAGCAGCATGCGCGAATCCTGACGCGGGTTATTGATACGCCGCGTCACCAGCAGGCCATCTTCAACCGCTTCCCGCGCCATATATTCCGGCAAAAAGCCTATCCCTTCGCCCAGGATCTGACACTGACACTTGGTGTTAAAGTCCGGCACCAGAATCGCCTCCTGCCCGTGCAGCAGCCAGCCGACCTTTTTGTTAATGGTGTGCGCGGTATCTTCCACCATGATGTTGGGATACAGGCGCAGCTGGCTTTCCGCGATCGGTTCCGGAACGAACGCCAGCGGGTGCTCCGGCGCGATGGCAAACACCCAACGAATGGCGCCGATTTCGGTGTAGTCAATTCCGCCGCCGTCGAGCAGCGTGTCCGGCGCGCCAATGGCGATATTGGCCTGGTTGTTGATGATAGAGTCCCACACGCCGTTATAGACCTCGGTGGTGACGGTGATCTGACAGGTGGGGAACTGCTTTTTCAGCACCTGCAGCAGCCGCGCGGTATGGCGCGGCGTATATAACAGCTGGTTGATACAGATGCGTACACGCGCCTCGATGCCCTGTGAAATGGTATCAATCCCGCGCTTGATGGCGTGAAAGTCGTTAAGCAGGTCGGTGGCTTTGCGGTAAAAGTAAAAGCCGGATTCGGTCAGCTCAATGCTGCGCGTGCTGCGGACGAACAGCACCACGTCCAGCCCGGTCTCCATGCGCTTAATGGTGTAACTGATGGCGGAGGTCGTTACACCCAGTTCGGCGGCGGCTTTGCTGAAGCTGCCGAAGCGTGCGGCGGTGGTAAAGGCCAGCAGGTTCTCCTCGGTAAAGATGGAATTCATATCTCACTCCCTTCAGCCATCAGTTTTGAACATATTTTAACAGCGTCGTTACAACGCATTTGAAGCCGATCACAGTTCTGGCTATTTCATCAATGCCGCGCCATACAAGGCTTTTCCAGACATAAGCATAATGCGTTTTGACGCGCTAAAAAGCGGTTAAACATAAGAAAAAGGTTGCACAGACGCACGTTTTGACCGGTTTATTGAATTTATCTCAACAATGAATTGTCTGTCGATGAATCATTTTTAAGCGGATTCTTTTATGACCAGGCTGTTGCTATTCTCAGGTCAACAGAAATAAAAACATCGGGAGTCTGAATATGTCTGCAACTGAACTGGTTACGGAATTTTTGCTGGCGGCAGAAGAGGGCAATAGCGATGCGCTAAAAGCCTGTCTGGAGAAGGGCGTGGATATTAACGCCACGAACCGCCAGAAAAGAACCGCCGTTATTATTGCCAGCCTGAAAAAACATTATGCCTGCGTGGAGTTCTTAATTGCCGCCGGGGCGGATATTGATAAACAGGATCAGACCTGCTTTAACCCTTTCCTGATTAGCTGCCTGACGAACGATTTAACTCTCCTGCGGCTGGTATTACCCGCGAACCCGGATCTCGACCGTCTGACGCGTTTTGGCGGTGTAGGCATTACGCCAGCCAGTGAAAAAGGGCACGTGGAGATCGTCCGCGAGCTGCTGGAAAAAACCGATATCAACGTTAACCACACCAATTTTGTCGGCTGGACGCCGCTGCTGGAAGCCATCGTACTCAACGACGGCGGCGCAAAGCAGCAGGAGATCGTGAAGCTGCTGCTCGAGCACGGCGCGAACCCGCATATGACCGACAAATACGGCAAAACCCCGCTCGAACTGGCGCGGGAGAAAGGCTTCACTGAGATTGCAGACCTGCTGCTAGCGGCGGGCGCGTAAGACGGTCGGTCAGCCCGTTCCGGCTGGCCGCTAATTAAATAAAGCATTTTTACCGACGTGCATTTTGCACGACGGCGGCCCCCTTTTATCCGCGAACAGGTGCAAATAATGCCAACGAAAATCGTGATTAAAAAGAACACCTATTTTGACTCCGTATCATTAATGTCCGTTTCCACTAAAGCCAATAAATTGCCGGGCGTCGAACAGGCCTTTGTCGCCATGGCAACGGAAATGAATAAGGGCGTTTTAAAAAACCTCGGGCTTTTAACGCCGGAATTAAATGAGGCGAAAAACGGTGACCTGATGATCGTCATTAAAGGCGACGCGGCGAATGAAGAAACGCTGGCCGCTATTGAAGCGCTGTTCACGCGTAAAGAGAGCGCGGGCTCCCATGAAGCGCGCTACGCGACGATTGCCAGCGCCAAAACCCATCGCCCGGACAGTAACCTCGCGGTCATTTCCGTCAACGGTACCTTCGCCGCCCGCGAAGCGCGTCAGGCGCTGGAAAACGATCTCAACGTGATGCTGTTTTCCGATAACGTGTCGCTTGACGACGAGCTGGCGCTGAAGAAGCTCGCGCACCGGAAAGGGCTGCTGATGATGGGGCCGGACTGCGGCACCGCCATCATCAACGGCGCGGGACTGTGCTTCGCCAACGCGGTGCGTCGCGGACCGATTGGTATCGTCGGCGCATCCGGCACCGGCAGCCAGGAGCTGAGCGTGCGTATTCACGAATTCGGCGGCGGCGTGTCGCAGCTGATCGGCACCGGCGGACGCGATCTCAGCGAGAAGATCGGCGGCCTGATGATGCTTGACGCCATTGAAATGCTGGAAGCCGACGAGGGCACAGAGGTGATTGCGCTGATCTCCAAGCCGCCCGCGCCAGCGGTGGCGGAGAAAGTGCTGGCCCGCGCGCGCGCCTGTCGTAAGCCCGTGATCGCGTGCTTCCTCGGTCGCAATGAACCGCCCGCCGATGAGGACGGACTGCAGTTCGCGCGCGGCACCAAAGAGGCGGCGCTGAAGGCCGTCCTGCTCACCGGCATCAAAAAAGAGTCCCTCGATCTGCACCCGCTCAACTGGCCATTAATTGAAGAGGTGCGCGCTCGCCTGACCCCGCAGCAGAAGTACATTCGCGGCCTGTTCTGCGGCGGCACCCTGTGCGACGAGGCGATGTTTGCCGCGCTTGCGAAATTCGACGACGTTTACAGCAACATCCAGCCGGATCCGGCTAAGCGCCTGAGCGACATCAGCGTCAGTAAAGCCCACACTTTCCTCGATTTTGGCGATGACGATTTCACCAACGGCAAGCCGCACCCGATGATTGACCCGACCAACCGCATCAGCCGCCTGCTGCAGGAGGCTCGCGACCCGGAAGTCGGGGTGATTGTGATGGACTTTGTGCTCGGCTTCGGCGCCCACGAGGATCCGGTCGGCGTGATGATCGACGCCATTAAAGAAGCACAGGCGATCGCGAAGGCCGATAACCGTCCGCTGGAGATCCTCGGCTACGTGCTCGGCACCGACCAGGATCCGCAGTCGCTGGCGCAGCAGTGTCAGCTGCTGACCGACGCCGGCGTCATCTGGGCCAGCAGCAGCACCAATACCGGATTACTGGCACGCGAATTTGTCTGCAAAGGGGAGAACGCATAATGACCACCTTATTTAACCAGCCGCTGAGCGTCATTAACGTGGGTCTCGCGATGTTCAGCGACGATCTTAAAAAGCAGCACGTTCCCGTGACCCAGCTCGACTGGACGCCGCCGGGGCAGGGCAATATGCAGGTCGTTGAAGCGCTCGACCAGCTGGCGGAAAAACCGCTGGCGGAGAAAATCGCCGCCGCCAACCAAATCGCCCTTGAGCGCATTATTCAGTCTCATCCGGTACTGGTGGGCTATGACCAGGCGATTAACGTTGTGCCGGGGATGACCCGCACCACCATTCTGCACGCCGGTCCGCCTGTCTCCTGGGAAAACATGTGCGGCGCGATGAAGGGCGCGGTCACCGGGGCGCTGGTGTTTGAAGGGCTGGCGAAAGATCTGGACGACGCGGCGCGACTTGCCGCCTCCGGGAAGATCGCCTTCTCGCCGTGCCACGAGCACGACTGCGTGGGCTCCATGGCGGGCGTCACCTCCGCGTCGATGTTTATGCACATCGTTGAAAACAAAACCTACGGCAACCGCGCGTTCACCAACCTTAGCGAGCAGATGGCGAAGATCCTGCGCATGGGGGCCAACGACCAGAGCGTCATTGACCGACTGAACTGGATGCGCGACGTGCTCGGCCCGATGCTGCGCGACGCGATGAAGATTATCGGCGAAATCGACCTGCGCCTGATGCTGGCCCAGGCGCTGCACATGGGCGACGAGTGCCACAACCGCAATAACGCGGGCACCACGCTGCTGATCCAGGCGCTGACGCCGGGGCTAATTCAGGCGGGCTATCCGGTGGAGCAGCAGCGCGAGGTGTTCGAGTTTGTTGCCAGCAGCGACTACTTCTCCGGCCCGACGTGGATGGCGATGTGTAAAGCCGCGCTGGACGCCGCCCACGGCATTGAATACAGCACCGTGGTTACCACCATGGCGCGCAACGGCTACGAATTCGGCCTGCGCGTTTCGGGGCTTCCGGGGCAGTGGTTCACCGGCCCGGCGCAGCAGGTGATCGGCCCGATGTTCGCGGGCTATAAGCCGGAAGATTCCGGGCTGGATATCGGCGACAGCGCGATCACCGAAACCTACGGCATCGGCGGCTTTGCGATGGCGACGGCCCCGGCGATTGTCGCCCTGGTGGGCGGGACGGTGGAGGAAGCCATCGACTTCTCCCGCCAGATGCGCGAAATCACCCTCGGCGAAAATCCGAACGTCACCATTCCACTGCTCTCGTTTATGGGCATTCCGACCGCCATAGACATCACGAAGGTCGCTGGCAGCGGCATTCTGCCGGTCATCAATACCGCCATTGCGCACAAAGACGCGGGCATCGGCATGATTGGGGCGGGCATCGTTCACCCGCCGTTTAGCTGTTTTGAAAAGGCGCTGTTGACCTTCCGCGATCGCTACTTTTTATAAGGCATGCATCCATGAAAAACATGAAGCTGGAGTGGAAAAGAGGTGACTGGGCGGCTTATTTCGGGTTGATGACCAACAACCTGACCAATTTGCTGACCATGATGGGGTTGCTCATTTTTGCCGTCGGCATCCCGAAGGAGATTGTTTATGGACGCATCGCGCCGGCCTTCGGGCTGGCGGTGCTGGCCGCGAGTATCTGCTACGCGTGGTTCGGCATGCAGATGGCGCGCCAGACCGGGCGCACGGACGTCACCGCGCTGCCGTCCGGCCCCAGCGCGCCGTCAATTTTTACCGTGACCTTCCTGGTGCTGATGCCGGTGTATCAGCAAACGGGCGATGCGGAGTTCGCTATTCAGATTGGCCTGGTCTGGTGCTTCGTTGAGGCGATGATTCTTGCGGGCGGTTCATTCCTGGGCGAAACCATCCGCAAGATGATCCCGCGCACCGTGCTGCTGTCGTGCCTCTCCGGTTTAGGCCTGCTGCTGCTGGCGATGAACCCGATGCTGCAGGCGTTTGAAGCGCCGACCGTATCGTTCATCGTCCTGCTGCTGATCTTCATCAACTGGTTTGGCAAAAAGCCGATTTTCGCCAGAATCCCTACCGGCCTGCTGTTGCTGATAGCCGGTACCGCACTGGCGTGGATCTCCGGCCTGCAAAGCCCGGAAGCGATTAAAGCGTCCATGTCATCCTTCGGCTTTAACCCGCCGCAGGTGCATGTGGAAGGCTTCCTGCAGGGCCTGCCGCACGCGCTGCCGTATCTTGCCTCTGCCGTACCGCTGGGTCTGGCGAACTACATCTTTGACCTGGAGAACATCGAAAGCGCCCACGCGGCGGGAGATGAATACCCGACGCGTAAAGTCATGCTGGCGAACGGTCTGGCCTCCATGCTCGGCTGCCTGATGGGGAACCCGTTCCCGGTGACGGTTTACGTCGGCCATCCCGGCTGGAAAGCGATGGGGGCCAGCATCGGCTACACGCTGGCCTCCGGCGTGACCATGTTCATCGTGCCGCTGTTCGGGCTGGGGGCGTTTATGCTCGCCATCATTCCGATGACCGCCATCGTGCCGATTCTGGTGTTTATCGGCGTGGTCACCGCCAACCAGGTGGTGAGGGAAACGCCGAAGGTGGAAGTGCCGGTGATCTTCATCTGCCTGTTCCCGTGGATCGCCAACTGGGCGCTGACCATGATGAACAGCGTGATGGGAGCGGCGGGCACGAATGCCGCCAAAATCGGTACCGACGTGCTGCACAGCAAAGGGATCTACTACGAAGGATTAGTCCATCTGGGGAACGGGGCACCGCTCGCCAGCATGCTGTGGGGCTGTATCGCCATTTTTGCCATCATCAACAAACCGCTGCGCGGTGCCGTGGCTGCGGCGGGCGGGGCGCTGCTGGCGCTGTTCGGGGTGATCCACGCCCCGGTGGTGGGCTTTGCCGAAGGCAGTTCGCTGATGTTCGTCACCGCGTATCTGATGATGGGCGGCATGTTTGTGGTGAAGCATTTTCTCGACAGCCGGGAAGTTGCGAGCGCTGCGTCTGGTAATGTTGCGAAGGAACACGTATGAAAGAGCTTATGGTCGTTGCCATCGGCGGCAACAGCATTATCAAAGACAACGCCAGCCAGTCGGTTGAACATCAGGCGCAGGCGGTGAAAGCGGTGGCAGAGTCGGTGCTGGAAATGCTGGCCTCCGACTATGACATCGTGCTCACCCACGGCAACGGCCCTCAGGTGGGGCTGGATCTGCGCCGTGCTGAAATCGCCCACGAGCGGGAGGGGCTTCCCCTCACGCCGCTGGCAAACTGCGTGGCGGACACCCAGGGCGGCATTGGCTACCTGATCCAGCAGGCGCTGAACAACCGCCTTGCCGCGCGCGGCGAGCAAAAGGCGGTCACGGTCGTCACGCAGGTGGAAGTGGATAAAAACGATCCCGGCTTTGCGCACCCCACGAAGCCGATCGGCGCGTTCTTCAGCGAGGCGCAGCGCGACGAGCTGCAGCGCGCGCACCCGGACTGGCACTTTGTTGAGGATTCGGGCCGGGGATATCGTCGCGTGGTGGCCTCGCCCCAGCCGCTGCGCATCGTCGAGGCGGATGCGATTAAGGCGCTAACGCAGAAAGGTTTTGTGGTCATCGGCGCGGGCGGCGGCGGTATTCCCGTGGTGCGCACTGAGCAGGGCGATTACCAGAGCGTCGACGCGGTGATCGATAAAGATCTCTCCACCGCGCTGCTGGCCCGTGAGATTTGCGCCGACGTGCTGGTGATAACTACCGGCGTGGAAAAGGTGTGCATCAACTTCGGCAAGCCAAATCAGCAGGCGCTGGAGACCGTCGACGTAGCAGAGATGACGCGCTACATGGACGAAGGCCACTTCCCGGCGGGCAGCATGCTGCCCAAAATCGTCGCCTCGCTGGCGTTTTTACACCACGGCGGCAAGCGCGTGATTATCACCTCGCCGGACTGCCTGCCCGCCGCGCTGCGCGGGGAAACCGGTACCCATATTATTAATGAAGGAAGATAAGATGAGTGAAAATAAAAGCCGCCGTGAATTCATCAGCCAGAGCGGCAAAATGGTGACCGCCTGCGCGCTGTTTGGCGCGACCGGATCCGTCGCGTATGCTGCCGACTCCGCAAAGCCAACCTGCGAGACGGGTAAACCGATGACGATCACCGCGAAACATTACTATCTGGACAACGTGCTGCTCGAAGCCGGGTTTAATTTCGACGGCAGCGTGGCGACGAGCACCCGCACCGAGCTGAAAACGCTTGAGATTCAAGACGGGAAGATCGTCGCCCTGCGCGATAACAAGCGCCACGCCGACGCCACGCTGCCGCACTACGACGCGGGCAACAAGCTGATGCTTCCGCCGATGCGCGACATGCACATTCACCTGGATAAAACCTTTTACGGTGGCCCGTGGCGTTCCCTCAACCGCCCGGCAGGTACCACCATTCAGGATATGATCCGCCTGGAACAGAAGCTGCTGCCGGAGCTTCAGCCCTACACCCAGGAGCGTGCGGAAAAGCTGATCGATCTGATCCAGTCGAAAGGCTCCACCATCGCCCGCAGCCAGTGCAATATCGAGCCGACCTCCGGCCTGAAGAATCTCGAAAACCTGCAGGCGGTCCTGGCGCGCCGTAAGCCCGGCTTTGACTGTGAAATCGTCGCCTTCCCACAGCACGGGCTGCTGCTGTCCCATTCCGAAAAGCTGATGCGCGAGGCGATGCAGGCCGGGGCGCACTACGTGGGCGGGCTGGATCCAACCAACGTTGACGGCGCGATGGAGAAATCTCTCGACCTGATGTTCCAGATTGCGCTGGACTACGACAAAGGAGTGGATATTCATCTGCACGAGACCAGCCTGGCGGGCGTGGCGGCGGTGAACTACATGATCGAAACCGTGGAGAAAACGCCGGAGCTGAAGGGGAAGCTGACCATCAGCCACGCCTTTGCGCTGGCGACGCTTAACGAAAAGCAGGTGGATGAGATCGCCACCCGCATGGCGGCGCAGCAGGTGACCATCGCCTCCACCGTGCCGATTGGCACCCTGCATATGCCGCTGAAGCAGCTGCGGGACAAGGGCGTGTTTGTGATGACGGGAACCGACAGCGTGATCGACCACTGGTCGCCGTACGGTCTGGGGGACATGCTGGAAAAAGCGAATCTCTACGCCCAGCTCTACATCCGCCCGAACGAGCAGACGCTCTCCCGCGCATTAGGTATCGCGACCGGCGACGTGCTGCCGCTGAACGACAAAGGCGAGCGCGTGTGGCCGAAAGCGCAGGATGACGCCAGCTTTGTGCTGGTGGACGCCTCCTGTTCCGCCGAAGCCGTGGCGCGCATCTCTCCGCGTACCGCAACGTTCCACAAGGGCAACCTCGTCTGGGGCGTTGTGGGTTGATGTGCATTTCTCCCTCTCCCTGTGGGAGAGGGGGGATGGCATCAGGCCGCACTTCTGTAGGCCGGGTAAGCGCAGCTTCCACGCCCGATGCTGGTGCCGATCGCCGCGCGCACGGCTCAGTAGCCGACCTTGTATACCCGCCCGCTCTGCACGCCTTCCACGCTGCGGCGATAGGCTTGCGCCACCGTCGCGGCAGGCACGCTTTCGAAGCCCGGGAAGAAGCCATCGTACGTTTCGACGGATTCGGTGAGAACCGTCGGGCTAATCAGGTTGATGCGGATCCCGCGCGGCAATTCGCAGGCTGCGGCGCGAACAAACCCTTCCAGCGCCGCATTCACCGTGGTGGCATTTACGCCCTGCGCAATCGGTTCGTGCGCCACAATTCCGCTTATCAGCGTAATCGAGCCGCCTTCGTTCAGGTAGTGCTGGCCGGTCAGCGCCAGGCGCACCTGTCCTAGCAGCTTATCCTGTAGCCCCTGGTTAAAGTCGCTATCTTTCATGGTCGCGAGCGGGCCAAAGTAGAGGCCACCGCTGGCGGACACAATGGCATCCACCGGACCGATTTTCTCGAACAGCGCCTGAACGCTCGCCTGAGAGGTGATATCTACCTGCTCGTCGCCCTGCGTGCGGCCGACGCGGATGACCTCGTGGCGACGACTCAGCTCTTCCGTTACCGCACGACCAACCGTACCGCTGGCACCAATAATGACGATTTTCATAGCCGACTCCTTCTGTTGTGAGCCTTCATTCTTTAATAAATTAAAATACGGATAAACTGGGCTAAAGTTAGAAGATTGCTAACCAGAGGTTTGGAATATGGATAAGCTTCGCAGCATGGAGACCTTTATTGCGGTGGTTGAAAGCGGCAGCTTCACCGGCGCGGCAGCACGGCTCGAGATGTCGGCGGTGATGGTGGGGAAGTACGTTGCGCTGCTGGAATCCCAGCTTGGCACCCGCCTGCTGGAGCGTAACACGCGGCGCCAGAGCCTGACCGACGCCGGACGGGTCTATTTCGACGAGGCGAAGCGGGTGCTGGAGCAGGTCGCGATCGCCGAAAGCGCCGTGGAACGCCTGCGCGCCGCACCGTCAGGCACCCTGCGCGTGACGGCGCCCACCTCGTTTGGCGGCAGCGCGATCGCGCCGCTTACGGCCTCCTTTTTGCAGCGCTACCCGGAAGTGCGCATCGAGCTGGATCTCACCAACCGGATGGTGGATCTGGTGGAGGAGGGTATCGATCTGGCCATTCGTATTGGCGACATTCACAACGACGATCTGGTGGCGAAATACCTCTGCCCTTACCGGATGGTGATCTGCGCCGCGCCGGACTACCTGGCACGCTACGGTACGCCGCAAACCCCTGCCGATCTGGTGGATCATCTCTGCCTGTCCCACAGCGTGTGGACCGCGCGCAACGAGTGGCGGCTGCCTGGCGTCGAGGGCGAGGTGCGCTGGAAGCGGGATGCGGTCTTAAAATGTAATGACGGCTACGGGCTCCGGATGGCCGCGAGAGCCGGAGCGGGACTGCTGCTGCAGCCGGAGGTGCTGGTGGCGGAAGATCTGGAAAGCGGCAGGCTGGTTCGGGTGCTGAAAGAGTATATTCCGGCGCCGAGACCCGTGCATTTATTGTGGCGTCAGGATTTACGTCAACTGCCTAAGCTTACGGAATTTATCGCCCATATTCTGCTAAGATTGGGCACACTATAAAAAAAGAAGGTAAGCAAAGAATGTCTGTGAGTAAACTCGCCAGCAGCGCGCAGGGCCTGCAATCATCTGCCATCCGTGAATTATTAAAACATAGCAAAATGGCCGGCGTCATTTCGCTCGGTGGGGGGATTCCGAATCCGGCCTTGTTCGATCACGAAGGCCTGAAAATTGCCGCTGATGCCGTGTTATCTCAGCATTTTGGCGAGGCATTCCAGTACGGCCTGACCGAAGGCGTGCCGGGACTGCGGGAAGAGATTCAGCGTATTTGCGAGGGGCGAGGCATTCGCTGTAAGGCGGATGACGTGGTCGTGACCTCTGGTTCACAGCAGTCCCTCGACGTGCTGGCGCGTGCTTTGATTAATCCGGGCGATATTGTCGTCGTCGAGCGTCCAACCTATCTTGCTGCGCTGCAGGTATTCGGCCTGGCGCAGGCGAATTTTGAATCCGTTGGCACCGACGGCGACGGCATGAAGGTTGATGAACTTGAGGCGTTGGTGGCAAAGAAAACCATCAAAGCGGTCTATATCGTTCCAACCTTTGGTAATCCTGGCGGCGTGACGCTTTCTGAGGCGCGTCGTAAACAGCTGGTGGAACTCTCGAAGCGCTATGACTTCGTGATTATTGAAGACGATCCGTACAGCGAAATTAATTACACCGACGAAGTGTTCCGCCCGTTGATTGCTCACGCCAAAGATATCGGTAATGAAGAGAACGTGGTGTATACCTCCACCTTCTCCAAAATTCTCGCTCCCGGAACCCGCGTGGGCTGGGTGCTGGTACCGGAGTGGCTGAAGCGTGCGGTGGTCAACCTTAAGCAAACCACCGATCTGCACACCAGCACGCTGTCGCAGCTGATGACGTATGAGTACCTGAAAACCGGTCGTCTGCCCGCTCAGATTAAAACGATCCGCGAAGCCTATCGCCAGAAATACCAGACGTTCGCAACCGAGCTGGAGGCCGAGCTTGGCGACGTGATGTCTTTCCACAAGCCGAAGGGCGGCATGTTCCTGTGGGCGAATATGAAAAATGGTAGTAATACCACCCGCTGGCTGGAAAAAACGTTAAGTAACGGCGTAGTATTTGTGCCGGGCGAATTTTTCTACTGCAATGAGCCAGACCATTCAACGCTGCGTATGTCATTTGTCACGCCAACGGATGAAGAGCTGAAGGAAGCGGTTCAACGCCTGAAAAAATCGCTGTAAAAGACCTGCGCATAACGGTGGTTTTGCCGTTATGCGCAATACGCGTTCAGGGCGGCACGGGCCGCAATCGTCCATGGAGAACTCCATGTTTGAATTTCTGATCGGTGTTGTGACGCACACGCCCGTCTGGGTGTGGGTGCTGTTTATCTTCCTCATCTCTCGCGGCCTTAAAGCCCGACGGCCCGCCACCGTGACGCTGGAGAGGCTTGCCATCATTCCGGCAATATTTCTAATCTGGGATATCTACGATCTGGTGGTTTACCGCACGTTAACCCCCGGGACAGTCGCATTGTGGACGGCGGGGATCCTCGCCGGGGCCGCGCTGGGGTATGTTCTGATTAAGCAGGCGGTTATCACCCGCGCAGAGGCGCCGAGAAGCATTTACCGCCAGGCGGACTACACCGCGCTGCCGTTTATGATGCTGGCGTTCGGGGTGAAGTATGTGCTGGGCGTGATGAGCGCAGTCTCTCCCCAGACGATGCAGCAGCCTGCCATGAGCGCGCTGGCGATCGTCTCCGGCGGCGTGTTTGCCGGTGTGTTTATTGGGAAATTTGCGCGTTATATTGGCGTGTATAACAGCGCCGCACCTCGCCCGGCGGAGTAAGATCTCCGCGCCTGTTCGGGTCAGGCTACATCCGGTTGGCCAGATTTTCGCTTAGCCATGACGTCCGCAACGGTCTTTATACGGCTTAGTTCCTCCTGCGTCCTGGCGTTAGATTGCGCTTCCCAGATATCGACGTTCAGCTGTAAGTTCAGCCAGAATTCAATCGTGGTATCAAAGGCTTTTGCCAGCTTGATCGCCATATCGGCAGTAAGCTTGCGATTGTTATTGACCAGCGCGCTGATGGTGTTGCGGTGAACATTGAGCATATCCGCCAGATCGCTGATTTTCAGATTGAGCGGTTCAAGATACTCATACTGCAACACGTCGCCCGGCGTGGTGGGTTTGCGGAATGCCTGTTGAAGTGTCATAGATGATGCCTCACTTGTGTTGCGTGTACTTGTGTGGAGAGAGGTACAGATCTTCTGCTTTGCCCTCTGTCCAGCGAAATACGAGCCTGTATTGCCTGTTTACCCGGATGGAGGAATAGCCCTTCAGCGGAGGATTCAATGCTTCATACATATTACCCGGTGGCGATCGCAAATCCCTGTGCGAGGTTGCTGCCCTGATGATATCGAGCTTTCTCGCAAGCGCTGTTTCCAGATTTGAAGGGATAACATTGCTCGATCTGCCGTAAAGAAAAAAATCCTCAAGCCAATGATCCCGAAAATAACTAATCATAATGCTGGCGAGCTCCAGTCCGTGAAGCTGACTGAATAGTAATGCACTCCTGCACTGTGCGCAAGTGCGTTTCGTCTGCGGTTAATATTACCTGGGCGATGGCTGAAGGGAAGTGGGATGCATGACTAAAGATTAATCCTCCGAGGCAGGTTCCAGTTCTGGCGTGCGGTTTAATGCCCGGCGGCGCTGCGCTTGCAAGGGCCTGGGGGGATGTAGGCCGAGTAATGCGCAGCCGCCACCCGGCGATTGGCTATCGCTCCCTTAGCGCCTCTTTCGCCCGGTTGAACGGTTTAATCAGATAATCCAGCACCGTTTTCTCTCCGGTCTTAATGTCCACCGTCGCAATCATCCCCGGTACAATCGAGAAGTGCCTGCCCGCCTTATTGACCAGGTAATCCTGACTGGTGCGGATAAACACCCTGTAATAGAACACCTCCGGCTTGGCCTCATCCTGAATGGTATCCGGGGAAATCGTCTCAACGACCCCGTGCAGGCCGCCGTAAATGGCGTAATCGTAGGCGGTGATTTTGACCAGCGCCTCCTGGTTCGGGTGGATAAAGGCGATATCGCGCGGCGACAGGCGAGTTTCGATCAGCAGGTGATCGTCCACCGGCACAATCTCCATCAGCTCGCCGTTGGGCGGGATCACCCCGCCGATGGTGGTCACCTTGATATTTTTCACGATCCCGCGCACCGGGGATTTTACCGTCAGACGGGTGACGGAATCCTGGCGGCCCTTGAGGATGGCTGAAACCATATCCACCTCAGCGTTGGCTTTGGATAACGCCTCGCGCGCCTGGACGTAATACTGCGAACGCACGTCGGTGAGCTTCAGCTCCAGATCGCTTTTCTGCCGCTGCAGGCGCAGCACCTCCACGTGGCTGGCGGCCCCGGTTTTCACCAGCCGCTGGGTAATGGCCAGCTCTTTATTGGCGAGATCTAACGCGGCGCGAAGCTCCCGCTGGGTATCCTCCAGCTGCGCGCGGCGCGAGTTGTAAAGCCGGGTTTCGTCGGAAATCAGATCCGGCCATTTCGCCAGCGAAGGCGGGAATTTCAGCGGCAGATCGTTTACCTCGGCGTACAGGCGGGCGCTGGAGGCCAGTGAGGCCCGGTAGCGCGCCGCGCTTTCGCCGACGTTCGACTCAGAACGCGTCGGGTCAAGCCGCGCCAGCACCTGTCCGGCCTGCACCTGATCGCCTTCGTGGACGTTCAGCTCGGTGAGGATCCCGCCGTCGAGAGACTGTAAGACCTGCTCGCGCGAGCTGGGGATCACTTTACCCGAACCGGTTGACACCTCATCCAGCACGCCAAACCATGCCCAGACGCCCAGCACTACAAACATCAGCAGCGAGAAGATCACGATCCGGCGCGCGCCGGTGTAGCCGCTTTCGGAGTCGAGGGCGTTATCCAGATCGTCCATTGCCGCCACGTCACGCTGACTGATTTTCATTTTTCCACTCCCGTCCGGTTGCTGCCTGCTGCTGTTGCTGCTGCATACGGCTGTTGCTCAGCGCCTGGGCTTTTGGTGCGTCCATCACCAGCATGCCTTCTTTTAACACCACGACGCGCTCCACCAGTTCCAGAACCGGTACGCGGTGCGTGGCGACGATCAGGGTGCGATGCCCGAGCCAGTCGCCCAGGCGCTGGATGAATTCCCGCTCGGTGTGCTCATCCAGCGACGCGGTGGGTTCATCCATCAGCACAATATTCGGATCGCGCAGGAGCATTCGCGCCAGCAGAATCGACTGGCGCTGCCCGCCGGAGAGCCCTACGCCGTTTTCCATGATCGGATAGTCCAGCCCCTTGGGCAGCTTCTGCACGAAGCCCGCCGCGCCGGTCAGCTCCAGCGCCTCGAAAATTTCTTCGTCGGTGGCGCGCGGCATGCCGAGGGTGATGTTTTCGCGCAGGGTGCCGTAAAACAGCCGCGCGTTCTGGGTCATAAAGCCGACGTTGCGCCGCACGTCCGCCACGTCGAGATGCGGCAGGCTGAAGCCGTCGAGCCGCAGTTCGCCCGCCGCCAGGTCCATCCCGCCCGCCATCGCCTGCAGCAGGGTTGATTTGCCCGCGCCGTTGCGCCCGAGGATCGCCACTTTTTCTCCCGGCCTTATCTCCAGGCGATTAATGCGCAGCGCCATGCGCGGATCGTCCGGCTGATAGCGGAACTGCGCCTGCTCGAAAAGATAGTGTCCGCGCAGGACGTCCTGGCGGATCGGCGTCTCCTCGCGCTGGTTTTCGGTGGGAAGCTGCATGATGCTGTCCAGTCCCTCTTTTGCGGCTTTGACCTGCTGCCAGCGCGCCAGCACGCCGCACAGCGTCGCCATTGGGGCGATCATGCGGGAAGCCAGCATCGACGCGGCGACCACCGAGCCGGTGGTCAGGGTACCGTCGATCACCATCGGCGCGCCGACCACAATCACCCCGGCGTAGACCAGGCTCTGAATGGTCATCCCCCAGCTGATCAGGTTCTGCGTCAGCTCACGAGTGCGCAGGCCGGATTCCGCGGTGATCTGGATATAGCTGTTCCACTGCTGCAAAAAGCGGTTTTCCGCCTGCATCAGCTTGATGTCCTCCAGGCCCTGCACGCTCTCCACCAGCACCGCGTTGCGCAGGGTTGATTCATGGGCCGACTGCTTTGCCAGCTCCGCCAGCTTCTTCTGCAGCAGCAGGCCGGGCAGGACCATGATCACCGCCGCGACCGGGGCGATCCACGCCAGCTGCGGGGCGATGATCGCCAGCACCACCACGAACAGTAAAAAGAAGGGCAAATCGACAATTGTCGAGATGGTGGACGAGGTCACCATCTCACGGATCTGCTCCAGCTCGCGCAGCTGTGAGATAAAGCTGCCGGTGGAGCGGGGGATCGCGCTGTTGCGCAGCCGCAGAGCGTGGCCGAATACGCGATCCGAAACGCGCATATCCGAGCGCTTGCCCAGCAGATCCATAATGTGCCCGCGCGCCACGCGCAGCACAAAACCAAACAGGGTGGCAATCAGCACCCCGATGGTCAGGACGTACAGCGTCGGGTAGGACTGGGCGGGGATCACCCGGTCATAGACCTGCATGGAAAAGACGATCCCGGAGAGCGACAGAACGTTGATAAACAGCGCGGCGAGCATCACCCAGCTGTAGGGGCGGAGATCGCGCATCACCAGCCGGTAGAGCCAGTCCGGACGATATTTGGAGATATAGGCATCCACGCGGCTGTCCTTCAGCGCGGCGAGTGGACGCAGGGCAATAACGTGGCGTATAGCGGGCAGCATCGCCGTCATCGACAGCCGATTGGTGTAGGTCTCGTCGTCGAAAAAGCTGACTTCCAGCGTATCGTCCCCGTCGAAATGCTCGATCACGCCGATCCTGTCGTCATTCATCGCTACGACAACCGGCAGACGCCAGCTGTTGATCGCCTGTCGATCGTCGGTAAGGAGCTGAAACGACAGCCCTGCTTCGCGGGCCAGCTGGGTGAGGGCGGGCACCATCGGTTTGCCTTTCAGCCAGGGTGCGCCTGCAATCAGCGCGCCGGGCGAGCAGGCGACGCGATAGCGCGTGGCAACAAAACCAAAGGCCTGTGCCCACTGCGCCAGCGCCTCATCCGTCATGTTTTCACCTTGCGGGATATCACGCTGCTTCATGGCTGGATCTCCACGGTCTGGATGGTGCGGTTATCAAGATCGAACGCGTGGCGCAGCTGTCCGGTGTTATACAGGCAGTTGAGCTGCAGCTGGTGCAGCTGACCGAGGGTCTGCTGCTGGGTGAAGCGCGCCTGATAAACCTCCTGTTCGGCGTTGAGCACGTCGAGCAGCGGGCGCGAGCCGAGGTCAAGATACTGCTGCTGGTACAGTTCGCGGGTGCGGGCGCTGAGCGCCTCCTGACGGCCCTGAATTTGCAGCGTGCTTTGCAGGCTCATCACCTGGCTGCGGGCTTCCAGCAGTTTCTGGCGGACATCAAGACGCGTGCGCTGAATGGTGGACTGCGCCGCCTCCACCGCGTGTCCGGCAGCGTTACGCCGTGCGGTGAGGCCGCCGCCCTGATAAAGCGGCATCTGAACTTTCACCCATGCGGAATACTGGGTGCGATCCCGCGTGTCGCTGCCCGCGTAGCGATCGTTCATGTAGTGGCGCACCTCCGGCTCCAGCGAGACGGTTGGCGTCATCTGCGCGTCGGCATAGTCCAGGTTAGCCTGGGCGACGTTAGCCTGCGCCCAGGCGGCGAGAACGGCGGGAACCAGGCGGTCGTCCGGCTCGGCGATGTCGCAGCTCCGGCCCAGCTTTTGCGGAAAGTCATTGCTTATCGCGTTCAGGCTGTTCCAGCCGAGAAAGCTCATCAGCGTGGCGCGGGCGCTGTCCAGACTGGCCTGGTACTGCATCAGCTGAGCTCGCGCGCCTTCGATTCGGGCATCGGTCTGCACCACGTCAGAGAGCGATGTAGCCCCTTCGTCGTTACGCTGGCGGGTCAGCGTGCCGATAGAGGAGAGGGCGTCGAGCTGCTCTTTAGCGGTCTCAACCATCTGCTGCCAGGTTTGCACCTGCACCATGGCGACGGCGGTATCGTGGGCGATAGTGTCGATACTCACCAGCACGTTGGCCTGCTGCTGGGCAACGCCGGCGCTCTCGGCGCGTACCTGGCTTGCCACTTTGCCAAAGTCGTAGAGCATCTGTGAGAGAGAAAGCACCAGCGACGGCGTAAAGCCGTTCTGGTCGCCGTCGTGGGAATAACCGTTGTCCACGCCGGCATTAATCTGCGGATAGTATTTTGACTTAGCGACGTCTACCTCTTCGCTCTGCTGGTAGAGTTTCCCCACGGCTTCGCTGATGGCCGGGTGCCAGGTGACGGCGCGGTTAACGGCATCGCCAAGCTGCAATGAACCGGGTGCGGCTTTGCCAGCCGCAGGTGCGACGCGGCCGTTGAGCGAGGGGAGTTCCTGCGTTTCGCGAAGCTGTCCGGTATTGATGGTGGCCGCCGGATTTGCGCAGAAAGCGGGCACAGATATCAGGCAGCACGAGAGCCACCAGTAAGGCATCTTCATTCCCATGTCATGTCCCTATAAAAAAATACGGCTTTATTATTTATGCCCGGGCGCTGCGCGCCCGGGTCATCTCTTGCAGGTGGTATCAGGTAATGATGTGTTGCTGGTTAACAAGCTCGTCGTAGGTGGTCTGAACGCCATCAAGCGTAACGAGCGTGGTATTAGTGTAGGTGCCCCCTGCACCATCACGGTCGATGGAGATCACGGTATTGCCATTACTATTAGTGACATGGAGATAATTCCCGAGCGTCGCGGCGCTACCGTTCCAGCCCACCAGCAGATCGCCGATGTCGATCTTGTCGCCCTGTGCCAGCGAGAAGCCGGTCCAGTGATCGCCCGCGGCACTGCTGGTGTTACCCCCCGTACCGTTGCCCACCGTGCTGTTCAGCACCTGGTAAATCAGCGTATCGCCGTAGGCCGTACCGGTGATGGCGTCGTTATGCTCAGAGCTGATGAACTGCGGCGCCATATTGATGGTCAACGTGGCGCTGTCCGTTCTTCCGGCAGAATCGGTCAGGGTGTAGTTGAAGGTCTCCTTCGAAGTCATGGTTGAGAGCGATACCCCGCTGTTGAGGGTATAGGTGTAATGGCCGTCAGCGCCGATCGCCAGCGTGCCGTAGTGGCCGACAATGTTCACCGTTGCGCTGCCGGTATACGGGTCCAGCGTGGTGGTCACGCCGTTGTAGCCGGTCACGCTCAGACGGGTATCCACCGAGTGGAGCTGATCCAGCACGCCGCCGGAGTCGGTGCCGTCAAAGATATTGCCGTTGACGGTGTGGCTGCCGGTGACGTCGAAATTACTCAGCGAGTAGGTGGTGCCGTTCACGCTTGGGGTAATGGTGATGTTTCCGACGCTCAGCCCCGGGACGCTACCGGTAAAGTTCAGCGTATAGGTCCCGGCGTTGAGATCCAGCCCGGTCAGCGCGACGTCGATACTGCCGCCCAGCAGCGAGGCCCCGCTGAAGGAGCCGCTGCGGATCACGCCCGAGCCGTCGCTGATAGACCAGTTCACCGTCAACCCGGTCAGCGACAGCAGCGATGCCACGCTAAAGTGCAGCGACGCGTTGTGCAGCGCGGTGTTCGCGTCGACCACGAAGGTTCCGCTGCCGCTGCCCTGGGTTGACGAGAGCAGGGCCGTCGTCCAGCTGGCGGTGCCCACGGTCGTATCCGAGTAGACCGACGTGTGATGTACCGAGGTAAGGTCCATCGTGGCGCTGACATCGTTCACCGCATTCATCGCCTGCGCGGTTGGGGTGATGTTGAGCGATGCCGTATCCTTCGAGCCGTCAGGCGCGGTAACGGTGTAGACGAAGGTATCCGGCGTGCTGATATGGTCCGCCCCCACGCCGCTTCTCAGGGTATAGGTGTACTGACCGGACGAATTGATGGTCAGCGTGCCGTATTCTCCCTGAATGGTGGTGGTTCCACTGCTGTTGACCGCCACTCCGTTCACTTCGGTAACCAGCGTGCCCGCTGGAACCGGATCATTCGCCAGCACGTCGCCCGTGGTGGTTTCGCTGATGCTCGCCACGCTGTAGACATGGTCCTGCAGGACGTTAAGCGTGTAGGCCGTCAGTACGGCGATCCCGGATGCGGTATTCAGCAGGAACAGATACTCCCCGGCAGGCAGGTTCAGCGTCAGCTGCGGTGACGTACCCCCCAGCAGCGGGGCGCGCAGCCAGCCCGACTCGACGCGAACCTGCTCGAAGGTCTGGGTCGCATTGTTGAACTTATAGACGTACAGGTCGAACACCGACGCCAGCGCCACGCCGCCCACGGAGGCCTGGATGGTCATGGTGCGGGTCGTCCCTTCCTCCACGTTGTAGATGATCGGGTTGGTCATGTCGTCCAGCAGGTTAAGCCCCAGCGTGCTGCCGAGATTAATGCCCACCAGGGTAAAACCGTTCTGAGACGAGGCGCCGTTATTCACCTCACTCACGGTGGTGTCAAAGGTCAGCGAGGCCGTGTCGTCCACTGCCACAATGCCGTTGATTACCGTACCGGCACCCAGAGACAGCACCAGGTTCGCCGACGCGCTGACGCCGTTATGGGTGATGGTGTAGGTGAAGCTCTCCGTCCGGCCAACGACCGCGGCGCTGGTGTCGGTCAGGTTATAGGTATAGCTGCCGTCGCGGTTGATGGTCAGCGTACCGTATTTGCCCTGGATCACCGTGCCGTCGGCGTTCACGCTGGTGGTAACGCCCTGCGCGTTAGTCACCGTGGAGATAGTGGTTCCGGCCGGCGCGTTGTCGCTGCCGGCGGTCGGATCCGTATCGAGGATCACGTTGCCGTTGAGACTGGTATCGCCGGTAACCGTACCCGGACCGGTCTCTTTCACCGCCACGTCGAGGCTGGTGTAGGAGCCGGTTGCCAGCAGGTTGGTGTTATAGCTAAGCACGCGGTAGTTACCGTCGGCCAGCCCGGTCAGGTTCAGCGAGACGCCGGTAGCGCCGAGGGTCAGGAGATCGGCAAACTGCGGTTGGCCGGTATCCACCACGGTAGTCCAGACGCCGTTGACGTAGTGCTGAACTACCAGCTCAAGAGTGTTGAGCAGAGAGAGCACCGCCCCCGTAGCGTTAGCATTCACCACGATATCCGCGCTGCCGCCGTTGCCCACCGTAAAGTTCACCTGCGCGGTGTCATTGCCCAGCAGCGTCAGGACGTTGCCCACGGCGCCGACCAGCAGGAAGCCGTAGTCGCTGTACTGGCTGTTGGTCACGGTCGCCGTGGTGCTGAGGTTTAGCTCTTCAACGTTATTGCTGGCGGAGAGCGGCAACACCGGCGCAAGGACGGAGCCCGGCAGGGAGGTGTTGCCCGCGGCGTCGGTAGCGGTGATCTGCAGCGTCTGGCCTTCGATCTGTTTGTTAATGAAGGTGTAGCTGTAGGTGCCGTTGTTGCCCGCAATGGCGGTCACCGTCGAGCCGTCCGCAAGGCGGATTGTGACGGTACTTCCCGCCTCCGCGCTCCCGGTCAGGACGCTACCGTCGGCGTTGAGGGTCCCGGTCGGCGCCGTTGGGGCGGTCGTATCGACGATAATCGTCGTCACGCCTGACGCCGTGCTGGTGTTGCCTGCCGCATCGGTGGCCGTGGCGGTGAAGTTATGCGTGCCCTGCGTCAGCGTGGTGGTTTGCGGCAGGGTCCAGTTGCCGTTGCCATCGGCGGTCACCGTGCCGACCAGCGTAATACCATCGTAGATCCTGACCGTGGCATTCGCTTCGGCTGTCCCGCTTAGCGTTGGGCGCGTATCGTTGGTCGGATTCGTACCGGTCACCGGACCGATAACGCTGCCGACATCATCAATCACCGAACTGATAACCGGCGCGCCCGGCGCGAGGGTATCGACGTTAATGACATATCCGGCGGTGGGGGCGCTGGCGTTGCCCACCGCATCGGTGGCGGTGAAGGTCAACGTGTGCGCGCCGTTGCTCAGCGCCGGAGATGGCGTAAAGCTCCACGCGCCGCCGGTCGCCGTCACGCTGCCGATCTGTACGCCGTTATCAAAGATTTTCACCGTCGACCCGGCTTCCGCCGTGCCGCTGAGGGTTGGCTGCGCGTCGTTGGTGAACCCGCCGTTTGCAACCGGCGTCGCCGCATTGCCCACGTCATCCAGAATGCTGGTCAGCACCGGCAGCGCAGGCGGCGTGGTGTCAACGGTGAGGCTGAAGCTGGTGGACGACAGGCTGGTATTGCCCGCCGCATCCGTCGCCTGCGCGGTGAAGCTGTGCGCGCCCGCGGTCAGCGTGGTGTTGAGCAAGATACTCCAGCTCCCGTTGCTATCCGCAGTGCCTGTTCCGACAAGCGTAGTTCCCTCATATATTTTCACGGTGGCAAACGGTTCGCTGGTCCCGACAAGGCGCGGAACGGTATCGTCGGTTGTTTGCCCGGACGTTAGCGGGCCGGTGATGCTGCCCACGTCGTCTACCGCCTGGCTGATAACCGGCGCGTTTGGTGCCGCGGTATCAACAATCAGGGTAAAGCCCGGCGAGGTCGGGCTGACGTTGCCCGCTGCATCGGTGACCGTGGCGGTCCAGGTATGGCTGCCGTTGCCCAGCGGTGCTGATGGCGTAAAGCTCCATGCTCCTGTACCGTCCGCCTGAACGGTGCCGACCGGCTGACCGTTCTCATAAACGGTGACCGTGGCGTTGGCGGTCGCGGTGCCGTTCAGCGTCGGCGTGGTGTCGTCGGTGCTCTGCCCCGAAGAGAGCGGGGTTTGAATGTTGCCCACGTTGTCACCCGCGGTCGAAATGATCGGCGCCGACGGCACGCCCGTATCCACCGTCAGGGTAAACGGCGTCGTCGTGCCGCCGGTATTGCCCGCCGCATCGGTGGCGTTGAAGGTGATGGCGTGTGGCCCTTCGCCCAGATCGGTACCCGGGGTAAAGGTCCAGCTGCCCTGGGCATTGACCACCGCTGTGCCAATTTCGTTGCCATCAACGATCACGTGCACGGTAGAACCCACTTCGCCCGTACCGTTGAAGGTTGGACGCGCGTCGTTGGTGCTGTTACCCGACGTGAGCGTCCCGGTGACCGGACCGACATCGTCAATCACGCTGGTCACCACCGGTACGCCGGGGGCTGCGGTATCAATGGTAAAAGCGAAGACCGATGAGTTCGCCGAGGCGTTGCCTGCGGTATCCGTTGCATACGCGCGCAGGGAGTAGCTGCCGTCGCTCAGCGGCGCGGTCGGCGTAAAGGACCAGTTCCCGCTTCCGTCAACGGTCGTTGTACCAATCTGCGTGCCGTTATTCATGATGTGGATAGTGCTGCCCGCCAGCCCGGTGCCGCTGATGGTTGGGGTGCTGTCGTTGGTTACCTGGCCGCTGGTGAGGTTACCCTGGACGCCGCCAGGGATGTCGTCGTTTACATTATCCAGCGTCGGAACCGTCGGAGCGGTCAGATCAACCACCACGCTCCAGGGAGCAGAGACCGCGCTGACGTTGCCCAGCGGGTCGGTCGCCCGGACGGTGAAGCTGTGCGAGCCTTCGCCGAGCGCGGTGTCAGGGGTAAACGTCCATGCGCCGGTGCCGTCAGCCGTTACCACGGCAATCTGGGTGCCGCCGTCGAAAATTGTCACCACGCTGTTTGCGTCCGCTGTCCCCGAAAGGGTTGGCGTGGCGTCGTTCGTTTCGCTGCCGCTGACCACCGTGGTGGCGGCGTTGCCGACATTATCCGTGACGTTGGTGATGACCGGCGTGGCGGAAACGGAGTCCACCACGACGGTGAAGCCCGCCGAAGGGCCGCTCTGATTCCCCGCAGGATCGGTCGCGCGGATGGTCAGGACATGGTTGCCCTCTGCCAGGGTGGGCGTGGTGTAGCTCCAGGTGCCGGTGTTGCCTACCAGCACGCTGCCCAGCAGCGTCCCGTTGTTGTAGATGGAGATGGTATCGCCCACCGCGCCGGTGCCGGTGAGGGTCGGCTGGTTGTCGTTGGTGGTCTGGCCGCTGGTCAGCGGGCCGGTGCCCGGACCGACGTCGTCAATCACCGCGCCGATAGTTGGCGTGCCCGGGGCGGTGAGGTCGACGGTGACGCTGGCCGCCGGAGAGCGGCCGCTGGTCTGGCCGTTGAGGGTCGCAGTCACTTCAAAGGTGTGCAGCCCCTCGCCAAGCGCCGCCGGCGTATAGCTCCAGTTGCCGCTGCCGTCGGCGGTCACCGTCGCCAATGGCGTCGCGCTACCGTCCAGATAGATGGTAATCAGGCTGCCCGCTTCGGCCGTGCCGGTAAGTGTTGGCGTGGTGTCGTTGGTCGTTTTGCCTTTCACATCGCCAGTTACCGGATCCGCATCATCGACGATCGCCGTGATGACGGGCACCTGCGGCAGCTCAAGCGACGAGTCGGTGACGACAAAAGGCACGCCCGCGCTGGCATTCCCTGCGGCGTCCGTAGCGTTCACGGTCAGCGTGGTCGGGTCCAGCTGCGCCGGACTCAACGCAATCGAGAAGCTGCCGTCGCTGCCGACAACGCCGGTACCAATGACCGTGCCACCGCTATCTTTTACGGTAATAGTACTTCCTATTTCACCTGTACCGGTTAGCGGCGTTCCTTCCTGAGCCAGAGCCATGTTGATCGGGTCGGCAGGCGCGGCAGTATCCACCGTCACGCTCAGCGGTACTGAATCGCCGGAGGAATTACCCGCTGGATCGCTGGAAGAGACGGTGAACGTATGAGGACCATCCGGCAGCGTCGTGTCGGCGGTCCAGCTCCAGGTGCCGCCCGGCTGGACCGTCACAAGCACTGTAGACGGTGTGCCGTCTACGGAAACGATAACGGTGGTGCCGGGTTCACCGGTCCCGGTAAGAGTTGGCGTGCCGTCCTTCGTGTAGAGCACGTTACTGGACAGCTGGCTGTCGGCTACCGCACTAATGACGGGGATCTCAGGCGCAACGGTATCGAGCGTGACGGTAAAGACTGAACTCGGCGCGCTGAGGTTACCCGCTGCGTCCACTCCCGCTACGGTAATGTTGAGCGGGCCGTCCGTTTGCGTGGGGAGCGTCAGGCTCCATTCTCCATTAGCCACCACGACACGACCCAGCTCGACGCCGTTGTTGTAGACGATCACCGTCTCACCGTTAACGCCGGTTCCTCCCACTGTCGGCGTGGTATCCGTAATGTAGCCTCCGTTCGGTTCACCGCCCACGGCGCTGATCGCTGGCGTAGCCGGTGTCACTGTATCCACGACGATCGTAATCGCAGGAGAAGCGTCAGAAACGTTGCCCGCTTCATCGGTGGCGGTGGCGGTAAAGGCGTGGCTGCCCTCGGCAATGTCGCTGCCAGGACGCCAGCTCCAGTTGCCGCTGCTGTCTACCGTGACGGTGCCCACGACGGTCGATATGCCGTTGACGGTGTCAGTGATGTTGATGACATCGTTCGGCGTCCCGGTGCCGCTCAGGACCGGGCGCGGATCGTTGGTTGTTCCGCCATCGGGTACGGGGCCGGTGATCTGGGTGACGCTGTCGGTGACGGTCGGTGCCGCAGGCGTAGCCGGCGCCTCGGTATCAATGGTGATGGTAACCGGCTGCGACGGGGCGCTTTCGTTGCCCGTGCCGTCCACGTTGGTGACGGTCAGGGTGATGTCATAGGTACCGCCGGGCAGCGGGGTTGATGGTGTCCACGACCAGCTGCCGGTATTGTCCACGACAGCATCGCCGATTTTGACGCCGTTGTTGTAGATCGTCACGGTATCGCCCGCCGTGCCGGTACCGCTCAGGGTTGGCGTGGTGTCGCGGGTGGTTTCGCCCGAGTTCAGCGTTGTTTCTGTTCCGTCAGGATTGACGGTGATGGCCGGCACGTCCGGCGTGACAGGCGCGACGGTATCTACCGTCAACACAAACGGGCTGGAGATGGTGGTATTGCCCGCGGCATCGGTGGCGTGAACCGTCAGCGAATGCGGGCCGTCGGTGAGCGGGGTAACGGGCGTAAAGCTCCAGCCGCCGTTGCCGTCGAGGGTGGCGGTGCCGAGCAGGGTGGTGCCGTCATAAATGGTGATCGTCGCATCGGCCGGAGCGGTGCCCTGCAGCTGAGGTTTGGTGTCATCCGTGGTATCGCCGCTGCTGAGCGGACCCTGAACGCCGCCGACGTCATCGGTCACGGTGCCGATGGTTGCCGCCACTGGTGGCGTGGTATCGACGGTCAGGGTGAAGCCGCCTGACGGCTGGCTGGTGTTACCCGCCGTATCGGTGGCGACAACGGTAAAGGTATGAGGCCCGCTGACAAGAGGCGTCGTGAGGGTATAGGTCCACGCGCCATTGTTGTCGACCGGAACCGTGACAAGATCGGTGCCATCGAGGCGGATGGTGACGGTTGAGCCGGGTTCAGCCGTGCCGTTGAGCGTCGGCGTGGTGTCGTTAGTGCTGTCGTTAGGGTTGAGCGCGCCGAGGCGTTCCGGCACATCATCCACCACCTGGGTGATGATTGGGGCAGCAGGCGCCACGCTGTCAACCGTCAGAGTCCAGGTGTTGGAGACGCCGCTAGTGTTGCCTGCCGCATCGGTCGAGACGGCGGTAAGATCATGGGGGCCTTCACCGATCGGGGTGGAAGGGGTAAAGATCCATACGCCAAGGCCATTGGCGACGGTCGTACCAACAGCAACACCGTCCACGCGCACGGTGACAGTCGCGTTTGCTTCGGCGGTACCGCTGAGCGTCGGGGTGGTGTCGTTAGTGGTCCCATTCAGGTCGATCGCGCCGGTGCGCCCGGGGACATCGTCCACGACTTGTGAAATCACCGGGGCGCCAGGTGCCGTCCCGTCGACGTCAATTGTCCAGGAGTCTGATAACCCGCTCGGGTTACCGGCGGGGTCCGTCGCCTTCGCCGTCAGCACGTACGTGCCATCGGTTAGCGGTGCGGGCGGCGTAAAGCTCCACAGGCCGGAAGAGGGAACAACCACCGTACCGAGGACATCGCTGCCGTTATAAATCGTGATGGTCGAGCCCGCTTCGCCCGTCCCGTTCACGGTCGGCGCCCGGTCGTTGGTGATCCCGTTCGGGCCCACGGGGCCGGTGGAGGCCTGTACGTCATCAACAACCGACACGATAACTGGCGTCTGCGGTGGAGTAATATCCGGTGCCGCCGCGGAGGTGGTAGGACTCGTGTTGCCAGCCGTGTCGGTGGCGTCAGCGGTCAGGATTTCGCCGTTGAGCTTCGGCGGGGTCAGCGTCAGGCTGAAGTTACCCTGACTATCGGCAACAACTGGAGTGCCAACGAGTGCGCCGCCTTCACGGATGGTCACCGTGCTGCCCGGCTCTGCTGTACCGCTGATGGTGCCGCCATCATTTGAAACCACGAGGTTTCCAGGGGCTAACGGCGGCGTGGTGTCCACGGTGAAGATGACAGGCTCTGAGGTCGCGCTCAGGTTTCCGGCGGCATCGGTTTCAGTGACGGTTATGGAGTGCGTCCCGTCCGGAAGCGGACCGTTCGGCGTTACGCTCCAGGTGCCGTTGGGCAGTACCGTCGTTGTGCCAACCACCACGCCGTTATCGTAAATAGTGATGGTTCCGCCGGGCTCGCCCGTTCCCGCCAGGATCGGCAGTGAAGCATCGGTAGGCGCGCCCGACGTGATGGTTCCCTTGATAACGCCCGTATCGTCGGTCAGCACAATCGCGGTCGGGGCGTCCGGCGGAGTAAGATCCACCGTCAGGGTAAACACCGGCGAGGCAGGCCCGGTGTTGCCGGCAGCGTCGGTTGCCCGCACGGTAATCTGGTGAGTGCTTTCGCTCAGATCAACTGAAGGGGTAAAGGTCCAGGTGCCGTTGCTGGCGACGACCGCCGTACCAATGGCGATCCCGCCGTCATAAATCGTCACGGTCGAACCCGCTTCACCGGTGCCGGTAAGCTGCGGACGCTGATCGTTGGTGCTGCCGCCGTTGCTGACTGCCCCCGTCTGTGGAGCCGTATCGTCAGTTACGCTGGTGATGGCTGGCGCATCGGGCGCAGTGGTGTCCGGGGCGGTAAGATTCGTGCCCGGGCTGGTATTCCCGGCGTTATCCGTCGCGGTGGCGGTCACCTGCTCGCCGTTGGTCAACGGCGTGTCGAGAGAGACGGTAAAATTGCCATCGCTGCCCGTTTTTCCTGTGCCAATGACGTTACCGTTCGCGTCTTTCAGCGTGATGGTACTGCCGGGTTCTGCGGTACCGGTGACCGTTTTGCCATCTGAAGAAAACTTAAGGCCGGAAGGCGCGTTCGGCGCTGTCGTATCCGGATCGGCCGAATTGTTACTGCTGCCATTATCACCACCACCACCGCCAGTGCTTGCCGCCGCCGCAATGCCGCCCGCAGCGGCAATCCCGCCCAGGGCCCATGGCCAGATGGCGGCACCACCGGTGTCGCTCCCTGAGGCTGCAAGCAGCACGTCCGTGGACGCGATGGATTCGTACGTGGCGGCTCCGGTTGGATCTTCAATCCACCATAAAGCGCCCTGGCTGTCCTGCAGCACCAGCTGGCTCACGCCCTGCGCGTCCGCGACGTAGAAATTTTTAAGGGTGATCACCTCGCCGGAGTGGAGCGTAACCAGCAGATCGTTACCATTTCGCGCGAAGTGAGAGACGCTCGCTCGCTCGACATGAAGCTCAACGACAGAGGAATGGCTCAGCGTAACCTGGGCGCCTTCCGTGGTCGTTTCCACGCCAGTAAGTTTCGAAATAACAGAGATTTGGCTCATTTAGGTATTACTCCAGCAGATGTGTCATGAACGGCGAGCAAGACGAGCCATCTCTGCAGAAGGTAAAGGGCGCCCCCGGCGCAGTCGCTGTTATAACGCAGCACTCACCGTCGTTTTTTGCGCGCACGATGCCCGCCAGAATTCAGAGTGGCAACATCAGAGCGAATCTAATGACTTATAAAAGAGAACAGTTTTTATGGGTGTTTTGCGTCTTATAAAACCCTGCATTTAATAGAGGAATTATTTTTCGGAATATAAAAATGATATAGACAGAAAACGATAGTTGTGCAACTTAAGCTTTCTTAAATAAGTGCCAAAACAATGAAGAGGGCATTAATACATGGGGGGCGTTAATAATTTAAATTGCATAACATATTGTTTTATATGATTTTGTTTTTTCCTTTTGATGCTGATTATAAATATGATTAACGCAGTATGATAATTGGTAGGGGACATTTTCAATATAATGATCAACGTTGTTTTTTAAGCGTGCTTAATATGCATTTAAGTTAGGATAACATTTTTGATATAAAATATATTATATCACTCGTACAATGAAATATATTCTTGTGAGGGGTTAAAGTTCTGCTATCACGCGAAATGAATAGCGTTAAGGAAAGGGTAAAATAACCTGATTTATTTCCATTGCGGCTACGATGTCGGCATGATTTTGCGACAACAAAAAAATACGGGGAGAATGAATAAAAATTCTCAGTCGGGCGTTAACTGACGTCACTTCCTTCTTACCCTGGAGCTTTGTATGAACACGACCTCGTTTCGTTTGATCCCGGTGCTGATTTTTTCCCTGCTGTCCCCACTGGCGCTGGCCATGGGCAATAATAGTACCGAGAGCAAAACGCCCGATTGTCCTTCCGGACAGGCATATGACAGCGCCACACAGAAATGCGTGCCGGACAAGAGCAGCAGCCTCAGCGACCAGGACAAAACCAACTATGCGTACCATCTTGCGAAGAAAGGAGAATACCAGGCGGCGCTGAACCTGCTTGATTCGCTGAAAAATGGCAATACGGCTGAAGCGTGGAACTACCGCGGGTTCGCCACGCGCAAACTGGGCCGCACGGACGAAGGGATTGGTTACTACCAGCGCGCGCTGGCTATCGCCCCGGATTATGCCAAAGCCCGGGAATATCTCGGTGAAGCGTGGATGGTAAAAGGACGCCCGGACCTCGCGAAAGAACAGCTGAAGGTGATTGCCGGTATTTGTGGCCAGTCCTGTGAGGAGTATCGCGACCTGCAGGCCGCTATCAACGGACATCCGGAATCCTGATTTTCTCGTGGAGGGAAAACACATCGCTACCCGTGAGGTTCGTCAACAGTTAGCCGCACACCTGCCGCGTCTCTGGCGGTATGGGCTGGTGCTGTCGCGAAACAGGGATATCGCCGAAGAGCTGGTTCAGTCCACCTGCGTGCGTGCGCTTGAAAGAAGCAGCCAGTATACGCCGGGCACACGCATAGACAGGTGGCTGTTCGCGATCCTTCACTCCATCTGGATCTCTGAACTTCGGGCACGACACGTGCGTCAGGGGCAGGGATTTGTGGCCAGCGACGAGCTTATGGCACCGGACACCCGTGAACAGGATGAGACACGCCTGCATTACCTTAAGGTGATGCAGCGCGTCAACGCGCTGCCTGAAGCCCAGCGCAACGCGGTATTTTTGGTTTATGTCGAAGGCTTTACCTACCAGGAGGCGGCAAACACTCTGGCGGTGCCGATCGGAACCGTGATGAGTCGGCTGGCGACGGCGCGGGCTCGGCTTGCCAGATCCGCTGACGCACTGCCTCCGGTAAAGGAGAAACGCTCTTGAACGCGCACCGTTTTGTACCGCCCTATAACGACGACGCTATCGTGGCCTGGATAGATGGTGAGATGTGCCGCGCCGACGCGCAGCAGTTTGAAGAACAGTTGAAAAATGACGAACGCCTCGCCGGGCGAACCGATGAACTGATGAAAAGCAGCCAGGATTACGCCGGGGCGTTTGCCTCCCTGCTGGATGACGCGCCTCTTGAGACAATGCAGGCGCGTCTGGCAGCTCTTCCCGATCCACAATCCTCCTCGCCGGTCGGGGTCAGCAGGCGGGCGCTGATTGCCGCATCGGTCAGCTTTTTGATGGTTGGCTCCGGTCTGGGCTACCTGCTGCGTACCGCAGCTGCGCCTGCGGATGAGAATGCCCATATCCGTGACCTTGAAGCGCAATATATGTCCCTGTACAGCGTCGAGACGCTGCTGGATATGGACAGCGCAACGCCGGTTCTGCAGCGCGGGCTGAAACGGGCCGCGCAGGACATCGGCCTGAAGCTGAACATGTCGCAGCTTGTCCTTCAGGGGGCAGAGCTGAAAATGGTGCGAATGCTGCGCTATGAAACCACCTCGATCGCGCAGATTGCCTGGATCAACGCCGACTACGGCCCGATGGCGCTTTGTATCTCTCCTGTTGATGAAAAGGCGACGGCCTCGCTCCGCCAGGAGAAGCGGCACAGCATGAACCTGGCGTGGTGGCAGGATGCGGGCTACCAGTTTGTCCTGATTGGCCGCAACCCGCCGTCACATCTGCGGGGAAACGCGGAGCAGCTACAGCGCCTGATCTCAGGATGACGGCACTTTATTCGTCTGAATCGCAATGGCAATGGCAATTCGATCGTCCACGACCAGGGCAAACTTATCCATTCCGTAGGACGCGCGCGAGATCGCCGTGGTGGCATCCAGCGTGAGGGCCTGCGCATGCGGGTTTTTCACGATGGCCTCAAGGATCACCGGACGGGCAATGTTTCGCACGGTCAGCGTGCCGAACACCCTGAACCGTCCGTCGCCCTGGGCGACCACGCGAGAGCTGATGAACTCGATTGTCGGGTAACGCTCGGATTCAAAAAACATGTCGCTTTTGAGCTGCCAGGTGAGCAGCTTGTTTGAGGCTACGAGAGTCGCTACGGGAATGGTGACGTGAATATGATCGTCGACGTCGTTTTCCGGGTTGAGCGTTACGGCTCCCGTCACGCCGCTGAATGTCGCCCAGGAGAGGATGCCGCCGAAGGCATGCCACGACAGCCGAATGGCGGTGTTATCGGTGTCGATAATGTAGCTTTTCGGGGCGGCGTGCAGAGAAGGGCATAAAAGCAGAACGGCCAGAAAGGCCAAAAGGCGATACATAGTGGTTTCTCCGATAAATGCGCACTGCGTAAACGCCCGAGGTGCTAATTATATTCGAAGAAATAAAAAAGGCCGCAAGCGCGACCTTTTTGCGAGCATAAATATTTACTCAGTGACTTTCTTTTCCAGCTCGCTGGCACCTTCTTTGGTTTTGTTCCAGCCTTTCTCAGCGCCTTCTTTGGTGGCATCCCACCCTTTCTCGGTGCCTTCTTTGGTTTTATGCCAGGCTTTCTGGGAATCTTCGCTGACCTTGCTGCCAAAGCTTTCGCTTTTACCTTCCGCAGCATGCTTCTGTTTCAGCTTCAGCTCTTCACCTTTGTTCTGCTCTTCGTGCAGTTTTTGCTTCGCCTCGTTGGCGTTTGCGTTCGCCGCCGCGACGGTATCGTCAGTTGCATGTGTGGTCGCAGCAAATACTGGGGAAGCCAGCAGAACGGCAGATAATGCGATAATTGTTTTTTTCATAATATCCTCATTTAACGTTATCGGTTATGAGCGTGATTCAGCATGGCACAGGCGAAACGGGATGGCTTTAGGAAAAAACTGTAATGAGATCAACATGCCCCGATTAGGGGTATTTCGCCTGAGGATTATCCAAAGGATAAAACGCCTATTTCCGCGAGGGCGGCGAGGGTCAGGAGAATGAATATTATGACGGTTATGGGTCTGTACATGGTGGGGCTCCTTCCGGGGTGAGCGGCTATTCCGTAGCGCTGGGTGGGGGTGTTTTTTTATTCTCCATAGGGGGAGGGGCGGTGTCGTTGATGTTGGTCAAAGGGAGAGGGTAGCTTCTCAAGCGAGAAGATGAATGAGCTCTGTCAGGGCTGGACGTAGTGATTGTGGTGGAATGATCGCAGATTCACTCCCTTCTCGCTGGCGGCTCGCTTGTTCATGGCGGGTTTGATAAATACTCCGATCTCGATTTTGTTGTTGTGGTAGACCCTCTCTACTATGACGAAATCATGGCTCAGCGTATTGTGCTCGCCGGAACACTGGGTCACCTGCTCCATGCTTTCACCGGGGAACATGTGGGAGAGCCTCGTCTGCTTAGCCATGCTGAAAGCCGGAGCCCGGGCCTGAAAGGTTTTGGTCTGTTCCGCCCCCCATGTTCAGACGACGTTTGCTAAAAAATGGTCGTCTGAATTTCGGTTGTGAGGTTCTTCCTGAGTGCTTAGATTCATTTCCAATCTATCGAGAGGATATGAATATGAACTTTGCAGAACGCCACTATCAGCATGAGCCTCTTCTTATCGCCAACGTCTGGGATGCCGCCAGTGCTGTCGCAGCGCAAAAAGCAGGCTACCAGGTTCTGGGAACGTCCAGTGCAGCTATAGCGTCCACACTGGGATATGACGACGGGCAGGGAGTGCCGTTTGATGAGTTATTTTATATGGTCACCCGGATCCGGGCTGCCAGCAGCCTGCCATTGAGCGTTGACATGGAAGCAGGGTATGGTGATTCAGCCGAAGAGATAGCAGACAATCTGCGGCACCTTGCTCAGACAGGCGTCTCAGGCGTTAACCTCGAAGACAGCCGAGTCATAAACGGGGTTCGTCAGCTTGACGATGCCTCTGATTTTTCCCGTAACCTGAGAACAGTATGCGATACGCTGAGAAGCGAAAATTACAGCCTGTTTCTGAAAATCCGGACTGACACTTACTTGCTCGGGCATGAAGACGCGTTGCAGGAGACGATATTACGGGGTCAACGCTACAAAGCTGCAGGTGCTGACGGCCTTTTTGTTCCCTGCCTGACGTCAGAGAAAGACATCAGCCTCATTGCAGAGGCAACGGGATTGCCTCTGAATGTCATGTGTATGCCCGATCTTCCGCCATTCGACAGGCTGAAACGGGCCGGGGTAAGCCGCATTTCAATGGGCAATTTTGTTCATTCAGCGATGCAGTCAACGCTGATTGATGTCATGCATGCGATCCGATCTCGTCAGACGTTTGAAGGACTTTTTGGTGATGAAAATAACCGATAAAAATCTGTGTGATATCTGGTATCAGGCATTACTTGAACGTGCTTCAGACTACACTGGCGTGTTTTTTGTTGGCGTCAAAACCACTGGCGTATTCTGCATTTCGGTATGCCGGGCGCGAAAGCCCAAGCGCGAAAATGTCGAATTTTATAAAGATGCCAAATCTGCCCTGGCGGACGGCTTTCGTCCTTGTAAGGTCTGCAGACCTGCGGAAAATGCGCACAGCGCGCCATTATTCGTTGAGCAGGCGCTTGCGCTTGTCAGGCGCGATATCAAATCCCGTGTAGCAGACGCGGAGCTTCGTCAGCATGGCATCAGCCCGGAGCGGGTAAGACGCTGGTTCCGGCAACATCACGGCATCACTTTTCAGGCTTTCCAGCGAATGCAGCGGGTGAACGTTGCCTTGCAGGAGCTGAAAAGCGGACGAGCGGCGACTGACGTTGCGCTGGACAATGGCTATGAATCGCTGAGCGGCTTTGGTTATACCTACAAGCGTCTTACTGGCGCAGCGCCGACTCAGGCAACCCAGGTGATAGTCATTCACCGGTTTACCACGACGCTTGGACCGATGTTTGTCTGCGCGACAGAGCGGGGAGTCTGTCTGCTGGAGTTTACCGATCGCCGGATGTTAGAAACAGAATTCCGCGATATTCAGCGTTTATTTAACGCCAGAATCGTCACCGGCGAAAACAGCCATACCCGGCAGACAGTAAAAGAGATCGGCGAGTATTTTGCCGGAACGCGCCGACAGTTTGATCTGGCTTTAGATGCTCCGGGAAGTGATTTTCAACAATCCGTCTGGCATGCGTTGCGTGCTGTTCCCTATGGACAGACCTCACACTATCAGGCCATTTCACTACGGCTTAATAAGCCAAATGCTGTGCGCGCCGTCGCTGCCGCTAACGGTGCCAACCGGATTGCGATTGTGATCCCCTGTCACAGGATAATTGGAAAAGATGGCGCGATGACAGGTTACGGAGGGGGGATTTCACGCAAAGAATGGCTCATTGAGCATGAGAGAAATAATGTTTAATGGCGTGATGTTTCTTTGTCGCCGGGAAATTTTACGGACTTCGCGGGACATGTTGAGGGTACAAAAAAGCCCGCAGGGCTTGCGCCGTGCGGGCTCTTGGGACTTCATCGGATGACTCTGGTAATCACCGATGGAGAATTTTGGTGGAGCTGGCGGGAGTTGAACCCGCGTCCGAAATTTCTACATCCTCGGTACTACATGCTTAGTTTGTCTTTACATTCGCACGCCAGCTGCGGACAGACACGCCACTAACGAACTAGCCTGATTAGTTTTAACGCTTCAACCCCAGGCAGGGCTTCCACGCGATCTCTTTTGGGTTTGACCTCTCTTTGATCCCCGTCTTAAGAGCGGAAGCTAGGGAGAGAGGGCTCAGAGCAGGTTATTAAGCTGCTAAAGCGTAGTTTTCGTCGTTTGCGACTATTTTTTTGCGGCTTTTAACGAGGCAAACCGCCCCTCGGCATGCACCTTGGGTTTCGCAAATCCCGTCGAATCCAGAATCAGCCCCAATAGTGTTGAACTGAGTATACCAGATTTCACTTCCTGGATACCAGCCCGGAACGCTAACTTATTGAATAGTACAATAAGTGTGCAGAATCAACGTCCTGCGTTTTTCATAATGCGCGCTTTGTCCAACTGCCATTCGCGCTCTTTCAGGTCAGTGCGTTTGTCGTGCTGTTTTTTACCCTTCGCGACGCCAACTTTCACTTTGCACCAGGCGTTTTTCCAGTACAGCGACAGGGCGACCACGGTGAAACCTTCACGGTTGATGCGTCCGTAGAGGGATTCCAGCTCACGCTTGTTCAGCAGCAATTTGCGCGTGCGCGTTGGGTCACACACGTAGTGTGAAGAGGCGACGGTCAGCGGCGTAAAGTTCGCGCCGAACAGGAAGGCTTCGCCATCTTTCAGAATCACGTAGCTATCGCCGATGTTGGCTTTCCCGGCGCGCAGCGATTTTACTTCCCAGCCCTGCAACGCAAGGCCAGCTTCGAATTCTTCTTCAATGAAATACTCGTGGCGAGCACGCTTGTTGAGCGCAATGGTCGCCGAGCCTGGTTTATGTGCTTTTTTCTTCGTCATAAGTGTCGTAAAGCCGTCGGTAATCTGATTTCAAAAAGTCACCTCATTGCGTCCTGTGAGGTCTAACGCGCTATCTTAGCACGAGATGAGGCTTAGCGTTTTTTTAACAGGTGATAAATGTTATTATTTGTCCGTTGTGTGACCATGGGAAATGCTATGCCTCAGATTAGCCGTACTGCGCTTGTGCCTTACAGCGCGGAACAAATGTATCAGTTAGTGAACGATGTTCAGTCTTATCCAGAGTTTATTCCGGGATGCACCGGGAGCCGCGTTCTGGAGTCTGGCCCGACGCAGATGACCGCGGCGGTGGATGTCTCCAAAGCGGGGATCAGCAAGACGTTCACCACCCGTAATACGCTGACGAGCAATCAGAGTATTTTGATGCATCTGGTGGATGGTCCGTTTAAGACCCTGATGGGGGGCTGGAAGTTTACGCCGCTGAGCGCTGACGCCTGCCGCATTGAGTTCCATCTGGACTTCGAGTTCACCAATAAGCTGATTGAGCTGGCGTTTGGCCGCATCTTTAAAGAGCTGGCATCGAATATGGTTCAGGCGTTCACCACCCGCGCCAAAGAGGTTTACAGTGTCGCATAAGATTGCTGTGGAAGTGGTTTACGCGCTGCCGGAGAAGCAGTATCTGCAGCGCGTGACGCTGGAAGAGGGGGCGACCGTTGAGGCGGCCATCCGTGCTTCCGGCATCCTAGAGCTTCGCAGCGATATCGACCTGGCGAAGAATAAGGTCGGGATTTACAGCCGTCCGGTGAAGCTGGGCGATGTGCTGAAAGAGGGCGACCGGGTGGAGATTTATCGTCCGCTGATTGCCGACCCGAAAGAGCTGCGTCGTCAGCGTGCGGAGAAGGCCAGTAAGTAGTGCTTTCTTCCCCTCACCCTGACCCTCTCCCCAAAGGGGCGAGGGGATCAACACAAAACAAAAAAGGTGCTCAATGAGCACCTTTTTGCATTTCTGACACCGGATTATTTGGTCAGGGCAGGCTTGTTGTCGATGTTGGTCAACACACCGGCGCTGCTGAAGGTCAGCGTCAGGGTCTGCTGGGTCGCATCTTCATGGCCCGGCTTCTGACGGAATACATAGAACCAGGTGTTAGTGCCGAACGGATCGGACATCATCGGGGTTCCCAGTGCATAAGCGACCTGCTGTTGTGTCATCCCCACGCGGATTTTGGACACATCGTTAGGGGTAAGGTAGTTCCCCTGGTTGATGTCAGGACGGTAAACCACTTTCTCCAGAGTGGAACAGCCTGCGGTCAACATCAGAAGAACCGCTGCGGCAGCGGTCAGCATTTTACAACGCATAGTGATTTGATTCCTTTTCGGGCCCGAGCAGAACGCGGCTCATATGTAATATGCCGATGATAATAGACCTTGCCCCACTTTGAAACCGGTCTGGCGGCGTTTTTGTTGTTCTCTATGACCCTGAGATCCCGAAAAAGTTTATGCCGCCAGCAGTTCTTTCGCGTTCGCGAGCGTGTTACGCGTGACTTCGCTGCCGCCGAGCAGGCGTGCCAGCTCCTGCAGACGCGCACGTTTATCCAGCGGCTTCATGTGCGTTTCGGTCATTTCACCGTCGGTTTCTTTGCTGACGATAAAGTGATGATGACCGCAGCCCGCAACCTGCGGCAGGTGGGTGACACACATCACCTGCGTTGATTCGCCGAGCTGGCGCAGCAGTTTACCCACCACCGCCGCCGTCGGGCCGCTGATGCCGACATCCACTTCATCGAAAATCAGCGCCGGGGTGTCCATTTTACGCGCGGTGATCACCTGAATCGCCAGCGCAATACGCGACAATTCACCGCCGGAGGCCACTTTGGAAATCGCCTGCAACGGCTGCCCCGGGTTGGTGGTGACGCGGAATTCGATGCGATCCGCACCTTCCGCCGTCAGGTGATTCTCTTCAAAGCGAACGTCAATGGTGAAGACGCCATGCGGCATCGCCAGCGTGTGCATGCTGTCGGTAATGTGCTGGCTTAACTCCTGAGCATAGTGCTGACGGATTTCATGCAGCTTTTGCGCTGTGGCCAGCGCCTGTTCATGGTGCAGGCTCACCGCCAGGGAGAGGGTTTCCAGCGAGTCAGCCTGATCGTCGAGCTGCTGCTGTTCCTCCAGCAGAGACTGATAGTAACCCGGCAGTTCTTCCGGCGTAACGTGGTGCTTGCGCGCCAGCGAGATCTGACGGGAGATACGCTGTTCCAGCTCAAACAGACGGTTCGGGTCGAGATCCAGACGCTCACAGTAGTGGCGCAGTTCATCACCGGCTTCAGAGATCTGAATGGCTGCCTCTTCCAGCATATCCAGGACGCCAGAAAGTTTGCTGTCCATGCCGACCAGTTCGGTAAGCAGCTGGCGGACGTTATACAGCTGGCTCTGCAGGTTCACGTCTTCGCCATCCGCCAGAAGGTTGAGCGCATTCTGACTGGTTGAGAGCAGATGCCCGCTGTTCGCCAGGCGTTTGTACTCTTCGTCGATTTGCTCAAACTCACCCGCCTGCGGGTTAAATTCGTTCAGCTCTTTGAGCTGGTATTCCAGCAGCTCCGCACGGGCGGTGCGCTCCTGGCTTTGCTGCTGGTGCTGAGCGAGCTCGCGGCAGCTCTGATGCCACTGGCGATAGTGCTCGGCCATAAGCTGAGTAAGCGCGTACTCACCCGCATAGCCATCCAGCAGCGCTTTCTGCTGTTCGGGTTTGACGAGTTGCTGATGCGCGTGCTGACCGTGGATCTGGACAAGCAACTGACCGAGTTCACGAAGCTGGGAGAGCGGGACCGCCGTGCCGTTGATAAAGCCGCGGGAGCGACCGTCGCTGCTGATCACGCGGCGAAGTAAACACTCACGTCCATCTTCAAGCTGGTTCTGTTCCAGCCAGCGCTGGGCGGCAGGGGTGTCTTTCAGGGAGAAGCGGGCGCACAGGTCGGCACGGTTTGCGCCCATGCGCACCATGTCCCCCTCGGCGCGGCCGCCAAGGCACAAGCCGAGGGCATCAATGGCAATGGATTTACCTGCACCGGTTTCCCCGGTGATCGCCGTCATGCCGCTGTGGAAATCGATCTCAAGCTCACGAACAATGGCAAAGTTGCTGATGGTCAGTTGTGCCAGCATAATTGTTTTCCTGTATGAAAAACCATGACTGTGTTTTCATACAGTATAAACTGGTTTTATATACAGTAAAGTCCTGGATGCAAAATCAGAACAATTTTTTTGACCAGCCAAGCTTTGAGCTTAATGTGTTGAAATAGCTGTAATCTTTCGGATGAATCAAGTTCAGGTGGTAATCACACCTGCGAATAAGCACATCTTCACCTTCCTGAATTGGCAGCGCTATCTGGCTGTCGCAGCTGATCTCCAGGTCGTTACGGCGGTGCGAGAAGCGCAGACGGATCGTGCTGTCGCCGTTGATGACCAGTGGGCGGGCGGAGAGCGTGTGCGGGAACATCGGCACCAGGGTAATGGCGTCCAGCGATGGCGTCAGGATCGGGCCGCCGGCAGACAGCGAGTAGGCGGTTGAGCCGGTCGGGGTGGAGATAATCAGCCCGTCAGAACGCTGGGAGAAGGCAAAGATCTCGTCGATATAGACTTCAAACTCGATCATGTGCGCCACTTTTCCGGGATGAAGCACGACCTCGTTAATCGCGGTGCTGATGCGCTTCTGACAGTCCTGCTGGCACACCTGCGCCTCCAGTAAAAAGCGTTTTTCACTGATATAGTGGCCTTCCAGCACGTCGGCCAGCTGCTGCTGGGCATTGTCCGGGTCGAGATCGGTTAAAAAACCGAGATTGCCACGGTTGATGCCGATGACCTTGATGTCATAGCGCGCCAGCGTGCGCGCCGCGCCTAGCATGTTGCCGTCGCCGCCCACCACCACGGCGAGATCGGCCTGTTGGCCAATTTCCGCCAGCGTGCCGGTTTTGACGCTCTTCAGCTGCAGCTCCTGAGCAATCTGCTGCTCGACCATCACTTCATAGCCTTTGCTACACAACCAGCGATACAACATTTCATGTGTCGTTAGTGCGGTAGGGTGACGCGGATGCCCGACGATCCCAATACACCTGAAATGATTATTCATTTTCTGGAGGTCCTTGTGCCTGATGAATGATGACAATCTGTCTTGTTCCCTTGAATCCCGGAAACTGATCCCCATAATAAGCGAAGTTAGCGAGATGAATGCAGAAAAACGCGGAGAAATTCATGAGTAGTAAAGAACAGAAAACGCCTGAGGGGCAAGCCCCTGAAGAAATTATCACGGAACAGCACGATGAAGTTGAGGCTGTAGAGCCAGACGCATCTGCTGAGCAGGTGGACCCGCGCGATGAAAAAATTGCGAATCTGGAAGCCCAACTGGTAGAAGCACAGAATCGCGAACGCGAGAGTGTTCTGCGCATCAAGGCGGAAATGGAAAACCTGCGTCGTCGTACCGAGCAGGACGTTGAGAAGGCGCACAAGTTCGCGCTGGAGAAATTCGTCAACGAACTGCTGCCGGTGATCGATAGCCTCGATCGCGCGCTGGAAGTGGCTAACAAAGCGAATCCGGACAACGCGGCAATGATCGAAGGCATCGAACTGACGCTGAAATCCATGCTCGACGTGGTGCGTAAGTTTGGCGTGGAAGTGATTGCCGATACCGACGTTCCGCTGGATCCAAACGTTCACCAGGCGATTGCGATGGTTGAATCTGAAGAGATTGAAGCCGGTAAAGTACTGGGCGTAATGCAGAAAGGTTACACCCTGAACGGCCGTACCATTCGCGCGGCGATGGTGACCGTGGCGAAAGCGAAAGCGTAATTTGCAATCCGTAGTGCCGAGTAGCGGCGTTCGCCTTACCCGGCCTACAACCTTACTCCGCGATACTTTCGCGCAGGGGTTTTACGGGCAGGACTTTCACCTGCTTAATCATATTGTCCTGCACGTCCAGGATATCAATATCGTACTGTTCAATGCGCACCCGCGTGCCCGCTGCCGGTATCTCTTCCAGCGCTTCCAGAATCATCCCGTTAATGGTGCGAGCCTCATCTTCCGGTAAATGCCAGTTAAAGGCTTTGTTGAGTTCACGAATGTTTGCGCTGCCGTCAATCAGCACCGAGCCATCGTTTTGCGGGGTGACCTCTTCCGCGAGGGAAGGCGACATTGAGGTAGTAAAGTCCCCGACAATCTCTTCCAGAATATCTTCGACCGTCACCAGCCCCTGGATATCGCCGTACTCGTTTACCACCAGGCCGACCTTCTTCTTGTTTCGCTGGAATTTTACCAGCTGCGTGCTGAGCGGCGTTCCTTCCGGCACGTAGTAAATTTCGTCGGCGGCGCGCAGCATCACCTCTTTGGTGAACTCTTTTTTCTCGGTCATCAGACGGTAGGCTTCGCGCACGCGGAGCATGCTGATGGCGTCATCCAGTGAATCACGATAGAGCACAATGCGCCCGTGCGGGGAGTGCGTCAGCTGGCGAACGATGGCTTTCCAGTCATCATTGATGTCGATACCGACGATTTCGTTACGCGGCACCATGATGTCGTTCACGCTCACCTTTTCCAGATCCAGCACCGACAGGAGCATGTCCTGATTGCGCCGGGAGATCTGCGAGCGGGATTCATTCACAATGGTGCGCAGCTCCTCTTTGCTGAGTGCGCTGCTGATGGTGACATCGGCTTTGATTCCCACCATCCGCATCAGTACGCGCGTCACCATGTTCAGCAGCCAGACCAGCGGCATCATCAGGATCAGCAGCGGTGCCAGCAGGAAGCTGCTCGGGTAGGCAACTTTCTCAGGATAAAGCGCGGCGATGGTTTTCGGCAGCACTTCGGCAAACACCAGCACCACGAACGTCAGCACGCCGGTGGCAATCGCCACCCCGGCATTGCCGTAGAGGCGCATCCCGACGATGGTGCCGAGGGCAGAGGCCAGAATGTTGACGAGGTTGTTGCCGATGAGCACCAGGCTTATCAGTCGATCCGGCTTGCGGAGCAGCTTTTCAACGCGACGTGCGGCGCGGTTACCCTGTTTAGCACGATGACGTAACCGGTAGCGGTTTAAGGTCATCATGCCGGTTTCCGAGCCGGAGAAATAGGCGGAGATGACCACCATGACGATCAGGATAACGATCAGCGTGGTGGTAGAGATGTGTTCCAGGGGGAACTCCTTTGTTTCTTAGCCAGCAAATTGCTGTATGAAGCGGCTGCCAAAATAGGCAAGGGTGAGAATGCCCGCACCCGCGACGTTGAACCAGACCACGCGACGACCGCGCCAGCCTTCATGATAATGGCCCCATAACAGGACAATATAGACAAACCACGCGATGATGGAGAGCACCGCTTTATCGATATTCTCCACGCTGAACAGGTTCTTCATGTAAAACAGCCCCGTGCAGAGCGTGAGCGTCAGCAGCACCACCCCCACCTGGGTGATGTGGAACATCTTACGCTCAATGACCATCAGCGGCGGCATTTCATGGTTAAAGGCCAGCTTTTTGTTTTTCAGCTGGTAGTCAATCCAGGCGAGCTGCATGGCGTAAAGCGCGGCGATAATCAGCGTCGCGTAGGCAAAGAGCGACAGGCCGATATGCACCAGCATCCCCGGCGTCGCCTCCAGATGCGTAATGAACTCATTAGGCATAAAGGTGGCGAGGGCCAGATTGATCAGCGCGAAGGTGTAGACAATTGGCAGCAGCAGCCAGCCGCGATTTTTAGACGCGACGATGGTCATTACCGTACAGATCATCAGGCTGACCAGCGAGCCGACGTTGAGGACGCTCAGGTTTTGCACGCTGCCGTCACCGGGGATGATGCGTGATTCCAGCGCAAAGGCGTGGCTAATCAGTGCGATCACCGCCGAAAGAATAGCCATGCGCCGCCAGCCGCTGTTTTTTTGCAGCAGTCCGGGAATAATCAGCGCGAGGCTGACAGAGTAGGCAACAAGGGCGATCAGTGCGAAAACAGGCATATAGGCATCGACAGTTGTCTTAATAAGAAAGAGAAGCAGTATAACGTTACGTGACGCCTGCTCCAACCGTTGCATAACAACAAAGGCGCCTTCATGTTATACTCCGGCAAAATTCTGTGTATGTGTCGCTCAATGCGACCCAACGTTTCTACTCAGGCGAGAGACAATGTTTGATAATTTAACCGATCGTTTGTCGCGCACGCTGCGCAACATCAGCGGCCGCGGACGCCTTACTGAAGAGAACATCAAGGAAACGCTGCGCGAAGTGCGCATGGCGCTGCTGGAAGCAGACGTCGCGTTGCCGGTTGTTCGTGATTTTATCAACCGCGTAAAAGAGAAGGCGGTTGGTCATGAAGTTAACAAGAGCCTGACTCCGGGTCAGGAGTTCGTCAAAATCGTTCGTAATGAACTGGTTTCAGCGATGGGCGAAGAGAACCAGGTGCTTAACCTGGCCGCTCAGCCTCCGGCCGTGGTGCTGATGGCGGGCCTGCAGGGTGCGGGTAAAACCACCAGCGTCGGTAAGCTGGGTAAATTCCTGCGTGAAAAGCACAAGAAGAAAGTGCTGGTGGTCTCTGCGGACGTCTATCGCCCGGCGGCGATCAAGCAGCTGGAAACTCTGGCCGAGCAGGTTGGCGTGGATTTCTTCCCGTCCGACGTGGCGCAGAAGCCTGTCGACATCGTTAACGCCGCGCTGAAAGAGGCGAAGCTGAAATTCTACGACGTGCTGCTGGTGGATACCGCCGGTCGTCTGCATGTTGACGAAGCGATGATGGACGAGATCAAGCAGGTGCACGCCTCTATCAACCCGGTAGAGACCCTGTTTGTTGTCGACGCCATGACCGGTCAGGATGCGGCGAATACCGCGAAAGCGTTTAATGAAGCGCTGCCGTTAACCGGCGTCGTGCTGACCAAAGTGGACGGTGACGCCCGCGGCGGTGCGGCCCTCTCGATTCGCCACATCACCGGCAAGCCGATCAAATTCCTCGGCGTGGGCGAGAAAACTGAAGCGCTCGAGCCGTTCCACCCGGACCGTATTGCCTCCCGTATCCTCGGCATGGGCGACGTGCTGTCGCTGATCGAAGATATTGAGAGCAAGGTTGACCGCGCGCAGGCTGAGAAACTCGCCAGCAAGCTGAAAAAAGGCGACGGTTTCGATCTCACCGACTTCCTTGAGCAGCTGCGTCAGATGAAAAACATGGGCGGCATGGCCAGCCTGATGGGCAAACTGCCGGGCATGGGCCAGATCCCTGACAACGTGAAAGCGCAGATGGATGACAAGGTGCTGGTGCGTATGGAGGCGATCATCAATTCGATGACGCTGAAAGAGCGCGCTAACCCGGACATCATCAAAGGTTCCCGTAAACGCCGTATCGCAGCCGGTTGCGGCATGCAGGTGCAGGACGTTAACCGCCTTCTGAAACAGTTCGACGACATGCAGCGCATGATGAAGAAAATGAAGAAAGGCGGCATGGCGAAGATGATGCGCGGGATGAAAGGGATGATGCCTCCCGGTTTTCCAGGGCGTTAATCGCTTTTGAGATTGCTTTTTGCCCGAAAATGAGTAAAATTTTCGGGCTTTTAATATGACACCCGGGCTCCGTTCCTCGATGGGGCCCGGTTGTTTTATTCACACAAGAGGATGTTATGGTAACTATTCGTTTAGCACGTCACGGCGCTAAAAAGCGTCCGTTCTACCAGGTTGTTGTGACTGACAGCCGTAATGCACGCAACGGTCGCTTCATCGAGCGCGTTGGTTTCTTCAACCCACTGGCCGCTGGCGCAGAAGAAGAAACTCGTCTGGATCTGGATCGTATCGCTCACTGGGTTGGCCAGGGCGCTACTGTTTCCGATCGCGTTGCTACGCTGATCAAAGCAGCAAACAAAGCAGCTTAATCTGTCACGGTGGTCATGATGAGCAGTAAAGCACCTGTTGAACCGATCGTATTGGGAAAAATGGGTTCTTGCTACGGTATCCGTGGTTGGCTCAGAGTGTTTTCCTCCACTGAAGACGCTGATAGCATTTTTGATTACCAGCCCTGGTTCATCCAGAAAGGCGGTAAGTGGGAAGAGGTCGAGCTGGAAAGCTGGCGTCACCACAATCAGGACATCATCATCAAGCTGAAAGGCGTTGACGATCGTGATGCCGCGAATGCGCTGACTAATTGTGAAATTGTCGTGGATTCGTCGCAGTTGCCAAAGCTGGAAGAGGGCGACTACTACTGGAAAGACCTTATGGGTTGCCAGGTGGTCACTACTGAAGGCTACAGCCTGGGGAAAGTCATCGATATGATGGAAACCGGGTCAAATGACGTTCTCGTCATTAAGGCAAACCTGAAAGATGCATTTGGCATCAAGGAGCGGTTGGTCCCGTTCCTCGATGGACAGGTTATCAAGAAAGTCGATCTCACTACTCAAACCATTGAAGTAGATTGGGATCCTGGTTTTTAAATTCTCCGGATAAACGGTAAAAGACGGCGCTATGTGGATTGGCATAATTAGCCTGTTTCCTGAAATGTTCCGCGCGATTACCGATTACGGGGTAACTGGCCGGGCAGTAAAGAATGGCCTGCTGAGCATCCAGAGCTGGAGTCCTCGTGACTTTACTCATGACCGGCACCGTACCGTGGACGATCGTCCTTACGGCGGCGGACCGGGGATGCTAATGATGGTGCAACCCTTACGGGACGCCATTCACACAGCAAAAGCCGCGGCAGGTGAAGGCGCAAAGGTGATTTATCTGTCACCTCAGGGACGCAAGCTTGATCAAGCGGGCGTGAGCGAACTGGCGACGAATCAAAAGCTGATTCTGGTCTGTGGGCGCTACGAAGGGATAGATGAGCGCGTAATTCAAACCGAGATTGACGAAGAATGGTCTATCGGCGATTACGTTCTCAGCGGTGGTGAGTTACCGGCAATGACGCTGATTGACTCCGTCGCCCGGTTTATTCCGGGTGTTCTGGGCCATGAAGCTTCGGCAACGGAAGATTCCTTTGCCGACGGGTTGCTGGACTGTCCACACTATACTCGTCCTGAAGTGTTAGAAGGGATGGAAGTTCCGGCAGTGTTACTGTCTGGAAACCATGCCGAGATACGTCGCTGGCGTTTGAAACAGTCGCTGGGCCGAACCTGGCTTAGAAGACCTGAACTTCTGGAAAACCTGGCTCTGACTGAAGAGCAAGCAAAGTTGCTGGCCGAGTTCAAAACTGAACACGCGCACCAGCAGCATGAACATGATGGGAATGCGTAATACGCTCCCGAATATCAGTTTACCCAGGATAAGAGATTAAATTATGAGCAACATTATTAAGCAACTTGAACAAGAGCAGATGAAGCAGGACGTACCTTCCTTCCGTCCAGGTGACACCGTGGAAGTGAAAGTATGGGTTGTTGAAGGTTCCAAAAAACGTCTGCAGGCATTCGAGGGCGTGGTTATCGCTATTCGTAACCGCGGTCTGCACTCTGCATTCACTGTTCGTAAAATTTCCAACGGCGAAGGCGTTGAGCGTGTCTTCCAGACTCACTCTCCGGTAGTTGACAGCATTGCTGTTAAACGTCGTGGTGCTGTACGTAAAGCTAAACTGTACTACCTGCGTGAGCGTACTGGTAAGTCTGCTCGTATTAAAGAGCGTCTGAACTAAGATTCGCTTAAGCGACATCCTGTTAGAAAGGGCTGGCCGAAAGGCTGGCCCTTTTTTTATCCCATCGCACCTCTCGAGTTAACCCTTTCGTCATAAATCATTTACAATGCTTGCCTCTTGAGTGGAGGGGAAGTGGATAACGTACTGCATCAGCCTGACCGGAAACGCGCAGCGGCATTGATCGCGCTGTTTGCGATCCTGCTGATCGTGGTGGCGCCGCTGATCTCCGTCTCGTTGCAGAAAGATCCCATGAGCGCCATGCCGGGCATGCATCATGACATGAGCATGATGTCGATGGACGAGCATCACGGCGATATGCCGCACTCGATGCCTGTCGACCATGCGGAAGCCTGTGGCTACTGCGTGCTGTTAGCGCATGTCCCTGGCGTGATGCTGGCGCTGATCGTCTTGCTCAGTGTGGTGCTGCAGAGGCTTCGCGTTAAGCCGCCGCGTCAGGCGGTCAACCACTGGCACTTCTTCCCCTGGCTTTACCCGGATACCCGCGCGCCGCCGCGGCAGTCTGCTTTTTCCCTTTAAAAACAAAATCGATAACTTTTTGCCTTAAAAAGGAAAAGTATGACTACCTGCACCTCGCGCGCGGCATGGGGAAACCTGCTGCGTCGCCTTCATTTCTACGTTGGGCTGTTTGTCGGCCCGTTTATCTTCTTCGCCGCGCTGACCGGGACGCTGTATGTGGCGACCCCGCAGCTGGAGAATGCGCTCTACCGACACGCGCTCCACGCGGATTCCGTGGGCGAGCCGCAGCCTCTGGCCGAACAAATCGCCGTGGCGGAAAAAACCGTTGGATCAGATTTACGTTTGCACGCCGTTCGTCCGGGGCTGGCTGAAGGCGAAACCACCCGCGTGATGTTCGCTGACCCGAAACTTGGGTCATCGGAGAACCGCGCTATCTTCGTGGATCCGGTAAGCCTGACGGTACTGGGAGATATGACGGTATACGGCACCAGCGGGATTTTACCGCTGCGTCAGACCATTGATTACCTCCACACCTCTCTGATGTTGGGCGACGTGGGGAGGCTCTACAGCGAGCTTGCAGCCTCCTGGATGTGGGTTGCCGCGCTGGGCGGTATTGCCCTGTGGTTTTATACCCGACCCAAACGGCGGATCAACAATCGCTTCCAGAACCGGCGTCGGGTGCACGTGACGCTGGGCTGGGTTCTGCTGGGTGGAATGCTGCTGTTCTCCGCAACCGGCCTGACCTGGTCCCAGTGGGCTGGCGGGAACGTGGATAAGCTGCGTGCAGAGATGAACTGGCTCACCCCGCAGGTGAACACGACGCTATCCGGCCAACATGAGGTTATGGATGAACATGCCGAACATCGCGGTCATCACGGTGGGATGATGATGCCGGAAATGGCGATGGATTTGACGCAGTTTGACGGGGTATTAAGCGCGGCGCGTAACGCGGGGATTGATGCCAGCAAGCTGGAGATCCGCCCGGCGAAAACAATGGATCGTGCCTGGACCGTAACGGAAATCGATCGCAGCTGGCCGACTCAGGTGGACGCCGTTGCGGTAGATCCCCATACGATGCAGGTCCTGGACAGAACCCGATTCGAGGATTTCCCGTTAATGGCAAAACTGACCCGCTGGGGCGTGGATTTCCATATGGGGATCTTATTCGGCCTAGTGAATCAGCTGCTGCTCGTGGCGTTCGGCCTCGCCCTGTGCGTGCTCATTATCTGGGGATACCGGATGTGGTGGATGCGTCGTCCTGCGCAATCGGCAGTGAGTCCGGTACAGACGCTTTGTCAGAGCTGGCTGGCGCTGTCAGGATGGGGAAGAGGGGTTACGCTGATAATCAGCGTACTGCTGGGGCTGGCCCTGCCGGTGATGGGCGTGAGTCTGGCGCTGTTTATTCTGGTGGACTGGCTGCGCTGGCGAGCGGCAACCAGGGTGACGCTCGCCGAATCATCCGCTAAATAACCCTATGGCGTGCTGATCACCACTGCGACGCGGCGGTTTTCAGCGCGCCCTTGCGGGGTACTGTTGCTCGCCACCGGGTATTTTTGACCTAATCCTCGCGTGGTGAGATTGCTGCGCGGGATATTTGCACCCTTCGCCCAGGCATCGGCCACGGCGTTGGCGCGTTTTAACGACAGCGCTTCGTTGTAGCTTTCTTCCCCGTAGTTATCCGTGTGACCGTCCATTCGCGCATGGGTCAGGCCGGTTTCCGCCAGGCGAGAGGCCATGGACTGGATCTGCGTTTCACTCTCAGAACGCAGTCTGGCGTCATTTTTATCAAACAGGATGGTGTCCGACATGCCAAGCGACCAGTCACCGTTCAGTTCGTTAAAACCGTAAGACTTCATCGCCGCAATTTGCTCAGGAGTGAATTTGCCTTCCGGCGGCGACTGACAGCCTGCCAGAACCAGTGAGGCCAGTACTAACGGCGCGAAGTAACGTTTTAACATAGTGTATCCTTTCTAACTTATTGTTTTCGTACGCTGGTTTTTAACCTGGTACATATTGCGGTCAGCCCTCTCCAGTAATGCTTCCACGGAAGCATTTTCCCACGCCAGAGCAAAGCCAATGCTGAGTGACATCGATGCTTTTTGCCCGTTATGAAGAACAAACGGACGAATAAACTGCTGCGAAAGCGCAGCACAAATGTGTTGAACCTCAAGCTCAGAGTGAACGCCGTACAGCACCATGGCAAATTCGTCACCGCCAAGACGGTAAGACTGATGACGTTTGTCGCCAAACTCCATCATCCTGCTGGCGACTTCGATCAGCACGCAGTCTCCTGCCGCGTGGCCCCAGGTGTCGTTAATAAACTTAAAGTTATCACCGTCGAGGAAGAGCAGGGCCGAGTTTGTTCTGGCTGAAGGGTCGTTCATTAAGGCCGCAATGCTGTTACGAAACGCTGCGCGGTTGGCAAGACCGGTGAGCGGGTCGTGCATGGCGGTCCGCAACAGCTGGGCGTTTTTCGCCTGGAGTTTCAGCTGCCACTCTTCCATTTCATCCAGAAGACTGTTGAAGTCTTCGCCAAACTGGTGAAACTCTTCGATACGCCCGTCTTTCACCCGGCGGGAGAAGTTGCGGTTTGTGCGTACATCATGCACGACGTCGGTAATGTTCTGCAGGGCCATAACCATCCCACGATGCAAAGACTGGGTAATGATAAGCGCGACGACGGCGGCAAAGAGAATGCAGCCGGTAAGTACGGCAAACGACGTCCAGATGAAGTGGCTGATCAAACTGTCACGCGCGGTAAGGCGGATTTCGCCGATCCTTAAGCCGTTATGCATGATGGGCTGCGCAACCGGTACGGGGAAAAGCCAGCGGCTGACCAGTGCGCCCAGCGTGTCGTTGTTATCTTCCGGGTTCCAGGACCAGTAGGCAAACCGCTTTTTATGCGCGTTAATCACCTCCGCCGCGGCAAACTGCCCCTGTTTGCCCAGGGCTGCAAGCGTTTCGTTGGCCGCCAGCGAGTCGTTGAAAACCAGCGAAGCTTCCAGGCTGTGGCTCATTGTGGCGCCGGTTAATTCGAGGTTCTTTTGCGCATATTGTTTTAACGTCACGACGGAAGCAAAACAGAGCAACAGCCATATTAACGTCATTGTGATAATGACGCTTATCATGCTGTTTCGCCTCAACGTTCTTTTAAACGTCGGACGTGGCGTTGAAGTGAAATCTTTATCCATGCTGCTTATTCCGTGCCAGCATTAATACATCCGGATTGACTCTTACGCCACTGCGCGTCAACGCATCCAGGTTGACGGAAAACCGTACCTGGCCGCGATCGATCATCAGGCAAAAGGCACTGCCAATTACACATTCCGGATTTTGCTCTGAGATTAATAGCAACGCTCTGCCCTGATATTGACTTATTAATTCAAGTTGTTTTGCCGGTGATTCAGACCCGAAATAAATCGCATCACACGTCGCGGCCAGGGCTTCCTGATCGTTACGTACAATAACGGGAGTATAGGGTAACTCGTTGTGCCCTTCGTCGCCGCTGAGCGCGTGCGTATAGTGAGAAGTGGCATAGACGCAAAGTTTAGGCTGCCCGGAAAGTGACGGCCATCGCGTATAGCTCACAATGCCTGAGACAATCGAGCGTACCGATTTATCCGTTTCCGTAAGCGTGCCTGCCGCCGCAGGGCCCACCATAAGGAACAGCATTAACACCAGAGTGAGTCGGAAAAAAGAGATCAAGAATAAATTTCTCACCAGAATCCGCCACATCGCTCCGGAAATAGATGTCCTTGAGAGTTGCGGGCAGAATACCATTGTTTATCAGAGCCGTCATTATGTCAGAAATAGCATCAGGCCAACCTAAGCTAAATCCTACAGTTGTTTATTTTTCGGTGGATAAAAATAGACTTAATTAAGTCTGCTGGAACGCATACTTTCATCCATCCCTTCCTGCCATGACGCACGCAGTTTTGTCGCGTTTTCGGCAGTATCGCAACTGGCAGGGAAAGATTTGCCCGCTAATCCCCAGGCATGAATAAACCCTTCTTCGCAGACTTTCTTTTGGCCGTCAGCGTAGCCGCGAAGATATTCACTACGATCAACGTGGGTGTCGTTAAAACTATCGGCCAGGGTCTGGTTATCTTTAACCGGCAGGCCATTCATGGCGTCTTCTTTACCTGCATCAAACCAGGAGGGACTGGTCCAGTCGGGCTGGAAGGTATAAGGATTGATCTGGCAGCCCGTTAAAAACAGCGACAACAGCATGAGAGCAATTGAACGCATAGCCATTCTCCTTTTTTCTTCAGCATAGCCTGGCTTAAGAATATATGTCTGTAATTTAAACTTTACGTTTTTGACGGCTGATTTTTGCAATAAATTGGCTCGTGTAAAGTAATGTGTACGTATTTTGGATTGAAATGTTTACTTTTTATGGTATCGTGGTTTCACCTCATTGAGGAAAACAACTATCGCAAACAAGCTTTACAGGATCGCCATCATGCAAAAAGACGCGCTGAACAACGTACATATCACTGACGAACAGGTTTTAATTACCCCGGATCAACTGAAAGCAGAATTTCCGCTGAGCGTCGCGCAGGAGGCTCAGATTGAGCACTCGCGTCAGACCATTTCAAATATCATCGCCGGCCGCGATCCGCGCCTGCTGGTGGTGTGTGGTCCTTGCTCCATTCACGATCCTGAAACCGCCATTGAGTACGCTCGTCGATTTAAAGCATTAGCGGAGGAGGTCAGCGATAGCCTCTATCTGGTGATGCGCGTCTATTTTGAGAAGCCACGTACTACCGTCGGCTGGAAAGGGTTGATTAACGATCCACACATGGATGGCTCGTTTGATGTGGAAGCAGGCCTGAAGATTGCGCGTCGCCTGCTGGTGGAGCTGGTCAGCATGGGGCTGCCGCTGGCAACCGAAGCGCTGGATCCGAACAGCCCGCAGTACCTGGGCGATCTGTTCAGCTGGTCCGCGATTGGCGCGCGTACCACGGAATCGCAAACCCACCGCGAGATGGCGTCTGGCCTGTCGATGCCGGTTGGCTTTAAAAACGGTACCGATGGCAGCCTGGCGACGGCGATTAATGCCATGCGCGCTGCCGCCATGCCGCACCGTTTCGTCGGTATCAACCAGGCAGGCCAGGTATGCCTCCTGCAAACGCAGGGTAACCCGGACGGCCACGTGATCCTGCGCGGCGGTAAAGCCCCTAACTACAGCCCGGCGGACGTGGCCCAGTGTGAAAAAGAGATGGAGCAGGCGGGACTGCGCCCGGCACTGATGGTAGATTGCAGTCATGGTAACTCGAATAAAGATTACCGTCGCCAGCCTGCGGTTGCGGAATCCGTGGTCGCACAGATCAAAGATGGCAATCGTTCGATTATCGGTCTGATGATTGAGAGCAACATTCATGAAGGCAATCAGTCATCTGAACAACCGCGCAGTGCCATGAAGCACGGCGTCTCCGTGACGGATGCCTGCATCAGCTGGGAGACTACCGATGCACTGCTGCGTGAGATCCATAAAGATTTAAACGGCCAGCTGGCGACGCGTCTGGCTTAAGAGGGTAGTTATGGTTGCTGAATTGACCGCACTGCGCGATCAAATTGATGAAGTGGATAAGGCGCTGCTGGATCTGCTGGCGCGACGCATGTCGCTGGTTGCCGAAGTCGGTGAGGTGAAAAGCAAATACGGCCTGCCGATTTACGTCCCGGAGCGCGAAGCCTCTATGCTCGCCTCCCGCCGTAAAGAGGCGCAGGCGCTGGGCGTTTCGCCGGATTTGATTGAAGATGTTCTGCGTCGCGTGATGCGGGAGTCCTATTCCAGCGAAAACGACAAGGGCTTTAAAACCCTCTGTCCTTCCCTGCGTCCGGTCGTGATTGTCGGCGGGGCAGGGCAGATGGGGCGTCTGTTTGAAAAGATGCTTACGCTTTCTGGCTATCAGGTGCGCATTCTGGAAAAAGAGGACTGGGCGCATGCTCCGGAACTCATGAAAGATGCAGGGATGGTTATCGTCAGCGTGCCGATCCACGTGACGGAGCAAATCATCGGGAAGCTGCCTCCTTTACCGAAAGATTGCATCCTGGTGGATCTGGCCTCCGTCAAAAATGGTCCGCTGCAGGCAATGCTGGCTGCTCATACGGGTCCGGTGCTGGGTCTGCACCCAATGTTTGGCCCGGACAGCGGCAGCCTGGCTAAGCAGGTGGTCGTTTACTGCGACGGTCGTCAGCCGGAAGCCTATCAGTGGTTCCTGGAACAGATTCAGGTATGGGGGGCACGACTGCACCGCATCAGCGCGGTTGAGCACGACCAGAACATGGCGTTCATTCAGGCGCTGCGCCACTTTGCCACGTTTGCCTACGGTCTGCATCTGGCGGAAGAGAACGTACAGCTTGAACAGCTTCTGGCGCTCTCTTCACCTATCTATCGTCTGGAGCTGGCGATGGTCGGGCGTCTCTTTGCGCAGGATCCACAGCTGTACGCGGACATTATTATGTCCTCTGAAAACAACCTGGCGCTGATCAAGCGCTACTATCAGCGCTTTGGTGAAGCCATTACGCTGCTGGAGCACGGAGATAAGCAGGCGTTTATCGATAGCTTCCGCAAGGTCGAACACTGGTTTGGCGATTACGCGCAGCGTTTCCAGAATGAGAGTCGGACTTTATTGCGCCAGGCAAATGACAGTCGCCAGTAATGCGATGATGTATATACTGAAAGCCAGCATTGCTGGCTTTTTTCATTTTGGGGAACTGTCATGGCCGAACCGCAGCTGCTGTTGAATTACACCGGGCATTTGCCTGAATGCCCGACGTGGAGTGCAGAAGAGCACGCGCTCTACTGGGCCGATATTCTGGAAGGAGAGATCCACCGCTACCATCTTCCGACGGCGGAACACACCGTGCTTTCTTTTCATGAGGAGGTGGGCTGTTTCGCGCTGCGCGAGCGCGGCGGCTTTATCGTCGCCATGCGCAATGGCATCTGGCTTGCCGATAAGCATGGCCTTCTGCAGCGCAAGGTGTGCGATAACCCCTCTAACCCGCAGCTGGCGCGTTTTAACGATGGAGGCACCGACCATCAGGGCCGGTTCTATGCGGGTACGTTCTGGGGACCGGGAGATTACAACGGGGCCCTGCTGATGCGCATCGACAACGACCTGACGCCAAAGGTGATCCAGTGCGATATTCACGGTCACAATGGCTTAGCGTTTAGCCCTGATAAGCAGTGGATGTTTACCTCAGACACGCCCAACGGTGTTATTTACCGTACCCCGCTTGATGAGCAGGGCGAGCCGGGTAAGCGGGAGGTGTTTCGTCAGTTTAAAGAGGGCGAGGGGATACCTGACGGCGCGGCGATGGATGTGGAAGGCTACTACTGGAGCGCGCTGTTTGACGGCTGGCGCATCGCGCGTTTTTCACCGCAAGGGGAGCAGCTGGAAGAGTATCGCATGCCGGTACGTTGCCCGACGATGGTCTGTTTTGGCGGCGATGACATGAAAACGCTGTTTATTACTACCACACGGGAAAATATGGATGCGGAGGAGGTGGCGAAATATCCTCTCTCCGGAGCTATCTTCACCCTGCCGGTGAGCGTGGCAGGGATGAAGAAAAGCCGCTTTATCGAACGTTAGATTGGATCGGCCGGCACGACGTTTTCGCTCGGGTAGCAGCCCAGCACCTTCATGGAACGCGTGATCTCGCCCAGCTCGCGGAGAGCTTTCTGCATGGAAGCAGACCCCAGGTTGGCCTGGATGTCGAGGTAAAACATCTCTTCCCACGGGTTACCGTGGATTGGGCGTGATTCCAGCCTGGTCATGATCAGGTTGTGATTACGCAGCACCAGCAGGGCTTCAACCAGCGCACCGGCCTGTTGGCCGGTTGCCATCAGCAGCGTGGTTTTGGCGGGTACCTGGTCAGACACATTGATTGCCTTGCGGGCCAGCACCACGAAGCGGGTAATGTTTTGCGTCTGGTTTGCCAGGTTGCGTTCCAGCACCTGCAGGCCATACAGCGCGCCGCCCGCTTCGCTGCCGAGCGCCGCGACGGTGGGAGAATTAGCCTGCGCCACTTTTTCCATCGCCGCCGAGGTGCTTTCGGTGTACTCAATTTTCCAGTTCGGATAGCGGTTCAGGAACTGGCTGCACTGCTGGAACGGCTGCGGATGACTGTAAACCGTTTCGATCGTGTTCAGGTCCGTTGAACCGGATACCAGCACGCAGTGATCGATAGGGATCGTCAGCTCGCCGACCAGCGACAGGCTGGTGTGCTGCAGCAAATCGTAGACGTCGTTGATGGCGCCGGAGCTGGTGTTTTCAATCGGCACCACGGCGTAATCCGCCTGGCCGGTCTCGACCTGGTTAAAAATGTCGGCAAACTTCGCGCAGCCGCTCTCAATAAATTCTTCGAAATGGCGTGCAGCGTACTGACGTGCGGCCAGGTGAGAATAAGAGCCCTTCGGTCCCAGGAAGGCGATACGCGCAGAGTGTGGATTGGTTTTATTGAGGTGCTGCTGGAGTAACGCTTGCTGGGTCAGAACGGAGTCTTCAATGATGAGCTGGAACAACCGGGTTATGTAGTGGGCATCGAGGTGATGCGCTTTGCCGAGCTGAATGAGACGTTCCAGAAGATCCCGCTCGCGGTCGATATCACGGACCGGACGATGGGAGTCCAGCTTGGCTTTGCCTACTTCAACGGCAAGGGCGCGGCGTTCGGCCAGCAGCGCCAGCAGTTTCTCATCCAGCGCGCTGATTTTTATGCGCAGATCCAGTAACGGGTTTTCCGGTGTCATAGTGTTGCCTGTCTCATTTTATCGTTATCAATAAAAAAGGCCCCCCGGTGTGGGAGGCCTTGTTGTTCGTCTTCGCATTCTTTATCACACGACGAAACGCCTCCCGTTCAGGGGAAGGTAAAAAAGAATGCGAAGAAGAACGGCGTAAGTTTCATAAAGTCATCCTGTGATTGATACCGTTAAAGTACCCGTACTGTTTTCACCCTGTCAATAAAAAACAAAAAACGCGCCCGAAGGCGCGTTGGCGGTACACTCAATTTAAAGGATTACTCTTCTTCAACTTCTTCCGCGAAGCTGGCGTCTTTCACCGACGTTGCGGCGCGACGGGCTTCACCTTTGTGTTGCACTTTATTGAGCTGCCGTTCCAGCTTGTTGATCAAATCGTTAATAGCGGTGTACATATCCTCGTGTTTTGCGCTGGCGACCAGATGGCCGTTTGGAGTATTGATAGTTGCGTCAGCGATGAAACCCTGCGGCTCCTTGGACAGGATGATATGTGGATTAATCAAATGAGTTTGCCATTTATCCAGTTTGGCGAGACGGTCTGCGACGTGCTGGCGAATTGCCGGAGTAATTTCCATTTGTTTACTGGTAATGTTCATTGTCATAAATTTTACCTCTTGTCTTTCCGTCTTGGTGATTCCAGCATACCCGACCCAATGTCAAAATGCGTGATTTAGATCACGTTATTTTGTCGGTTTTTGTCAGGGAATCTTTTTTGTGAGGCAGGGCAGGAAGAGGTGAGATTTACCTTGTAGAAGGCATAAATTGGGGCCATAGTTGACAGGATGTGTTGAGGCTAAGGTGCTTCAGCGATGCTCAGAAACGAATAAAAAAACGGCAGCCAGCGGGCTGCCGTTTTGCATTGAGGCAAAATCAGGTGTTGCTGCTGTTCGCGGCGATGATTTTCGCCACTTTTTCAGCCTGAGCGGTCATCTGCATCTGACGGTAAGCATTTTCCATCAGCTTCAGGCCGTCGCGCGTTGCCTGAGTATCCGGGTAATCGCGCAGCATACCTTCTACGCGGTTAACCACGGCAACCCATGCGCCACGGCGGGTATAATATTCCGCCACGGAGTATTCATATTTCGCCAGACGATCTTTCAGGAACACCAGACGTTTGGTGGCGTCAGTCACGTACTGGCTGTTTGGATAGCCGCGCACCAGCTTGGAGAAGTCATTGAAGGCATCACGCGCATGCTGCGGGTCACGGTCGGAACGATCCACGCCGAAGAAGCCCTGCAGCGCACTGTCATCCAGCGCCATGTTGGTGAGGCCGCGCATGTACATCACGTAGTCGATGTTAGGATGAGTCGGGTTCAGACGCATGAAACGATCGATGGTTGCCTGAGCCAGCGGCAGATCGGCATTTTTATAGTATGCGTAGATGAGATCTAACTGTACCTGCTGCGAATACGGACCAAATGGATAGCGATTATCCAACGCTTCCAGTTGCGTTATCGCCTGTTTCCAGTTACCGTCCTGCAACTTTTGTTGTGCAGTCGCATAGATTTCATTCGGCGGATTGTCAGGGACCTGTTCATTTGAACCGGAGCAGCCCACCAAAGCCAGGCTCAACGTGGCCGCTGCCACCAGATATTTCATGCGCGTCATGACGTTTTGACTTTCCTCAAATGTTTGTCCGGGAGAAACTCTGTTCCTGCTCCCGATTAAGACCAGCTACAATAGCACACTATATTAAACGGCAAAGCCGTAAAACCCAACGTTAAACGAAGAAGCAGTTTATGGCACAACGAGTAGAACTCACCGCAACAGTCTCCGAAAATCAGCTCGGTCAACGCTTAGATCAGGCTTTGGCCGAATTGTTCCCTGATTATTCGCGTTCACGCATAAAAGAATGGATCCTTGACCAGCGCGTGATGGTAAACGGCAAGATCTGGGACAAACCAAAAGAGAAAGTGTTAGGTGGGGAAGCTGTCGCCATCAATGCTGAAATCGAAGAGGAAATCCGCTTCGAGCCGCAGGATATCCCACTGGACATCGTCTATGAAGATGATGACATTCTGGTGATCAACAAGCCGCGCGACCTGGTTGTTCATCCGGGCGCGGGGAATCCTGACGGTACGGTACTTAACGCGCTTCTCCATTACTATCCGCCGATCGCGGATGTTCCGCGCGCGGGCATCGTGCACCGTCTGGATAAAGACACTACCGGTTTGATGGTGGTGGCGAAGACCGTTCCTGCTCAGACACGTCTGGTGGAGTCGCTACAGCTGCGCGAAATCACCCGTGAGTATGAGGCGGTAGCCATTGGGCATATGACCTCTGGCGGGACGGTAGAAGAGCCTATCAGCCGTCATCCGACCAAGCGAACCCATATGTCGGTGCATCCGATGGGTAAACCGGCGGTGACGCACTATCGCATTATGGAACATTTCCGCATTCATACGCGTCTGCGTCTGCGTCTGGAGACCGGGCGTACTCACCAGATCCGCGTGCATATGGCCCACATTACCCATCCGCTGGTGGGGGATCAGGTCTACGGTGGTCGTCCACGTCCGCCTAAGGGCGCGTCGGATGAGTTCATCAGCGTATTGCGTAAATTCGATCGTCAGGCGCTGCACGCGACCATGCTGCGCCTTTACCATCCGATCACCGGTATTCAGATGGAGTGGCATGCGCCTATCCCGCAGGATATGGTGGACCTTATTGACGCGATGCGTGTTGATTTCGAAGAACATAAGGATCAAGTGGACTGGTTATGACCAAACTGATTGTCCCGGAGTGGCCATTGCCTGCCGGCGTGGCCGCCTGCAGTTCAACCCGCACTGGCGGTGTTAGCCAGGGCGCGTGGGAGTCTTTGAACCTCGGCGCACACTGTGGCGATAACCTGGAGCATGTGGAAGAGAACCGCAGGCGTCTGTTTGCTGCGGGGAACCTGCCTTCAAAACCGGTCTGGCTGGAACAGGTTCATGGCAAGGCGGTGCTGAAGTTGACGGGGGAACCCTATGCTTCTAAACGTGCTGATGCCTCTTACAGCAATACTCCGGGAACCGTTTGTGCCGTAATGACCGCGGATTGTCTGCCGGTACTTTTTTGTAACCGTTCAGGCACCGAGGTGGCTGCAGCACACGCGGGCTGGCGTGGACTGTGTGAAGGCGTGCTGGAAGAAACCGTCGCCTGCTTTAAGGATGAGCCCGCCAATATTATGGCCTGGCTTGGCCCGGCCATTGGTCCTCGCGCTTTTGAAGTGGGGCCGGAGGTTCGCGAAGCCTTTATGGTTAAAGATCCGCAAGCGGTGGACGCCTTCCTGCCTTCCGGAGATAAATATCTGGCCGATATTTACCAGCTTGCTCGTCAGCGCCTGAATAGCGCCGGCATAACGCAGATCTTCGGCGGCGATCGCTGTACATTCACCGAAAAGGGTGATTTTTTCTCTTATCGCCGCGACAAGACGACGGGGCGTATGGCAAGTTTCATTTGGCTGATATAACCTAAAGAATCAAGACGATCCGGCACGTGCCGTTTTCTTTTCACATAATTCAGGTCATTAACCTTGAATAATTGAGGGATGACCTCATTTAATCTCCAGTAGCAAATTTGACCTGTTATGGGAGGAGTTATGCGTCTGGATCGTCTTACTAATAAATTCCAGCTTGCTCTCGCCGATGCCCAGTCCCTCGCACTGGGGCACGACAACCAATTTATCGAACCTCTTCATTTAATGAGCGCCTTGCTGAATCAGGAAGGGGGATCGGTACGTCCTTTATTAACGTCCGCTGGCATTAATGCTGGCCAGTTACGCACCTCTATCGATCAGGCGCTGAGCCGTTTACCGCAGGTCGAAGGGACCGGCGGCGACGTTCAGCCGTCGCAGGATCTGGTGCGCGTCCTGAACCTTTGCGACAAGCTGGCGCAAAAACGTGGGGACAACTTTATTTCGTCAGAGCTGTTTGTTCTGGCGGCGCTTGAATCACGCGGTACCTTGACCGACCTGCTGAAATCCGCCGGTGCGACCACCGCCAATGTGACTCAGGCTATTGAGAACATGCGCGGAGGTGAAAGCGTGAACGATCAGGGAGCCGAAGACCAACGTCAGGCTTTGAAGAAATTTACGGTCGATCTGACCGAGCGTGCTGAACAGGGCAAACTTGACCCGGTGATCGGCCGTGATGAAGAAATTCGTCGTACCATTCAGGTACTGCAGCGTCGTACCAAGAACAACCCGGTACTGATTGGTGAACCTGGTGTCGGTAAAACCGCCATTGTTGAAGGGCTGGCGCAGCGTATTGTGAACGGTGAAGTGCCAGAAGGGCTGAAAGGCCGTCGCGTACTGGCGCTGGATATGGGCGCGCTGGTGGCCGGTGCGAAATACCGCGGCGAGTTCGAAGAGCGCCTTAAAGGCGTGCTTAACGACCTGGCGAAGCAGGAAGGCAACGTCATTCTGTTTATCGATGAACTGCACACCATGGTCGGCGCGGGTAAAGCGGATGGCGCGATGGATGCCGGGAACATGCTGAAACCTGCGCTGGCGCGCGGTGAACTTCACTGCGTCGGTGCCACTACGCTGGATGAGTACCGTCAGTACATTGAGAAAGATGCTGCGCTGGAACGTCGTTTCCAGAAAGTGTTTGTTGCCGAGCCAAGCGTTGAAGATACCATCGCGATCCTGCGTGGTCTGAAAGAGCGCTATGAACTGCACCACCATGTACAGATCACTGACCCGGCCATCGTTGCGGCGGCGACGCTTTCGCATCGTTATATTGCTGACCGTCAGCTGCCGGATAAAGCGATCGACCTGATTGATGAAGCGGCGTCGAGCATTCGTATGCAGATTGACTCGAAGCCGGAAGAGCTGGACCGACTCGACCGACGCATCATTCAGCTCAAGCTGGAACAGCAGGCGCTGAAGAAAGAGTCTGATGAAGCCAGTAAGAAACGCCTCGATATGCTCAATGAAGAGCTGGACGATAAAGAGCGCCAGTATTCTGAGCTGGAAGAAGAGTGGAAAGCCGAGAAAGCCTCCCTTTCCGGTACGCAGACCATTAAAGCTGAACTCGAACAGGCAAAAATTGCCATTGAGCAGGCGCGACGCGTGGGCGATCTGGCTCGGATGTCTGAACTGCAGTACGGCAAAATTCCTGAGCTGGAAAAACAGCTTGAGATAGCGACGCAGTCAGAAGGTAAAACGATGCGTCTGTTGCGTAATAAAGTGACGGATGCCGAGATCGCGGAAGTCCTGGCGCGCTGGACCGGTATTCCCGTGGCGCGCATGCTGGAAGGCGAGCGTGAAAAACTGCTGCGCATGGAGAACGATCTCCACAATCGTGTGATTGGTCAAAACGAAGCGGTTGAGGCGGTATCGAACGCTATTCGTCGTAGCCGTGCAGGGCTGTCCGATCCAAACCGCCCGATTGGTTCGTTCCTGTTCCTGGGGCCGACGGGTGTCGGTAAAACCGAGCTGTGCAAAGCGCTGGCTAACTTTATGTTCGACAGCGACGATGCGATGGTGCGTATCGACATGTCCGAATTTATGGAGAAACACTCCGTCTCGCGTCTGGTCGGGGCGCCTCCGGGATATGTGGGTTATGAAGAAGGTGGGTACCTGACGGAAGCGGTGCGCCGTCGTCCTTATTCCGTCATCCTGCTGGATGAGGTGGAAAAAGCGCATCCGGATGTGTTCAACATCCTGCTTCAGGTGCTGGATGATGGTCGTCTGACCGACGGGCAGGGGAGAACGGTCGACTTCCGTAATACGGTTGTCATTATGACCTCGAATCTGGGTTCCGATTTGATTCAGGAACGTTTCGGTGAACTGGACTACAGCCACATGAAGGATCTGGTGCTGGGTGTGGTAAGCCATAACTTCCGTCCGGAGTTCATCAACCGTATTGATGAAGTGGTGGTATTCCATCCTCTGGGTGAGAAACACATTGCGTCGATTGCGCAGATCCAGCTGCAGCGTCTGTACAAACGTCTGGAAGAACGTGGATATGAAATTCACATCTCCGACGATGCGTTGAAGCTGCTGAGTAAGAACGGTTACGATCCGGTGTACGGTGCGCGTCCATTGAAACGCGCTATCCAGCAGCAGATCGAAAACCCGCTGGCGCAACAGATCCTCTCCGGGGAGCTGGTTCCTGGCAAAGTTATCCGTCTGGAAGCCAACGACGATCGCATTGTGGCAGTGCAGTAAGTCACAAAACGCAAAAACGAGCCGCTTGCGGCTCGTTTTTGTTTAAAAACCAGGCGAAAATTGAGGTCTGGAGTTGGTTTTGCCTGGAAAGTGAGCAGTCAGTAAATAAATTTCACTTTATCCTTGCAGGTTCAGAATTACTCCCTATAATGCGCCTCCACTGACACGGAACAACGGCACACACGCCGCCGGGTCAGCAGAGAATAGTGTAAATAAACGCTTGACTCTGAAGCGGGAAAGCGTAATATGCACACCCCGCGCCGCTGCGAAAAGCGAAGCGGCACTGCTCTTTAACAATTTATCAGACAATCTGTGTGGGCACTCAAAGTGACATGGATTCTTAATGTCTTCGGACAAT
>NZ_JAJNOG010000005.1:0-259393 GCF_027947695.1 Enterobacter sp. PI-10 | reverse complement strand
ACGAGTCGGGGTGTCGTACTCAACGTGAGAGGTGTTGATGGTGATACCACGAGCTTTTTCTTCTGGTGCGTTATCGATCTGGTCGAATGCACGAGCAGAACCACCGTAGGTTTTTGCCAGAACGGTAGTGATTGCAGCGGTCAGCGTTGTTTTACCATGGTCAACGTGGCCGATAGTACCGACGTTAACGTGCGGTTTTGTACGTTCAAACTTTTCTTTAGACATCGATTGTCCCTCTAAGACACGGATAAATCGGTGATATCACCACATCAACCAGGCGAAATGCCTGAATTGTTGAATACAGTAAAATTGAAACAGAGAGAAACGGGAAGGAGAAGTGAAGTGGTGCTGATACCCAGAGTCGAACTGGGGACCTCACCCTTACCAAGGGTGCGCTCTACCAACTGAGCCATATCAGCACGTATTGGAGCGGGCAGCGGGAATCGAACCCGCATCATCAGCTTGGAAGGCTGAGGTAATAGCCATTATACGATGCCCGCATCCTGAAACTCGGCTACCCAGTTCTTTCTGTAACAAAAAAAGAGATTTCTCTCTTTTTCAGTTTGAGCTGGCTAATTTTTCCAACCAGCTCCGGCGGCATTTACGCTGCCAGAAAGTGGTGGTGGGGGAAGGATTCGAACCTTCGAAGTCTGTGACGGCAGATTTACAGTCTGCTCCCTTTGGCCGCTCGGGAACCCCACCGGACTTGATGGTGCCGACTACCGGAATCGAACTGGTGACCTACTGATTACAAGTCAGTTGCTCTACCTACTGAGCTAAGTCGGCATCAAGTAGCGCGCATTCTATGGATACCTGCGCGGTCATGCAACTAAAAATTTGCATAAAACGTTCTTTCGCTCACATTTTATGCGAACAGCGTATAGAGCGCTGTAAAAGTAGCCATTCGAGGTCAAATATTCAACATATCATCGTGATTTGCACCGTATTCACCGTAGCGTGACGGCTTCCGCGTAACGCAGCGCTTTCCATCTTTTTTCTTATTATTCCCGTCATCTGGTGTTAACCTCCTGCCCATTGTCCAAAATTAACTGTGTGATGAGCCACGATCCGGCAGTGTGGTGCTGGCTCGCTGAAGCATGCTTATGAGCAAAAAAGAGCAAACGTTAATGACGCCTTATCTTCACTTTAACCGCAGCCAGTGGGCTGCCCTGCGTGATTCCGTCCCTATGACGCTGACGGAAGGTGAAATCGCACGGTTAAAAGGGATAAACGAAGATCTGTCCCTGGAAGAGGTGGCAGAAATTTATCTCCCCCTCTCTCGCTTGCTTAACTTCTATATCAGCTCAAACCTGCGTCGTCAGGCCGTGCTGGAGCAGTTTCTCGGGACGAACGGTCAACGCATTCCTTATATCATTAGTATCGCAGGCAGCGTGGCCGTGGGTAAAAGTACCACCGCGCGCGTCCTGCAGGCGCTGTTGAGCCGCTGGCCGGAACACCGCAGCGTGGAGCTGATCACCACCGACGGTTTTCTGCACCCGAACGAGGTGTTAAAAGAACGCGGGCTGATGAAGAAGAAGGGCTTCCCGCTCTCTTATGATATGCACCGTCTGGTGAAATTCGTTTCCGACCTTAAATCTGGTGCCCCAAACGTCACCGCGCCAGTCTATTCGCACCTGATCTACGATCGCATTCCGGGTGGGGATAAAACGGTGGTTCAGCCAGACATTCTCATTCTGGAAGGTCTGAACGTGCTGCAAAGCGGCATGGACTATCCTCACGACCCGCATCACGTATTCGTCTCGGATTTCGTCGATTTCTCTATCTATGTCGATGCGCCGGAAGACCTGCTGCAAAACTGGTACATCAATCGCTTCCTGAAGTTCCGTGAAGGGGCGTTCACCGATCCGGATTCCTATTTCCACCACTATGCTCAGCTTTCTGAAGAAGAAGCGATCAATGTGGCGACGGGGCTATGGAATGAGATCAACTACGTGAACCTCAAAGAGAACATCCTGCCGACGCGCGAGCGTGCGAGCCTGATCCTCACCAAGAGCGAGAAGCACGCCGTCGACCAGATTCGCCTGCGGAAATAATCAATCAGACATAAAAAAACCGGCTTAGCGCCGGTTTTTTTCGTTATGCGTGTGGCTTTTCGCCATTTTCATCCTGATCGACCGCAAAGCAGGCAACCAGCTGGCCGCCATAATCCTTCAGCTGCGGCTGGAGCTGGGTGCACGGGCCAAAGCGGCGGCTGCAGCGGGCGTTGAATGCACATCCCGGAGGCGGATTCAGCGGACTTGGCAGTTCACCCGTCAGCTTAATACGCTCACGACGATCGTCCGGGTTCAGACGCGGTGTCGCAGACAGCAGCGCCTGGGTATACGGGTGACGAGGATTATTAAAGATCTGGTCTTTGGTCCCCTTCTCCACGCAGCGCCCCAGGTACATCACCATCACTTCATCAGCAATGTGCTCCACTACCGACAGGTCATGGGAGATGAACACGTAAGACAGCCCCAGCTCCTGCTGCAGATCCATCATCAGGTTCAGCACCTGCGCACGTACGGATACGTCGAGCGCGGAGACCGGCTCATCGGCAATCACCACGTCCGGATCGAGCATCAGCCCGCGCGCGATAGCAATACGCTGACGCTGGCCACCGGAGAACATGTGCGGATAGCGATCGTAATGCTCGGTTTTGAGGCCGACCTTCGCCATCATCGCCAGCGCTTTTTCACGGCGCTGCTCTTTGCTCAGATTACTGTTGATCAGCAGCGGCTCTTCCAGAATCTGTCCCACTTTTTTACGCGGGTTCAGCGAACCATACGGGTTCTGGAACACAATCTGGATTTTCTGGCGACGCAGCTTCTGCGCCTGCGGATCGTGCTTGAGTAGATCTTGCCCCTGATAATAGAGCTCACCGCCGGTCGGCACTTCAATCATCGTCAGCAGACGGCCCAGCGTGGATTTCCCGCAGCCTGACTCTCCCACCACCGCCAGCGTTTTACCGCGTTCGAGGTTAAAGGAGACGCCGTCCAGCGCTTTTACCAGGCGTTCAGGGGCAAACAGTCCCTTCTTCACCGGGTAGTATTTTTTCAGGTCGATGGCCTGCAACAGCGGCTGTTGCGTGGTGGCCTGTTGCGTACTCATAGTGTTGGCCTCCCGGCATCATCGAGTGGGTAGTGGCATTTCGACTGACGACCATCAGCCAGCTGGTTCAGTTCTGGCTCCTCCGCCCGGCATTTGTCCGTCGCATATGGACAGCGCGGATTAAGCAGACAGCCCTGCGGACGGTCATATTTACCCGGCACCACACCCGGCAGCGACGCCAGACGCGCTTTGTCCTGAGCAAACTCCGGCAGCGCGCGTAAAAGCGCCTGGGTATACGGGTGACGCGGCGCGCGGAAAATATCGTGAGAATTTCCGGTCTCAACCACCTGGCCCGCATACATCACGATGATTTTGTGCGCGGCTTCGGCTACCAGCGCCAGATCGTGCGTAATCAGCACCAGCGCCATATTCTCTTTCTGCTGCAGCTCCAGCAGCAGTTCGATGATTTGTGCCTGAATGGTCACATCCAGCGCCGTCGTCGGTTCATCCGCAATCAGCAGCTTTGGCCGACAGGCAATCGCCATCGCGATCATCACGCGCTGGCTCATCCCACCGGAGAGCTGATGCGGGTAAACGTCCAGGCGCGATGCCGGGTCAGGAATACCTACCTGGTTCAGCAGATCGATCGCGCGCTGGCGACGGGTTTTCTTATTCCCACCCTGATGCACCTTAATCGCTTCCATAATCTGGAAACCAACGGTGTAGCAGGGGTTAAGGCTGGTCATGGGATCCTGGAAAATCATCGCCACTTCGGCGCCCACCAGCTGGCGGCGCTGTTTTTCAGAAATGCGCTTCAGATCCTGACCGTTGAACTGTAGGTTTTCCGCCATCACGCGGCCCGGGTAATCAATCAGCCCCATGATCGCCAGTGAACTCACCGACTTACCGGAACCGGATTCCCCGACAATGCCTACCACTTCGCCCTGATTTACGCTGTAGCTGATGCGGTCCACGGCGCGAAACGGGGTGCCTTCGTCGCCGAAGTGCACCGATAATTTATCTACATTTAATAACGCCATCTCGTGCCTCTTACTGCTTCAGTTTGGGATCAAGCGCATCACGCAGGCCATCACCCATCAGGTTAAATGCCAGCACCGTCAGCAGGATTGCCAGACCCGGGAAGGTGACAACCCACCAGGCGCTTTGTGCGAACTGCAACACGTCGGAGAGCATGGTGCCCCACTCCGGTGTTGGCGGCTGCGCACCCATGCCCAGGAAGCCAAGAGCGGCCATATCAAGAATGGCGTTAGAGAAACCGAGCGACGCCTGAACGATCAGCGGCGCAAGGCAGTTAGGGAAGATATTCACGAACATCTGGCGCATCGCACCGGCACCCGCCACACGAGAGGCGGTAACGTAATCGCGGTTCACTTCCACCAGCACCGCCGCACGGGTTAAACGCACGTAGTGAGGAAGCGCGACGAACGTCAGCGCCAGGGCGGCGTTACCGATCGACGGACCGAAGATCGCCACCAGCACCAGGGCCAGCAGCAGGCTTGGCAGCGCCAGCATGATGTCGACGATACGCATGATGATGTTATCAACGATGCCGCCGAAGTAACCGGCAACCAGGCCGAGAACGATCCCCATAATCAGGGAGAGCACCACCACCAGGCAGCCGACCAGCAGCGACAGGCGCGCGCCGTACATCAGACGCGACAGCACATCGCGGCCCACGTCATCGGTACCGAGCAGGTGCGCCAGGCTACCGCCGTCCTGCCACGCAGGTGGCGCGAGCAGCGCATCGCGGAACTGGTCCGCCGGATTATACGGTGCGAGGAAGTTCGCAAACACCGCAATCAGGATCATGATAGCAACATACACCAGACCTACTACCGCACCTTTATTGCGCTTGAAGTAGTGCCAGAATTCCTGCAGCGGCGTCATAGGAACCGGTGCAGCGACCACTTTATTTTGAGTGACTTGTGACATGATGGCCCCTTACTTCTTATGACGAATACGCGGGTTCACCACGCCGTACAGCAAATCGACCAGCAGGTTGACGAGGATAATCATCGTCGCGACCAGCAGTACACCGCCCTGCACAACCGGATAGTCACGGCGTTGCAGCGCGTCAATCAGCCAGCGGCCCAGGCCCGGCCAGGAGAAGATGGTTTCGGTCAGAATCGCCCCCGCCAGCAACGTCCCCACCTGGAGACCGATAACGGTCACCACCGGCAGCATGGCGTTACGCAGCGCATGGACGATAATGACGCGCATGCGCGTCAGGCCCTTGGCGCGCGCGGTGCGGATGTAATCCTCACCCAGCACTTCCAGCATCGATGAACGGGTCATACGCACGATCACCGCCAGAGGAATGGTCCCCAGCACCATGGCAGGCAGGATCATGTGCGCGACGGCATCCATGAAGTTGCCCTCCTCGCCCCAGATAGCCGTATCAATCAGCATAAAGCCGGTGAGCGGGTTGGAGTCATCCAGGAAGACCATATCGCTAACGCGCCCGGAGACCGGGGTCAGGTTAAGCTGCACCGAGACCAGCATGATCAGCATCATGCCCCACCAGAAGATAGGCATGGAGTAGCCGGTCAGCGCCAGGCCCACGGCGGTATGGTCAAAAATAGAGCCACGCTTAACGGCTGCCAGCACCCCAACCGGGATACCTACCGCAGTGGCGAAAATCATGGCGCAGACGCCAAGCTCCAGCGTCGCTTTAAAACGCGGCACGAACTCGTCCCACACCGGAAGGCGGCTTTTCAGCGAAATCCCTAAATCACCGTGCAGCACGCCCCAGATATAGTGGAGATACTGCTGCCACATCGGCTTATCGAGACCGAGTTCAGCCAGCAGCTGTGCATGGCGCTCAGGGGAAATACCACGCTCGCCCGCCATAATCATTACCGGGTCGCCGGGGATCATATGGACGAAGGCAAAAGTGAGAAGGGTGATACCGATAAACGTGGGGATAACAAGTCCCAGACGTCGGAGGATGAACTGCAACATAACCCGGATTCTCTCTGATGACGCACGACCAGTGGCGTGACGTCTGTATTGCTCACAAATGTAAATTTCTTCTCCCTTGAGAGAAGATGAGGGTGAGGGGATGCATGCACGCCCCTCACCCTTGCCCTCTCCCGGAGGGAGAGGGAAAACACCCTACTTATTATTCAACAGATACGTTCTCGAAGTGGTGTTTGCCCAGTGGATCAACCACGTAGCCCTTCACTTCTTTACGCACTGGCTCGTACACGGTGGAGTGAGCAACAATCAGCGCCGGAGCCTGATCGTGCATAACAACCTGAGCCTGCTTGTACATTTCAATACGTTTGTTGTGATCGTCGGTCGCACGCGCCGGCTGGATCAGGTCTTCAAACGGCTTGTAGCACCAGCGAGAGTAGTTAGAACCGTCTTTCGCCGCCGCGCAGCTGAACAGGGTAGCGAAGAAGTTGTCCGGATCCCCGTTATCACCGGTCCAGCCCATCATTACCGCCTGGTGCTCACCCGCTTTAGCGCGCTTCAGGTACTCGCCCCACTCGTAGGTCACAATCTTGGCCTGAACGCCAATCTTAGCCCAGTCAGCCTGAACCATTTCTGCCATGCGGCGTGCGTTCGGGTTGTACGGACGCTGTACCGGCATCGCCCACAGCTCGACGGTGAAGCCTTTATCCTGGCCCGCTTCTTTCAGCAGCGCTTTCGCTTTCTCAGGATCGTAGCTGTAGTCTTTAACGTCGTCGTTATAGCCCCACATGGTTGGTGGGATCAGGTTTTTGGCTGCAACGCCAGCGCCCTGGTAAACGGCCTTGATGATCGCTTCTTTGTTCACCGCGTAGGTCAGCGCCTGACGCACTTTCACGTCATCAAACGGTTTCTTCTCGGTGTTGAAGGAGAGATAGCCCACGTTCAGGCCAGCCTGCTCCAGCAGGTTGATGTTCTTGTCCTGCTTCATGCGGGCAATGTCAGCCGGGTTCGGGTATGGCATAACCTGGCATTCGTTTTTCTGCAGTTTTGCATAACGCACTGATGCATCAGGCGTAATGGAGAAGACCAGACGGTCGATCTGCGGCTTGGTGCCCCAATAGCCTTCGAACGCTTTGTACAGAATGCGGGAGTCTTTCTGGTACTGCAGCAGCTGGAATGGACCGGTACCGATTGGGTTCAGGTCGACTTTTTCCGGCGTACCGGCTTTCAGCATGTTGTCCGCGTACTCTTTGGACAGAATTGAAGCAAAGTCCATAGCCAGGTCAGCCAGGAATGGCGCTTCCGGACGCGTCAGCACGAACTGAACGGTATTGTCGTCCACTTTTTTCACTTCAGAAATCAGATCCGGCAGGCCCATCCCTTCGAAGTATTCATAGCTGCCGCCAGACACTTTGTGGTACGGGTTCTGCGCGTTTTTCTGACGATCGAAGGAGAACACAACGTCGTCGGCGTTAAAGTCGCGCGTTGGTTTGAATTCTTTGCTGTCCTGCCACTTCACGCCTTTGCGCAGGTGGAAGGTATAGGTTTTGCCGTCTTCGCTGACGTCCCACTTCTCTGCCAGCCCCGGAATCACTTCCGTGGTACCGGTTTTGAATTCAACCAGACGGTTATAGATCGGTACAGAGCTTGCGTCGTAAGTCGTACCAGAGGTAAAGAGCTGTGGGTTAAAGCCTTCCGGCGAGCCTTCAGAACAGTAAACCAGGGTTTTTGCCTGTACGCTTGCTGCCACGGTCATAGCCACCAGGCTCAGACCAAGCTTCAGCATCCCTGACTTCTTCAAGGAAATACTCATTATTCTGCTCCAATGTGATGTTTTGCTTTGTTGTGTTACGCCGCCAGACCTTTATTTATTTTTTACCCGGTCCGGTCGGTGATGCCCGAAGGCTTTAAAGGGATGGAGAATCCTTTCAGAAGAGCGTTTGAGTTGCAGCGCAGATCGTCCCTGAAATGCCCCTCATGCCCTACAATCTGTCAACAGAATGTGAAAACGTCAATACAGGTGACGGGGATTTACGCTGAGTGTGAGAAACCGCAAACAAAGATTAAAAAAACTATGTATGCCAGTTTTCAGCAGGGAAATTTATGCTACTCGCTATCCTGCAGCACAAGTCTCTTCATATTTCGCAACAATCAGTGATTAACTTTTATTCAGAATGGGTAAATTTTCTTGCAGAATGGTGATTATCTGAGCACTAAATTCCATGAACGCTAAAACGCACAGCGAAAAATGCTGAGGTTATCCATAAGCAACGCGAAAAAAGATCAATCTATATATAAAAAAATACAATGGATTATGTCACAAAATCGTTAACAGGCAGGAAGAAGCGGATCTAAGGGGCGTTTTGGATACTCTGACGGGATAAGGTCATAATGCAAAAAGGGCTAACCTTGCGGTTAGCCCTTTTCAGAATGTGGTCGGCGAGAGAGGATTCGAACCTCCGACCCACTGGTCCCAAACCAGTTGCGCTACCAAGCTGCGCTACTCGCCGAATGCGGAGCGCATCTTACTGCTGAGGTGCGCCCCCGTCAATCCCTTATTTTCAAAAAGCCATTCAACTGGCGATATTCTCGCCAGAGCAGCTACTGCGCGGTTTTTACGCTGTTAGCAGGGAGTTTACACCAGTTGTTGTTTTCGTTAATCCCACCGTTCGGTGAGGTATAGCCGAGACAACCCATAATGGTGTCGTACAGCTCAACGTGACGACGCGGCACCTTCATCTCCGCCTCTTTCTTCAGCTGAGCAAACATCTTCGCCTTCTCCGGGTTTTCCAGGTACTTATCCGACATCCACATGATCATCGGCACGCGGAACTGTTCAGGCGGTGCCAGCTTGCGCGGCGTACCGTGCAGATGCTCTTTCTCGTTGATGGATTCACCGTGGTCTGCCGCATAAATCACAATCGCTTTCTTATCGCGCAGCTGGTCGATCACCCGGCTCAGGAAGGTATCCACATACAGCACCGAGTTATCATAGGCATTGATCAGCTCCTGCTTGCTGCAGTCTTTATTAATGCCCACGCACTCAGGCTGCCACTTCGCGAAATCACGCGTGTAGCGCTGGTAATAGCTGTAATGCGATCCTTTGGTATGCAGAATGACAAGATGCTTGCCCTGCGGATGATTCTTGAGGGATTGCGACATCTCTTCCAGCAGCAGCATGTCGTCGACGTTTTTACCGCGGTTACGCGGTTCGGCGCCAATCTGCTCACGGTACGCGATGTTATCTGCCAGGGTATTGGTGTAGAACCACATCTCACTTTGCATGGCGAACAGGTCTGAGCTAAATCCAAGCTGCTTTAGCACGGCAAAGACGTTTTGCTCTTTCAGCGTGCGCTGCGGGTTATCGCTTGCACCGCCTTCGCGAACAAACATACAGCGCAGCGAAAGCTTGGTCGCGGTATCGCAGGAGTAACCCCGGTAAGCCACCAGGTTCTTCTCCTGCGCCAGCTTTGGCGTGGTATCCCGGTTATAGCCGAGAATGCCCATATGATCCCAGCGCGTCGTTTCGCCAATGACAAAAACGACGTACGTATCATCAAGCCCGTCGGCTGGCGGCTGGTAGGTGAATTTTTTCAGTGGATTGATCAGCGACTTAACATCACCGGATTCATCCGCCTGCGCCCAGGCATACAGACCTAACGCTGACAGCCAGTTAGACGGCAAATAGGAGTTTGCCACCACGCCGCCATAGCTTGGCATATCCACGCCCGTCGCTTTTTCGACGCGTTTTTGCTGCGTTTCCATCAGGCGGATAGGCGCCCATACCAGCAGACCGGCCAGCAGAACGACGACGATATTGCGGATCCGCTGTCCACGCGTGCGCAGCTGGCGTAACAGCGTATAGCGGCACGTATTGTTCCAGATAAAGAACAGCGGTATCAGACAGGTTAAAACCGTCCAGACGATGAAGCCTTTCCCTACCACCTCTTTCGAGAGATCGATATCCGTGGTCATCACCGAGGCAACGATACCGTACCCAATGACCACGTTCATAAAGGTCATGTAATAGCTTGCGGCGGCAGAAATAATCACCACCAGCGAGGCCAAAATTTGCCAGGTACGTCGGCCAAAAAGGGACAGCAAGCGTAAGAGGAAGAATGTAGCGAGGACGGAGCCGAACACTTCAATTGCGGCAAAAATACAATTACTTACGGTAAGGTTTTCGAAATAACCTTCCACTCTTCTGAACAGTACCGCGCCATTCAGAAATAATCCGATATAGACAGCCAGCATCAGACACAATCTTTGCTGGGTAAGAGACCTAATGTATTTCATGCAAACAACCCTGGGGGAAGGGGTATAAAGACCCGTCGAATCTCAAAGAGAAAGCGGACAGAGTAAGTAAATGCGTAAGGAAGCGTTATGAGAAACGTCTACAAGCGCGGTAAGTAGACCACAGCGGGAGAGAAAAGTGGCAGCAGAGAGTGTGATCGGTGTAAATTTTTACAAAATATCGAGACGGGAAGCGTCTCGCATAAAGACAAAAGAGGCCACAGAGGCCTCTTTCATACCGCTTACGCATGCGCTTCTTTGAATACTTCGCGCTGCGGCTGGCGAATCGTGGTTGAGAGCGCCAGCGAGATAATCAGCAGGGCAAATATTACGCAGAAGGTCACGTAGAACCCGCCGAACAGGGAGGCAATCAGCGAGCCGCAGATACTGCCGATCCCGAAGCCCAGATAGATAACGCCGTAGTTTTTCGCCAGATTGTTCAGGCCAAAGAACTCGCTCACCAGTGACGGGAAGACGGTAATAGTGCCGCCGAAGTTAAAGGCCACGCAGGCAATCGCCGCAAAGAAGGTGGCTTCATTCAGCGGAGCGAACAGCAGCGCCGCCATACCGACCAGCGAGACCACTTGCCCAATCGTAATCACGCGGATGCGGGCAATTTTGTCAGACAGAATACCGAGCACCAGACGACCGGAGAGGTTGGCAATGGAGATGACCGTCACCGCATTCGCCGCCGTGGCCGCATCCAGCTTCACCATGCCCTGCGCGATATCCTTCGCCACGCCGATAACATACAGACCGCTCATGCAGGCAGTCAGGAACATGACCGCCAGCATCCAGTACTGTGGCTTACGCATGGACTGCGCGAGGGTGAAGTCGTTCTCCACCACGCCGTTCACGGATTTAACCTCCTGCTGCGGCGCATCTTTCATCAGCGTGGCGCCGAACAAAATCATCACCAGCACGATTGCGCCCCAGATCATAAAGGTTTTTTCGAGGCCGACGGACGCCAGCAGGTGGGAGTCGATAAATTTGAACCCGAGGCTGCCCAGGCCATATGAGCCGATGGCAAACGCGGAGATTAAACCTTTACGCTCCGGGAACCACTTCACGCAGTTCGACAGGGTCAGCAGGTAACCTGCGCCATCGGCCAGCCCCACCAGCACGCCGGCGCTTAGCCACAGCATCATCAGGTTGCTGGAGTGCGCCGTCAGGAAAAAGCCCAGACCCAGCAGGATGCCGGACGCCATGGTCACGCGCTTCACGCCAAAACGCTCCTGCAGCTTACCCGCGACGGAAGACGAAATCGCCAGACCCAGGCTCAGCAAACCAAAGGAGAACGCGACCTGGCTGACCGGCGCGCCGAGTTTGTCGGAAAGCGCGCTGTTGAACAGGCTCCAGGTATAGACCGACCCCAATGCAAACTGAGTGACGATGGTACCAAAGAGCGTGAGCCAGCGCGTGCGGTTATAGGTTGATGTGTTCATGGCAGTTGTCCTGCAAGAGAAATTAAGGAAGTTCGCTGAGGACAACGATAAACAAAACCTTAATATGCCTGGGGTAAAACGGCATGAAATGCAGGCGGAACGGAATGAAATGCCTGGAATCGGGAATGAATGACCTGGCACGGGAATAAAGCGATAGCGTGTTAGTACCTGCTATCGCTGTAAACCCTGTGGTTGTTGTATTCGAGATGTTATCGTAACGTTTAAAAAAGTAACAACTCTAGAAATTCGCGCTGACGCCGAGTGTGTATAAAAACTCCTCACCGGTGGTGGTGTGCTCCCCCTGAGCCAGCGACGCATAGGCCGCCATACGCGTGTTAAAGGGAATATCCGTTCCCACGGTGACATCCATCCAGCTACCGTTTTGGGCAGGGGCTGGCGTTTGCGGCATGCCAAACTGCGATTTCCACTGGTTTTCACCAAACTGCTGGTTATAGCTAATCTGCGCCCACGGACGGAGATCGCCATACTGGGTATTCACGCGCCACCCCAGCGTGCTGACGCTGGCATGCCAGAGCGGGTCGGTGATTGCTTGCGTCGACGCGCTATCACCAAACTCGTTGATCATCATGGGAGTCGTGCCGTCGTACCGCCATGCCACCACCGGGCCGGTGGTGATGCGTGCTGAAACGGGAAAATTCCAGCCCACGCTCATTGCCCCCTCCGTCGTTCTGCCAGACGGTATATTCAGGGCAAGTCCCGGCGCGTTCTGCGAAGACTGAATACGCTCAGCCAGAATATCCTCATAACGCGGTTGGTGATCCGCGTCCCATGTATAGCGTTCCGCCGTATTATTCTGGGCGTCTGAAACGATATATTCCTGTTGCCAGGCAGACGCTGTATTACAAAAGAACAGGCAGGCTGAAATTCCCACCAGGCCAGAAGCAGCATGGCGACCACTGATTTTTTTTATCATCATCAACGCGACCCCAGAGAGAGCCGAATTCGGCGATATTTGTCGTTATTCAGGAAGAGCTTAGAGAGCATATGGCCCTGTATTAACTATTGTCTTTATAGTAAACACGTCAAGCCAGTCAGAACGAAATTTTTGCGAAATCAGTATCAATAAGGGAGATGACGGATGGAACGTTGCGGTTGGGTAAGCCAGGATCAGCTTTATATCGACTATCACGATCGGGAATGGGGCGTGCCGGAAAGGGATGGCAAAAAGCTCTTCGAGATGATCTGCCTGGAGGGCCAGCAGGCGGGGTTATCATGGATTACGGTACTGAAAAAACGTGAAAATTACCGCAACGCTTTCCATCAGTTCGATCCTGTCGCCGTCGCTGCGATGACCGATGAGGACGTGGAGCGGCTGGTGCAGGACGCCGGCATCATCCGCCATCGCGGTAAGATCCAGGCCATCATCGGCAACGCACGCGCTTACCTGGCGATGGAGCAAAACGGCGAATCATTTTCAGATTTTGTCTGGACGTTTGTGAACAACAAACCGCAACTCACTCAGGCCGCCACGCTCGCGGAAATCCCGGCCTCCACCCCGGCCTCGGATGCGCTCTCGAAAGCACTGAAAAAACGCGGCTTTAAGTTTGTCGGCTCCACCATCTGCTACGCCTTTATGCAGGCCTGTGGCCTGGTCAATGACCACGTTACCGGCTGCTTCTGTCATCCGGGAGGCCATCATGATCCGCAAATGGCAAAATGAAAATACCGCGCCGCTTTTGAGCCTGTGGCTTGAAAGCACCACGGAAGCGCATCCGTTTATCGAGCCGGGTTACTGGAAAGAGAACGAGGCCATGGTGCGGGACGTTTACCTGCCGTCGGCGGAAACCTGGGTTTGGGAACAGGATGGCGAACCTTACGGATTTATCAGCGTGATGCAGTCTCAGTTTGTCGGCGCCCTGTTTGTGGCGCCGTCATGCATCGGGAAAGGCATCGGGCGCGCGCTGCTGAACCATGTTCAACAGCGCTTCTCGCACTTAACCCTGGAGGTGTACCAGAAAAATGTCCGGGCGGTGAATTTCTATCATGCTCATGGCTTTCGCATTGAAGACAGCGCCTGGCAGGATGATACTCAGCACCCGACATGGATCATGAGCTGGCAGGCGGATCAAACGCCGTTAAGGTAAGCTCGGGCCCCTCATATTTCTCGACCCAGGCCAGCGCCGTGTTCCCTGCGCATCCATTCCCCAGCTTCGAACTGGGGAGATCTTTGGTCAGCACGTTAACCGCCCCGTTTTTACAGATACCGCCCTCGGCGGGCTCAAGGTCGGGCCATGCGCCCTGATGAATACAGATCACGCCCGGTTTAATTCCGTCGCTCACCACCGCCCCTGCCAGCACCTGCCCGCGCGAGTTCCAGACGCGCACCACGTCACCGTCGGCAATCCCGCGCGCTTTCGCATCATGGGTATTCAGCGTGATGGGCTCTCGCCCGGCGACTGCATACTGCTCGCGCAGGGACGTATAGTTAAGCTGGCTGTGCAGACGGTGCGAGGGATGCGCAGACAACACCTGCAGCTGTTCCGGCTGGGCGTTGCCGTGCCACTCATCCGGCTCGAGCCAGGTAGGGTGCGGCGGGCAGTCGGCATAGCCAAAGCTGGCGATGCGCTCGCTGTAAATCACGATCTTTCCGCTCTCTGTTTTCAGCGGGTGGTTCTCGGGGTCGCGGCGGAAATCGGCAAAACGGACAAACTTCGCGTTCTGCTCGCTCTCCGGCATCTCGACAATCTGGTTCGCCTCCCAAAACTCAGCGAATGGCGAAAGCGTCACGCCCTGCGCTGCGCCGCGCTGTCCGGCAATCTGGTAGAAGGTCTCCAGCCATTGCAGATCGCTTTTCCCTTCGGTAAAACGCTCGCGGCCGCCCGCTTCCCACAGTTCGCTCAGTTCAGCAAACACCTCAAAATCATCACGTGCTTCATCTCGCGGGGCCACTACGCGCTTCATCGGAACCATATGCTGGTTGCTGTAGTCACCGGTCATGGTGAGATCGTTACGCTCAAACGAGGTGGTCGCCGGTAGCACGATATCTGCATGCTTAGCCGAACCGGTCCAGAAGCACTCGGAAATCACCACCAGCTCCGGCTTTTGCCAGGCGCGGATCAGGCGGTTGGTATCCTGATGGTGCGTGAAGTTCGACCCGCCAGCCCACCAGACAAATTTAATGTCCGGGAAATGGCGGTCCAGACCGTTGTGTTGATAAAAACCACCGGGGTTTTCAAGGGCTTCAACAATACGCGCCACCGGGATTTTATCCACGGCATCCACGCCGCCCTGCACCGAGCCCTGCAGAGACGCCAGCACCGCCGCTTTACGCGTGGGGTTGCCGCCGTTAGCAAAGTGATAGGAGAGACCAAAACCACCGCCCGGCGTGCCGATCTGCCCAAGCATCGCGGCAAGGGTCACCAGCATCCAGTGTTTTTGCTCGCCAAACTGCTGGCGCTGCATTCCCCAGCCGGACATTAACATCGTGGTATTTTTATGGAACAACGCCGCCAGTTCGCGGATTTTCTCCGCAGGAACGCCACAAATATTTGCCGCCCACTCTGCCGTTTTCGCAATCCCATCGGATTGACCCGTCAGGTAGTCAGCGAATTTATCGAAACCGGTGGTACAGCGCGTCAGGAATTCAACATCGTGCCAGCCGTTCTCCACCAGGGTATGGGCGATACCCAGCATCATTGCCACGTCGGTGCCCATATGCGGGGCAACCCACTCGGCGCTGTCGCCAAAGAAATCCATGGTTTCAGAACGCATCGGGTCAATGCAGATGATGCGCTTGCCGCTTTTGCGCAGCGCGTCGAAATACCCAATGCCCTGCTCGTCGCTGGCATTCCAGGCAATTTTCAGCGTGTTAAGGGGGTTAGCGCTCCACAGTACGACCACATCGGTATGCTCCAGCACCAGCGGCCAGCTGGTCTGCTGCTGGTACACTTCGTTCCCGCCCACGACGTACGGCATGATCGCCTGCGCCGCGCCGGTGGAGTAATCCCCCAGATGACCGGTATAGCCTCCCGCCAGGCTCATGTAGCGCTGCAGCAGCGTCGAGGCTTTGTGCAGCACGCCGTTTGAACGCCAGCCGTAGGACCCGGCAAAAATGGAGGACGGACCGTAGCTGTTGCGGATACGCTTGTGCTGGGCGTGGATCAGCGCCAGCGCGTCATCCCAGCTCACGCGAACAAACTCATCCTGACCGCGAATACCCTGCGGCTTGTCCGGCGAGGCCAGAAAACCTTTACGCACCATCGGCCAGCGCACGCGCGTTTTGCTGTGCACCTGATCGCGAACGACGGTCTGTAACGAGTTGGGATGTTGGGTTGGCAGTGCCCCGCGGGACGACAGAACATTTTCGCCATCGGTTTCGACCAGCATCGGACCCCAGTGGGCGGCGGTCAGAATGGTTTTCGTTGAGGTGCTCAAGCGTGCGCTCCTGGTTGCGTGCAGGTTTTACGGCCTTCTTTGCTGAGGCAGTTTATGGTTTGTCACAAATTTCAGAGTTATACCCGGAATTTTCTCCGTATGTGGACGTCATAATCAACTGCCACGCTCGCCGTGGCAAAGAATAAAAAGGATTAAGGAAAGAAGATGAAAAAACGCGTACTCGTTATTGCCGCTCTGGTGAGCGGTGCCCTGGCTGTTTCTGGCTGCACAACCAACCCTTACACCGGTGAACGCGAAGCGGGTAAATCCGGCATTGGCGCAGGTATCGGCTCGCTGGTCGGCGCAGGCGTTGGGGCGCTCTCCTCCTCGAAGAAAGACCGCGGCAAAGGCGCTCTGATTGGCGCAGCGGCCGGCGCGGCGCTGGGCGGCGGCGTTGGTTATTACATGGACGTGCAGGAAGCGAAACTGCGCGACAAAATGAAGGGAACCGGCGTGAGCGTGACGCGCAGCGGCGATAACATCATCCTGAACATGCCGAACAACGTGACCTTCGACAGCAGCAGCGCAACGCTGAAACCAGCAGGTGCGAACACGCTCACCGGCGTGGCAATGGTGCTAAAAGAGTACAACAAGACTGCCGTGAACGTGATGGGCTATACCGATAGCACCGGCAGCCAGGATCTGAACATGCGTCTGTCCCAGCAGCGCGCCGACGCCGTGGCCAGCTCGCTCATCACTCAGGGCGTTGAAGCAAACCGCATCCGCACCAGCGGCATGGGCCCTGCCAACCCTATCGCCAGCAACAGCACGGCGGAAGGCAAAGCGCAGAACCGCCGCGTTGAGATTACGTTGAGCCCGATTCAGTAATTGCATTTCCTCCTCTCCCAGTGGGAGAGGGTCGGGGTGAGGGCATCAAGCCGCACACCCCAGCATGAACCACTTGCCATCGTTGATTTTCCCGCTAAGGTATTCTCACTAAATTCAGGGAAATCAGCGATGAGCAAACCAGCCCGGGCCACCATCAGCGACGTGGCGAAAGCCGCCAAAACCGGTAAAACCAGTATTTCGCGCTACCTTAACGGTGAAAAACACCTGCTGTCCGATGCGTTGCTGGCGCGAATTGAACAGGCCATTGCCGATCTCGACTACCGTCCCAGCCTCATGGCGCGCGGGCTAAAACGCGGTCGCACCCGTCTTATCGGACTTATCATCGCCGATATCACTAATCCCTACTCCGTTAACGTGCTCAGCGGTATCGAAGCCGCCTGTCGCGAGAAGGGGTTCACGCCACTGGTCTGTAATACCAATAATGAAGTCGACCAGGAGCTGCACTATCTCGACCTGCTGCGCAGCTATCAGGTGGAAGGGATTGTGGTCAACGCGGTAGGCATGCGTGAAGAGGGGTTAAACCGCCTGCAGCAATCCTCTCTGCCTATGGTCCTCATCGACCGTAAAATTCCTGAATTTGCCTGCGATGTCGTCGGGCTGGATAACACCCAGGCCGCCACGACCGCTACCGAACATCTCATTGAACAGGGCTTCGAGGCTATTCTGTTTCTGAGTGAACCGCTGGGGATGGTCAATACCCGTCGCGAGCGCCTGAGCGCATTTCGCGCCACGCTGGAGCGTTATCCCGGCGTGATCGCCGAAAATGCCGAAACGCCGCTTCACGAAGCCGGGCAGCTCGACAACACCCTGCGTCAGTTCCACACGCGCCATCGCGGGATGCGCAAAGCCGTTATCTCGGCCAACGGGGCGCTGACGCTTCAGGTCGCCCGCTCGCTCAAGCGCATTGGCCTCCACTGGGGCAGCGACATCGGTCTGCTGGGGTTTGATGAACTGGAGTGGGCGGAACTGGCTGGCGTAGGCATTACCACGCTCAAGCAGCCCACCTGGCAAATTGGCTATGCTGCTGTTGAACAAGTGGTTCGTCGTATTGAAGGTACCAGCGATGCCGTTCGCGAGCAGGTCTTCTCCGGCGAGCTGATCGTTCGTGGCTCCACCGCGCGTTAAATTTCCCTTGTGATAGCGATCATAAATTCAACATCCTGACCTTTTCTTTGGAACCGGTTCCATGTAGCGTAATAGTATTGATATGTTGCGAAGGAGTCCGAAGATGGGCAGGAAAATTATGGTGGTCACCGCCGCGTACGGTGCGGAACAGGTGCGACAGGCAGGCGGTCAGCGGGCGATGCTTCCCGTTATTGCAGGCGCAGGGGCAGACGGCGTGGAGATCCGCCGGGAACTGTTCAACAGCGAAGAGCTGCTGGCACTGCCTGCGCTGGGTGAATCCATTGAACTGCTGGGCCTGCTTGCGTGCTACTCCGCACCCGCCGCCCTGTTTATGCCCGACGGCAACCTCAACCCGGACCTGCCCCGCTATCTTTCTGAAGCCAACACCCTGAATGCCCTGTGGCTGAAGGTTTCCCTGGGCCATTTCCGCGACGCGCAGCCTCTTGACGACTTGCGTAGCCTGCTTAATGCAAGCGGTATGGCGCTGGTCGTGGAGAACGATCAGACCGACTGCGGGCAGCTCGCCCCCATGCAGCGCTTCCAGGTCGCCTGTAGGGAAATGGCTTTACCCGTCACGCTAACCTTCGACATGGGCAACTGGCTATGGGTTGGCGATTCCCCCGAAGAGGCCGCGCGTCATCTGGCCCCTGCGGTGAGCTATATCCACGTGAAGGCCGCCGTGCCGCATAAAGATAACTTCCGCGCCGTGGCGCCGGACCGCGCCGATGCGCGCTGGCTGGATCTGCTCGGCCAGCTGCCTGCCGATGCCCCGCGCGGTATCGAGTTCCCGCTGGAAGGGGCGGATTTAACCGCCGTTACCCGCCATTACGTCAACCTGCTGCGCGAGGAGTAAACCATGCACAAGACGCTGGATGTCATCACGATCGGCGAGGCCATGGCGATGTTTGTCGCCACCGAAACGGGCGAGCTGAGCGCGGTAGAGCACTTTATCAAACGCGTCGCAGGCGCTGAACTCAACGTCGCAACCGGCCTGGCGCGTCTTGGCCTGAACGTGGGCTGGGTTAGCCGCGTGGGGGATGACAGCTTTGGCCATTTCGTCCTCGACTCGCTAAAAAAAGAGGGTATTGATGCCGCAGGCGTCACCCTCGACGGACGCTTCCCTACCGGCTTTCAGCTTAAATCTAAGGTTGAAAATGGAACCGATCCCATCGTGGAGTATTTCCGTAAAGGATCGGCCGCAAGCCACCTGTCTGTCGCGGATTACCACGCAGATTACTTTGCCTCCGCGCGCCATCTTCACCTGAGCGGCGTGGCGGCCGCGCTGTCTGCCAGCTCGTATGAGCTGCTCGATCATGCCGCGACCACTCTGAAAGGCCAGGGGAAAACCATATCGTTCGACCCCAACCTGCGCCCGGTGCTGTGGAAAAGCGAAGCGGAAATGGTGGAGAAACTGAACCGTCTGGCGTTCAGGGCGGACTGGGTTCTGCCAGGCCTGAAAGAAGGGATGATCCTCACCGGCGAAAGCACGCCGGAAGGCATTGCCGATTTCTATCTGAATAAAGGGGTAAAAGCGGTGGTGCTGAAAACCGGTGCTGATGGCGCATGGTTTAAAACGGCCGACGGCGAACAGGGCGCGGTCGCGGCGGTGAAGGTCGAGAACGTAGTCGACACCGTCGGCGCGGGCGACGGCTTTGCCGTGGGCGTGATTAGCGCACTGCTGGAAGGCAAAACGCTGCCGCAGGCCGTCACGCGAGGCAACAAGATTGGCTCGCTGGCCATTCAGGTGCAGGGCGACAGCGAAGGATTACCAACGCGAGCACAGCTCGGCGTTTAAATTCCCTCTCCCTGTGGGAGAGGGCCAGGGTGAGGGCAGCAAGCCGCACCAAATAATTAAGCCACCGTGTACCCTACAGACAACGGCGGTAACAACCTCAACAACAGAGGCAAGCCTATGAACAGTTCGACCAATGCAGTAAAACGCTGGTGGTACATCATGCCTATCGTGTTTATCACGTACAGCCTGGCGTACCTTGACCGTGCCAACTTCAGCTTCGCGTCTGCGGCAGGGATCACAGAGGACCTTGGCATCACCAAAGGTATCTCCTCCCTGCTGGGTGCCCTTTTCTTCCTGGGCTACTTCTTCTTCCAGATCCCCGGCGCGATTTATGCGGAACGCCGCAGCGTGCGTAAGCTGATCTTCATCTGTCTGATCCTGTGGGGCGCCTGCGCGTCACTGACCGGCATGGTGAACAATATTCCTGCCCTGGCCGCCATTCGCTTTATCCTCGGCGTCGTTGAGGCGGCGGTTATGCCGGCGATGCTGATCTACATCAGCAACTGGTTTACCAAATCTGAACGCTCGCGCGCGAATACCTTCCTTATCCTCGGTAACCCGGTAACGGTACTGTGGATGTCAGTGGTGTCCGGCTACCTGATCCAGTCCTTCGGCTGGCGCGAAATGTTTATCATTGAAGGGGTGCCGGCGATTATCTGGGCCTTCTGCTGGTGGGTGCTGGTGAAAGATAAACCAGCCCAGGCGAAATGGCTTTCTGAAGATGAGAAAGCGGCGCTGCAGGCGCAGCTGGACAAAGAACAGCAGGGCCTGAAGGCGGTACGTAACTACGGCGAAGCCTTCCGCTCGCGTAACGTGCTCCTGCTCTGCGCGCAGTATTTTACCTGGAGCATTGGCGTGTACGGCTTTGTGCTGTGGCTGCCGTCCATTATCCGCAGCGGCGGCGAGAACCTCGGCATGGTCGAAGTAGGCTGGCTGTCATCCGTACCATATCTGGCGGCAACCATCGCCATGATCGTCGTCTCCTGGGCATCGGACAAGCTGCAGAACCGTAAATTGTTTGTCTGGCCGCTGCTGCTGATTGCTGCCTTCGCCTTTATTGGCTCCTGGGCCGTGGGCGCAAACCATTTCTGGGCCTCTTACACCCTGCTGGTGATTGCCGGTGCGGCCATGTACGCCCCTTACGGACCGTTCTTTGCCATCATCCCGGAGATGCTCCCGCGTAACGTTGCGGGTGGCGCAATGGCGTTAATTAACAGCATGGGTGCGCTGGGCTCGTTCTGCGGCTCCTGGTTCGTCGGCTACCTGAACGGTGCCACCGGCAGCCCGTCCGCATCGTACATATTTATGGGGGTGGCGCTTTTCGCCTCCGTGTGGCTTACTCTGATTGTTAAGCCTGCTAATAATCAACAACACCCTGTCGGCGCTCGCCACGCCTGAATCCTTAAAAATCAACGGAGATTAGCATGAAGCCGTCCGTCATTTTGTATAAAGCACTGCCGGAAGATCTGCAGAAACGCCTTGAAGAACACTTCACCGTCACGCAGGTGAAGAACCTGAGCCCGGAAACCGTGGCACAGCACGCCGATGCGTTCGCCAGCGCCGAAGGCCTGCTGGGTTCAAGCGAGAAAGTGGATGTCGCCCTGCTGGAAAAAATGCCGAAGCTTCGTGCTACCTCAACCGTTTCCGTGGGTTACGACAACTTCGACGTGGATGCGCTTAACGCCCGCAAAATCCTGCTGATGCATACCCCGCATGCTCTGACGGAAACCGTGGCCGATACGCTGATGGCGCTGATGCTCACCATGGCCCGTCGCGTGGTGGAAGTAGCTGAGCGCGTCAAAGCGGGCGAATGGACAAAAAGCATTGGTCCGGACTGGTTCGGCGTGGACGTTCACGGCAAGACGCTGGGCATTGTCGGTATGGGTCGTATCGGGCTGGCGCTGGCGCAGCGCGCGCATTTTGGTTTTAACATGCCGATTCTGTATAACGCGCGTCGCCATCACGGTGAAGCCGAAGAACGCTTCAACGCTCGTTACTGCGAGCTGGATACCCTGCTGCAGGAAGCCGATTTTGTCTGCCTGGTTCTGCCGCTCACGAACGAAACCCGTCATCTGATTGGCAAAGAGGCGTTTGAAAAAATGAAGACGTCAGCCATTTTCATCAACGCGGGTCGTGGTCCGGTGGTGGATGAGAAGGCGCTGATTGAGGCCCTTAAAAACGGTGAGATCCATGCAGCAGGTCTGGACGTGTTTGAGCAGGAGCCGCTGCCGGTGGACTCCCCGCTGCTGACAATGCCTAACGTGGTTGCCCTGCCCCACATCGGCTCAGCCACCCATGAGACGCGCTACAACATGGCGGCCACCGCGGTCGATAACCTTATTGCCGCCCTTAGCGGAAAGGTGGAGAGAAACTGCGTGAACCCGCAGGTGCAACGGTAGAAACGAAAAAACCCGCCAGAAGGCGGGTTTTTAAATTCTTTGCTACTGGGTTGGAAGCTTACAGGCTTACAACGTTACCAGCTGCTGGGCCTTTAGCGCCGCTTTCGATGGTGAAGGACACTTTCTGACCTTCGTCCAGAGATTTGTAGCCATCGTTCTGGATAGCAGAGAAGTGTACGAACACGTCTTTAGAGCCATCGTCAGGAGTGATGAAGCCGAAACCTTTATCAGCGTTGAACCATTTTACCAGACCAGTCATTTTAGCAGACATAGAAATTACCTTATTAACAAATATATTGTGCCTTCCGGCTTGATGGATTGCGTTACAGATTTTTAAGCGATGAAGGAAGGGTCACTACGAAGGGTATCTATGGATAACAATCTGGACTGCTTTACTAAACTGCTTTAGGTCTGTGTAACAAACCGACGGGAATAGTTATACCGATGTGGTAGAGGAATGACAAGCGTTATTTTCGCAACGCATAAAAAACCCCGCCAGAAGCGGGGTTTTTTCGGTTTATTCTGTGGCAGCGACTGCGGCACTCCAGGCCTGGCTAAAGGCCTGATGCTGGGAGGCCAGCGGCCCAATCAGCGTATTATACTGGCTTGCCTGTTGCGAGGTCGGGAACTGAATACCATTGGCAACAAAGCTCACCTGCGTATCCTGCTGGGCGATGAAGTCACCTACCTGAACCAGTTGCTGCGTGAAGATTTGCGCAGCCGGAATCAGCGGTTGCAGCGCTTCAGAAGGCTTGGTCACCACTTTCTCATACACTTTGTCGAAGACCGGTTTAAGATCGTCACCCTGCTTCAGCGCAGAACGTGACGCGTCAGCCTGCATTTTCGCATTTTGCAACTGCTGACTCAGCACGCCAAGCGCACCGTTGGACTGGCGCAGCGGCTCACGCTGCGTCACATAATCCTGTGGAACGCGGATGGCGTTCACGCTATCCACTACCGGGCGGATACCGGAATCCATCGCCTGGCTCACCTGCTGTGAATAACCATAAAGAATGGCGTAATCGGACACGAAGGGACCAAACTGTTTTTTCTGATCCGCAGTCAGCGTCGGCAACCGCTCGCCGCTGCGCATCACTGTATTCTGCAGAAAATCGATAAACGCTTTGCGCTGATCGCCTTCTTTATCAAAACACCCACTCAGGCTAACAACCATCAACAACGCCGCAATAGGCGCAAACCAGCGAGAGCAGGACTTTCCTGTCGCCATTTTATTACTCCTTTCACCCAAAAAAGCGCACACCGGCACACGCGTGCCCGACGCTGACAAGGATAGTCCAGGTCAGCCTTGCAAGATACTCTTTTCATGCAAAACGGCTATTGCCGATTTATTTCTTATCATTTACAAAAAAATACCTGGCGAAGCCGACCTATGACTAATCAGGGAATTAGCATAACTATCCATATTGCTGAATCGGATACAGCGATCGTTACCGCACAATTAATCACACCCGTGACGATCCTGGGTTGGTATTAGGGACTATTCTTAACTTGCTCTCTGATGTTCTTGATCACGATGTGAGATTTAAGAGGAGTCCTCAATGGAATATAAAGATCCTGAGTTTGAACTGCTGAGCAGTCTGGAACAGATCATTTTTAAAGATGTACCGCAGATGATTACCCTGCAACAAAAATCCAATCCCTTTACAGAATATGAGCAATTGCGCAAAGGGACAGGACTGAAAACCGAAGAATTCGCCAGAGCGATGGGTGTCAGCGTGGCTATGGTGCAGGAGTGGGAGTCAAAACGTGAGAAACCCACCCCAACCGAGTTACGGCTGATGCGCCTGATTCAGGCCAACCCTGCACTCAGCAAACAGATAGCGTAGTGAAGATTGAATGCCCCCGCCTTTGCGGGGGCTTGTGTTTTACAGGCTATCACAACGCCAACCCGCCTCTTCCCATACCAGCTCATGCGTTAACGCCAGGCCTCTTAAAAAAAGCTCATCGTGTGATACCACCAGCAGAGCCCTAGGGAAACCGGCCAGCGCCGCTTCAATGGCCTGGACTGAAGCCAGATCCAGATGGTTGGTCGGTTCATCCAGCAGAAGAAGCTGCGTGGCCTCCGCACGCCACAGCACGCAGGCCAGGGCAGCCTTAAGACGCTCGCCGCCGCTGAGCTCCGCCAATGGGAGCTTCACTTTGTCGGCCCCCAGTTGAAGCTGTGCTAAACGGGTTCGCAATACCCCCTCTTCCAGAGGGGTATGACTCAAATTGAGATGCGTCATGACCGACTGCGTGAGATCGAGTTGCGACAGATGCTGGTCGAGATAAGCACAGCTGACGGATACCTTACAGGCACCCGAACGGGGAGTAACCTCGCCGAGGATGGTTTTTAACAACGTCGATTTCCCACAGCCGTTCGGTCCCTTTAACGCCACGCGCATCGGTCCGTCCATACGCCATGTGATGGGTGGGACAGGCACATGCGGCAACACCAGATCCTCCAGAACCAGTACCTGTTTCCCTTCCGGGACCTGACTTCCCGGCAGGGTGAACATGACCGGGTTATCTTCTTCAACGCGTTCACGCGCCTTGTTTACCGCGGCATTCAGGGCTTCATTTTGCTCGCTGTGCTGTTTTTTCCATGAGCCGATCCGCTCCTTTGCCGCGCCTTTGTATTTGACACGCTCAAACGATGCGATATTCAGGGTATCGACGGTGCGTAACGTCTTTGCCGACCGCCGCTGGCTGTCATCATGCTCTTTTTGCATGCGCGCGCGGGTGCGTTTGCGCTCGGTTGCCGCATGTTCCAGCGCCGCGCGGGCAGCCTGCTGTTCGGCATCGCGCTGGGCTTGATAATCCGCATAATTTCCGCCGTAGCTGCGCAGACCCGAGGCGCTCAGCTCAAGAATACGCGGCACCTGCTCCAGAAGTTCGCGGTCATGAGAGGCCACCAGCACGCCGCCCTGATACCGACTCAACTGGTCGTAGAACCACGCCCGACCTTGTCGATCCAGATGGTTAGTCGGTTCGTCCAGCAGCATGAAATCCGCTTCAGCCGTAAACGCGCCGCACAGCAGGGCGCGGATGCGCTCGCCGCCGCTGAGTTCCAGGGCAGGCTTATCCGGATCAAACGCCGGGAGCTTCGCATTGATAAACGCCTCGCTCAGTCGCTCGGCTACATCCCAGTAGCCGTCGAGCAACGCCAGATCGTCAGGCTGGTAATCACCGCTGTCGATGCGCTTACGCGCAGTAAAAATCGCGTCATATCCGAGAAGTTCAGCCAGCGTCGTCTGCGAAGAAATGACGTGCTGCTGCGCCACAAAGACATGCGAGCCAAAGCGTTCAATATGACCGGTAGCCGGTTCGTCCAGCGCCGCCAGCAGACGCAGCAGACGCGTTTTTCCGCTGCCGTTGCGGCCAACCAGCGCGCACAGAGAGGGTTCCAGCGTGAGATTCAGCGGGCCAAAAAGGGTATCGCCCGTCGGAAACTGACAGGTGACCTGATGCAAAATAAAAGAAGGGGGCTGCGCAAAATGAGCCATAAGCACTCCTGAATGAAATCAAAACATCCCCTGCCGACGCGGTGGCGTTTAGCAAGGATCGAAATTCATCAGTCGTGTTTGTTCATTTTTGGGGGGCACTCCAGCGCGAGAAAGTTAACGTGGATAAGGATAGCGGTAATGTGTTGACGGTTTCAAGGTTAAATTTTCAGCAACACATCATAAAAAAACCCGCCGAAGCGGGTTTTTAGCATTTGTATCAACGGGCACATTACTGCAGCAGCGAAATATCCGCTACGCGCAGGAACAGCTCACGCAGTTTTTCGAGCATAGAGAGACGGTTAATACGCAGCTCTTTATCTTCTACGTTCACCATCACTTTCTCGAAGAAGGCGTCAATGACGTCACGCAGCTCGGCCAGCTCCACCAGCGCTTCCTGGTAGCGACCTTCCGCGAAGACCGGCTCGAGCTTGTCGCGCAGCACCACAACCTGCATCGCCAGGGCGATCTCTTCCGGCTCTTTCAGCGTCGCGGCGTTCACACGCTCGTTCAGCGTCTCGTCGGATTTCGCCAGAATGTTGGATACACGCTTGTTGGCCGCCGCCAGAGCAGATGCCGCTTCCAGCGTACGGAAGTGGGAAACCGCCTTCATACGCGCATCGAAATCAGCCGGACGGGTCGGACGACGCGCCAGCACCGCCTGAATGGTGTCGACGGTGTAACCTTCATCCTGATACCAGGCGCGGAAACGACCGAGCATAAAGTCGATCACGTCATCCACCACGTTCGCGTTGGTCAGCTTGTCGCCGTACAGACGCACCGCTTCTTCGGTCAGGGTCTGCAGATCCAGGTTCAGGTTCTTCTCAACGATGATACGCAGCACGCCGAGCGCAGCACGACGCAGCGCAAACGGGTCTTTGTCGCCTTTCGGATGCTGACCGATACCGAAGATACCCGCCAGGGTGTCCATCTTATCGGCAATTGCTACAGCACAGGCCACCGGATTGGACGGCAGTTCGTCACCCGCAAAGCGCGGCTGATACTGCTCGTTCAGGGCCACGGCCACGTCTTCCGCTTCGCCATCGTGACGCGCGTAGTGCATGCCCATCACGCCCTGGGTGTCGGTAAATTCGAACACCATGTTGGTCATCAGGTCGCATTTAGACAGCAGGCCAGCACGGGTTGCGTGGTTGACGTCCGCACCGATTTCACGGGCAATCCAGCCGGACAGCTCCGCGATACGGTCGGTCTTGTCGCGCAGCGTACCCAGTTGCTGCTGGAACAACACGGTCTGCAGGCGTGGAAGATGATCTTCCAGACGCTTTTTACGGTCGGTATTGAAGAAGAACTCGGCATCGGCCAGACGTGGACGCACGACCTTCTCGTTACCAGAGATAATCTGGATCGGATCTTTCGATTCGATGTTTGCCACGAAGATGAAGTTTGGCAGCAGTTTGCCGTCGTTGGCATAGACCGGGAAGTACTTCTGGTCACCCTTCATGGTGTAAACCAGCGCTTCAGCCGGAACGGCCAGGAATTTCTCTTCAAACTTCGCGGTCAGCACAACCGGCCATTCCACCAGCGAGGTCACTTCTTCCAGCAGGCTGTCGCTCAGATCGGCTTTACCGCCAATCTTGCGCGCCGCGTCTTCCGCGTCCGCTTTGATTTTGGCTTTACGCTGTTCGTAGTCAGCAATGACCTTGCCGCGCTCCAGCAGGATCTGCGGGTACTGGTCGGCATTGTCGATGGTGAACTCTGGCTCGCCCATAAAGCGGTGGCCGCGGATCACGCGATCGGACGCCACGCCCAGAATGGTAGCCGGAATAACGGTGTCGCCCAGCAGCAGGGTCACGGTGTGAACCGGACGCACAAAGTGCACATCAGACGCGCCCCAGCGCATCAGCTTAGGAATAGGCAGCTTCGCCAGAGACGTGGCAATCATGTCCGGCAGCAGCGCTTCCGCGCTTTCGCCTTTCACATGGGCACGATACAGCAGCCATTCGCCTTTATCCGTGGTCAGACGCTCGGCCTGATCGACGGTGATGCCGCAGCCGCGCGCCCAGCCTTCCGCCGCTTTGCTCGGCTTGCCTTCCGCGTCAAACGCCTGAGCAATCGCCGGGCCACGTTTTTCGACTTCGCGATCTGGCTGAGACGCCGCCAGGTTTGCCACTTTCAGCGCCAGACGGCGCGGGGCAGCAAACCACTCAATTTTACCGTGCGCCAGTCCAGCGTTATCCAGCTCGGCGGTCACGTTCGCAGCAAAAGATTCAGCCAGGCTGCGCAGGGCTTTTGGTGGCAGCTCTTCGGTGCCAATTTCCACCAGGAAAGTTTTCTCAGACATGGCCGCCTCTTATTTGTTTCGGTTGCACATCGGGAAGCCAAGGGCTTCACGGGACGCGTAGTAAGCTTCTGCAACGGCTTTGGTCAGGGTACGAATACGCAGAATGTAGCGCTGACGTTCAGTCACGGAGATGGCTTTGCGGGCATCCAGCAGGTTGAAGCTGTGGGCGGCCTTCAGAATACGCTCGTAAGCAGGCAGCGGCAGCGGAGTCTCCAGCGCCAGCAGCTGCTGCGCTTCTTTCTCGTACTGCTCGAAGCAGGTGAACAGGAAGTCCACGTCCGCGTATTCGAAGTTATAGGTGGATTGCTCCACTTCGTTCTGATGGAACACGTCGCCGTAGGTGGTTTTACCCAGCGGGCCGTCGCTCCAGACCAGGTCATAAACGCTGTCTACGCCCTGAATGTACATCGCCAGACGTTCCAGACCGTAGGTGATTTCACCGGTGATCGGCTTACATTCCAGACCACCCACCTGCTGGAAGTAAGTGAACTGGGTCACTTCCATACCGTTAAGCCACACTTCCCAACCCAGACCCCAGGCACCCAGCGTTGGGTTCTCCCAGTTATCTTCCACGAAACGGATGTCGTGGATGGTTGGATCCATACCCAGCTCTTTCAGCGACCCGAGGTACAGTTCCTGAATGTTGTCGGGTGATGGCTTAATCACCACCTGGAACTGATAGTAATGCTGCAGACGGTTCGGGTTCTCACCGTAACGACCATCGGTCGGACGACGGGAAGGCTGCACATACGCGGTCGCCATTGGCTCTGGCCCCAACGCACGCAGACTGGTCATCGGGTGTGAAGTGCCGGCGCCGACTTCCATGTCCAAAGGTTGAACAATGGTACAGCCCTGACGAGCCCAGTAATCCTGTAAGGTCAGGATCAGGCCCTGGAAGGTCTTGGTATCAAACTTTTGCATAGTATTTCGTGCTGGATACGTGTGGTTTTAAATGGAAGCGACCAGTATACCCGCTGGCTGCAAGATATACAGTACGAAACGGGGTTGTTTAGGGAAAATTGGGAAATAAGCCTTCCGGCCAGAACGCTGACGGCGTCTGGCTGCTGATTATACGAGCAGGCTAGCGCATGGAGAGGTGTAAAAACTGACCGTCCGCATCAAACGAGCAGACAAAGCCCTCTTTGCGCGACGTATGGCCCCGTAGCTCGTAGCTTCCCTGAAAACGCTCGAACCCGGTGACATCAATTTTTTGAACGTCCGAGTTATAGCGCCGAGCGGCCCGATCTTTACAGAGCGCTTCCATATTCAGCGAACGTTCCGGGCTCATTTTGCCCTGCTGGGCTTTTTGCACGGGTGCTTCTTGCGGCGCACTGCATCCCGCCAGGATCAACAGCAGAAAGAGTGACGCCACACGCTTCATCATCATTTTTATTACCGTCCCGGTCAGCGGCTGTTATTTTTAGTATCAACACTTTTATAGATTAAGGACTGCCATTCTGCGAATCTCGCGGTCTCCCGGCAAGCCTGCGCATAAAACTCAGAATTTTCCAAACGAAGACTTTTGGACAATGGGAGTCACACTCAATTTACAGGGAATACGAGGAACTGATGCCGTCAAAAATTAACTGGATTGATAACCTGCGAGGAATAGCGTGTCTGATGGTGGTCATGATCCACACGACGACCTGGTACGTCACGAATGCCCACAGCATCAGCCCCGTTAACTGGGATATCGCCAATATTCTCAACTCTGCGTCACGCGTCAGCGTGCCGCTGTTCTTTATGATTTCCGGCTTTCTCTTTTTTGGCGAGCGCAGCGCGCAGCCAAGGCACTTCATCCGCATCGCGGCCTGCCTGGGGTTTTACAGCGCCGTTGCCCTGCTCTATATCACCCTATTTACCTCAATAAACGCCGGACTATCGCTGAAATACGTGCTGCAAAAACCGGTGTTCTACCACCTGTGGTTCTTCTTCGCCATTATCGTGATCTATCTGGTCTCCCCGCTCATTCAGGTGAAAAACGTCAGCGGGAAAATGCTCCTGGCCTTGATGGTGGTGATTGGCATCATCGCCAACCCGAATACGGTTTCGCAGAAAATCGACGGGTTTGAGTGGCTGCCGGTGAACCTCTATATCAACGGCGATACCTTTTACTACGTGCTTTACGGCATGCTGGGGCGCGCCATCGGGATGATGGACACGCAAAAACGCGGGCTGAACTGGCTCTGCGGGGCGCTGTTTATCGCTGGCGTGGCGGTGATTTCACGTGGGACGCTGTACGAGCTGCAGTGGCGCGGCAATTTTGCCGATACCTGGTATCTCTACTGCGGGCCGATGGTCTTTATCTGTGCCGTATCGCTGCTCACGCTCGCCAAAAACACCCTGAATGCGCGTCCCCTTCCCGTACTGAGCGTCATTTCACGACACTCTCTCGGGATTTACGGTTTTCACGCGCTGGTGATCCACGCGCTGCGCACGAGAGGCGTTGAGCTAAAAAGCTGGCCGGTACTGGATATGGTCTGGATTTTTGCCGCGACCCTGGCGATCAGCCTGCTGCTGTCGATGCTGCTGCAAAAAATAGACGTTCGCCGCTTCGTCAGCTAACGCTGCGCTGCCGGGCGCGATGGTACTGGCGCGGGGAGGAAAACCCTGCCGCCAGCGAAGCCTGCTCCACGCCGCGCCCCTGCAATAGCCACTGTTCCGCCACCGCCAGACGCAGCTGCTCCAGATAATCGCGAACGCTAATGCCTAAATGAGTCTGGAAAAGCCGGGTGAGATGGCGCGGGCTGACGTGCGCCAGCGCGGCGATGTCAGGTAAGCGCCACGCTTTTTGCGGCTCGGCGGTGAGCGCATCCTGCGCCCGATGGATCGCCGGATGAAGATGATTGCGGTAGCGCAGCCACGGGGATAGCTGGGGATCGTCACCGGAACGGCGGAACCAGACCACCATCTCACGCGCCACACTCAGCGCCTTTTCGGGACCGCACAGGCGGTTAATCATATGCAGCGCCAGATCGATCCCCGACGTGATCCCCGCGCTGGTCCAGATGTTCTCATCCTGCACAAAGATGCGGTTTTCTTTAATCGTCGCCGAGGGGGCTGCGGTGCGTAAACGGCTGATAACGTCATGGTGGGTTGTACACTGCCGGTTGTTCAGCAGACCCGATTTCGCCGCCAGCAGCGCCCCTGAACAGACGCACATCACCGTGATATCCCGGCGCTGAATGGCCGGCTGCAGGCGCATCAGCCAGTGCTGTATCCGTAACGCCTGCGGCGTCGAAAACTGAGCGCGGGAGTCACTCACGCCGGGCAATACCAGCAGGCTCCCCTCTGGAAGACGTTCCGGCAGCGGCTGAATGCCGCTCATCGTCAGACCTATCGATGTCGGAACGTCAGGTTGCGGGCCAATGTAATGCAGACGAAACGCGTCGCCAGCCAGCACAAAGGTCTCTGCCGGGCCCGTCATATCTAATGACAGCACCCCGGGCAACATGACGAACCAGACGTCGATGCTCATTACAGTGACTCCAGCGTCTCCGCTACCGTTTTAATTTCGGCAAAACGCCCGGACAGTACCGTTTCGGTACGGTGGCGAATTTCCGCTGCGCTAAGGGTTATCCCTTTGTACGTCATGGGAAACGTCAGCGTCGCCTCGCTTACAAAGGTCACAGCATAACCCAGATCGGATGCCACCCGGGCGGTGGTTTCACAGCATTGTTCAGTGCGAATGCCGCAGATAATCAGCTGGTTGATATCACGCTCGCGCAGCCAGCGGTCAAGCCCGGTATCCGTGAAGGCATTATGGACGTGTTTCTGAAAAACCACATCCGGCTGATGACGTAAAAAGGCCATCGGTTTGACATAGCCGCTTTCCAGGGTGAAAGGACCGTCTTCATCCACATGAAAAATATCAACGACCGGAATATTGCGCGCCTGGCAGCCTTCAATCAGCCCCAGCATCGCCTGCTGAAAGGCAGGAATGTCGTCCTCCTGCCAGTAATTGCGATGATGGAACGACTGCTGAGTATCAATATTGATGAGTGCAATGCGTGACATGGTGGATCTCCTCGCCGGTGGGTGTAACACCATACTGGCAAGGAAAGGAAGGCACGCACAGACCAAAAAAGGACATCCTCGTGCCTCTCCCGGACAAGCGTATTTACGACATCAGCGGCAGCAGCTGCTGGTAGATTTTACGGAATACCGCGCGCCTTTCCGCGTACCGCGCATGGTTTACCGCGTTCGGGAAATGCGCCTGCTCAAGGGTAAGCTGCGGCAGCAGTTGTGAAAGCGGTTGTTCCGGATGAATGGCTATCTGCGCCAGACGCGCGGCGCCGAGCGCGGGGCCAACATCCCCTCCCGTGCGGAAATCCAGCTGCAACCCGCTGATATCCGACAGCATTTGTCGCCAGTAAGGGCTTCGCGCACCTCCTCCAATCAGGGTGACGCTCGTCGGTTTCAGGCCGCAGTCGTGCACCACGTCCATCCCGTCGGCCAGCGCATAGCCCACCCCTTCCAGAACTGCACGCGCCAGTTCTGCCGGACCATGCTGATGGGTTAAGCCAAAAAACACCCCTTTCGCTTCCGGGTTGTTGTGCGGCGTACGTTCGCCGGAAAGATACGGTAAAAACCAGACGGTACCGGCATTTTCATCCGCCTGCTGTGCTGCGGCAATCAACGCAGGAACATCGGCCATCCCGGTCAATTTCGCCGCCCAGTCCAGGCACGACGCTGCACTCAGCATCACCGACATCAAATGCCATTTCCCAGGAAGTGCATGACAGAAACTGTGCACCGCGCTTTCGGGATTGCTGCGATAGCCGTCACTCACGGCAAAATAGACGCCAGACGTTCCCAGCGACAGCATCGCCTGACCCGCCTCAACCATGCCGACGCCCACGGCACCCGCGGCATTGTCACCACCCCCGGCAACCACCGGCACGGCAGGCATATTCCAGCGTTCCGCAACGTACGGCAGCAACGTGCCTGTTACCTCGCTACCTTCGAACAGCGCGGGCATGTGTTCCCGGGTGAGATGGCAAGCATCCAGCATCGCCTCGCTCCAGTCGCGTTTCGCCACGTCGAGCCACATCGTGCCTGCGGCATCGGACATGTCGGAAGCAAAATCGCCCGTCATACGAAAGCGCAGATAGTCTTTCGGCAGCAGAACTTTCGCCACCTGACGGAAAATCTCCGGCTCGTGTCGCTGCACCCACAGCAGTTTGGGCGCAGTAAAGCCGGGCATCATCAGGTTGCCGGTAATTTCACGAGACGTGGGTACATGCGCCTCAAGAAGCGCGCACTCTTCTGCACAGCGGCCATCGTTCCAGAGAATGGCGGGTCGCAACACGCGATGCTCGCTGTCCAGCAGCGTAGCGCCGTGCATTTGCCCGGCAATCCCCAGCGCTTTAACGTCGCGCAGGCTATGCTGCTCGCCTAAAGCTTTGATTGCACGATCCGTTGCCTGCCACCACTGCTCCGGGTCCTGTTCCGACCACAGCGGATGCGGACGTGAAACCTGCAGCTTTTCTGTCTGCGTTGCTAACACCTCGCCCTGCTCGCTTAACAGGATGGCTTTCACACCCGATGTGCCCAGATCGATCCCGATATACATTGCGGTGACTCCTTTGACAGAAATGCCCGGTGGCGCTTCCGCGTACCGGGCCTGGATGCTGTTATTTATCGAACAGGTAGTGGTTGACCAGATTTTCCAGCAGTTCCTGGTGCCCGCTCTGGTGCTGCGGCGCCAGCTGATGTTGTTCAGCGTACTTCGCGATGTCCGCAAGCGATAACTGCCCTTTCAAAATTTGCTGGCCCAGCTCACTGTTCCAGCCGCTGTAGCGCTTCGCCACGCGTTTATCCAGCTCGCCGTCTTCAATCATACGTGCCGCCACTTTCAGCGCCAGCGCCATGGTGTCCATCGCGCCAATGTGGCCGTAGAACAAATCGTATTTGTCGGTGCTCTGGCGACGCACTTTGGCGTCAAAGTTCAGGCCGCCGGTAGTGAAACCACCCGCTTTGATGATTTCGTACATCACCAGCGCGTTCTCTTCCACGCTGTTCGGGAACTGGTCTGTGTCCCAGCCCAGCTGCGCGTCGCCGCGGTTAGCATCGACCGAGCCAAAGATGCCCAGCGCAATCGCAGACGCGATCTCGTGGTGGAAAGAGTGGCCCGCCAGCGTGGCGTGGTTGGCCTCAATGTTCACTTTGATCTCTTTTTCCAGACCAAACTGCTTCAGGAAGCCATACACCGTCGCCACGTCGTAGTCATACTGATGCTTCGTCGGCTCCTGCGGCTTCGGCTCAATCAGCAGCGTGCCGCGGAAGCCAATTTTGTGCTTGTGGTCGACAACCATCTGCATAAAGCGGCCAATCTGCTCGCGCTCCTGACGCAGATCGGTGTTGAGCAGGGTTTCATAGCCTTCACGGCCACCCCACAGGACATAGTTCTCGCCACCCAGCTGATGCGTGGCGTTCATTGCCGTCACAACCTGCGTGGCCGCCCAGCTAAACACTTCCGGTTCCGGGTTGGTTGCCGCACCCGCGCCGTAGCGTGGGTTAGTGAAGCAGTTTGCCGTGCCCCAGAGCAGCTTTACGCCGCTTTGCTGCTGTTTTGCTGCCAGTACATCCACCATCTGTGCAAAGTTGTTCAGATACTCTTTCAGCGATGCGCCTTCCGGCGACACATCGACGTCATGGAAGCAGTAGTACGGCACGTTCAGTTTGTGGAAGAACTCAAACGCAACGTCGGCTTTGCGCTTTGCCAGTTCGATGGCCTCACCCGGCTGCTGCCATGGGCGATCAAAGGAGCCCACGCCGAACATATCGGCGCCATTCCAGCAGAAGGTATGCCAGTAACAGGCGGCAAAGCGCAGATGATCTTCCATGCGCTTACCCAGCACCAGCTCATCCGGGTTGTAGTGACGAAATGCTAAAGGATTGGTCGTTTTCGGGCCTTCGTAACGAACACGATCGAGTTGGTCGAAATAAGCTTGCATATTGAGCTCCATAATCAGGGTATGCGGCGAGTCGTTGATACAGGAGTAATAGTGAATAGACATTTTGGGTTGCTCAATTACGTTATTTCACACTGCTATTGAGAGAATGCACAACTGTGCGCTGGCTCGCAAAATAATGCGCAGACAAACTATTTTTCGGCGCATATTCCAGAATCAAATGTAATTAAGACGTTACGTATTTTAAAATCCGATCGCGGTCATAAATTCAGAAATAAACCAAATATCATAATGCGAAGATAAAAATCTGTAATTGCCAGCCCGCCTTTCCGCGTTAAAAATTTGCTGCGTCCCAGCAGTGAATGTTTCTTTTATCTCAGCAACATATACCCCTACAAAAAGGCCTAATAATTATGAAGATAAAGAACCTGACTCTAACGCTCTGCACTACGCTCCTCCTTGCAAGCTTTGCAGGACATGCCAAAGAGGTCAAAATTGGCATGGCGATTGACGACCTGCGCCTGGAGCGCTGGCAAAAAGATCGCGATATTTTTGTTAAAAAAGCAGAATCCCTCGGCGCCAGCGTGTTTGTTCAGTCGGCTAACGGCAACGAAGAAACACAAATGTCGCAGATTGAGAATATGATTAACCGTGGCGTCGATGTGCTGGTCATTATCCCCTATAACGGCCAGGTATTAAGTAACGTGGTGAAAGAAGCCAAACAGGAAGGCATTAAAGTCCTGGCCTATGACCGCATGATTAATAATGCGGACATTGATTATTATATTTCGTTCGACAATGAAAAAGTCGGGGAATTACAGGCGCAAAGCCTGATCGACAAAGTGCCTCAGGGCAATTATTTCCTGATGGGCGGCTCGCCGGTGGATAACAACGCCAAGCTGTTCCGCGAAGGGCAAATGAAAGTCCTTAAGCCGTACATCGACAACGGGAAAATTAAAGTGGTCGGCGATCAGTGGGCCGACGGCTGGCTGCCAGAAAACGCGCTGAAGATTATGGAAAACGCGCTGACGGCCAACAACAACAAAATTGATGCGGTTGTGGCCTCCAACGATGCCACCGCAGGCGGTGCTATCCAGGCCCTGAGTGCACAGGGGCTGGCCGGTAAAGTCGCCATTTCAGGACAGGATGCCGATCTGGCTGGCGTAAAACGCATCATCGCAGGCACCCAAACCATGACGGTCTACAAACCGATTACCGAGCTTGCCAATACGGCGGCGGAAATCGCCGTGGAACTGGGCAATGGCAAGCAGCCTAAAGCAGACGCAACGCTAAATAACGGGCTGAAAGACGTTCCGGCTCGCCTGCTCACCCCTATTGAAGTCAATAAAGAGAACATTGACGCCACCGTCATTAAAGACGGCTTCCACAAGAAGAGCGAACTGTAATCCGGCGCGTCCCCTGCTTTGCGGGGGCGCATCACGTTGTACTGTTCTTCCCTCGGGTTATGTGGAGCAGTTATGCCTTATTTACTTGAAATGAAAAGCATCACCAAGCGCTTCGGCACGGTGAAAGCCGTCGATAACGTCAGCCTCCGGTTGAACCCCGGCGAAGTGGTTTCGCTGTGTGGCGAGAACGGCTCGGGCAAGTCGACGCTGATGAAAGTGCTGTGCGGGATCTACCCGCACGGCAGCTACGAAGGCGAAATCGTCTTTGCCGGTGAAGTTATCCAGGCGACACACATTCGTGATACCGAACGTAAAGGCATCGCCATCATCCACCAGGAGCTGGCGCTGGTGAAGCATCTCACCGTGCTGGAGAACATTTTCCTCGGGGCCGAAATTTCCCGCCACGGCGTGCTGGATTACGACACCATGACGCTCCGCTGTGAAAAGCTGCTGGCGCAGGTGAGCCTCAGCATTTCACCGGATACCCGCGTGGGCGACCTGGGCCTTGGGCAACAGCAGCTGGTCGAAATAGCGAAAGCGCTCAATAAACAGGTCAGGCTGCTGATCCTTGATGAGCCTACAGCCTCGCTCACCGAACAGGAAACCGCGGTTCTGCTCAATATCATCCGCGATCTGCAAAACCACGGCATCGCCTGCATCTACATTTCACACAAGCTGAACGAGGTTAAAGCCATTTCGGATACCATCTGCGTGATCCGCGACGGGCAGCACATCGGCACGCGTGAAGCCGCCGGGATGAGCGAAGATGACATCATCACCATGATGGTAGGGCGCGAGCTGACGGCGCTCTACCCGAATGAGCCTCACACCAAAGGTGATGAAGTGCTGCGCGTGGAAAACCTGACCGCGTGGCACCCCGTTAACCGCCATATCAGGCGCGTCAATAACGTCTCGTTTTCTCTGCACAGCGGCGAAATTCTTGGTATTGCTGGGTTAGTCGGCGCCGGCCGCACGGAGGCCGTACAGTGTCTCTTTGGCGTGTGGCCGGGGCGCTGGGAGGGCACGATTTATATCGACGGTCAGCCGGTGAAAATTGACAACTGCCAGCAGGCGATCGCCCGCGGCATTGCCATGGTGCCGGAAGATCGTAAAAAAGACGGCATCGTGCCGGTCATGGCGGTGGGGAAAAACATTACGCTGGCGGCGCTCGATCGCTTCTCCGGCGCGCTGAGCAGCCTGGACGATGCCGCAGAGCAACAGTGCATCCTCCAGTCACTCGCCCGTCTGAAGGTCAAAACATCCTCTCCGGAACTGGCGATTGGTCGCCTGAGCGGCGGCAACCAGCAAAAAGCCATTCTGGCGCGCTGCCTGCTGCTTAATCCACGCATATTAATCCTTGATGAACCGACGCGCGGGATTGATATCGGTGCCAAATATGAAATCTACAAACTGATTAATCAGCTTGTACAGCAAGGGATTGCCGTCATTGTCATTTCGTCTGAGTTACCCGAAGTGCTCGGTCTGAGCGACCGCGTGCTGGTCATGCATGAGGGGAAACTGAAAGCCAACCTGATTAACCAGAACCTGACGCAGGAGCAGGTGATGGAAGCCGCTTTAAGGAGCGAACGTCATGTCGAAAAGCAATCCGTCTGAGATCAAAGTCGCCGTTCCGACGCCCGGTGCGTTCGCAGGGCTAAAAGCGCTGAACCTGCAGGTCTTCGTAATGATCGCGGCCATTATCGTCATCATGCTGTTCTTTACCTGGATGACCGATGGCTCGTACTTAAGCGCGCGAAACGTCTCCAACCTGCTCCGCCAGACCGCCATCACCGGCATCCTGGCCGTGGGCATGGTGTTCGTGATTATCTCCGCGGAGATCGATCTGTCGGTCGGGTCGATGATGGGACTTCTCGGCGGCGTGGCGGCGATTTTTGACGTATGGCTCGGCTGGCCTCTGCCGCTGACCGTAGCGGTCACGCTGGTGCTGGGTCTGGTTCTGGGAGCCTGGAACGGCTGGTGGGTAGCCTATCGTAAAGTGCCGTCGTTCATTGTCACCCTGGCGGGGATGCTGGCCTTCCGCGGGATCTTAATCGGCATCACTAACGGCACCACCGTCTCCCCGACCAGTGCAGCCATGTCGCAGATTGGCCAGAGTTACCTCTCAGATAGCGTGGGCTTTTCCATCGGCGTGGTGGGATTGCTGGCGTTTGTCGCATGGCAGTGGCGTGGACGCATGCGCCGTCAGGCGTTGGGTCTCGCTTCTCCGGCGTCAACGTCGGTGGTGGGGCGTCAGGCGCTCACGGCGGTCATTGTGCTGGGCGCCATCTGGCTTTTAAACGACTACCGCGGTGTCCCGACACCCGTCCTGCTGCTGGCACTTTTACTGTTGGGCGGTATGTTTATGGCGACGCGCACCGCGTTTGGCCGCCGTATTTATGCCATTGGCGGCAACCTTGAGGCTGCTCGGCTTTCGGGTATTAACGTCGAACGCACCAAACTCGCGGTCTTCGCCATTAACGGCCTGATGGTCGCTATCGCCGGGCTGATCCTCAGCTCAAGACTGGGCGCCGGCTCTCCCTCCGCCGGTAACATCGCCGAGCTGGATGCTATCGCCGCCTGCGTCATTGGCGGTACCAGCCTCGCAGGGGGTATCGGTAGCGTGGCAGGCGCGGTCATGGGGGCATTTATTATGGCGTCGCTGGATAACGGGATGAGTATGATGGACGTCCCGACGTTTTGGCAGTATATCGTCAAGGGGGCAATTCTTTTACTGGCAGTCTGGATGGATTCGGCCACCAAGCGACGGGCCTGATAACGGTATTGTGACTTAATTAGGAAGTGAGCCATGTTTGAAAAGCGTCACCGCATTACGTTGTTATTCAATGCCAACAAAGCCTACGACCGCCAGGTGGTAGAAGGCGTGGGTGAATATTTGCAGGCGTCGCAATCCGAATGGGATATTTTTATTGAAGAAGATTTCCGCACCCGTCTGGAGAACATCAAAGACTGGCTGGGCGATGGCGTTATCGCCGACTATGACGACCCCGTCATCGAACAGCTGCTGACCGACGTCGACGTTCCGATTGTGGGCGTCGGCGGCTCCTACCATTCGCCCGAACACTATCCTCCGGTTCACTATATTGCCACCGATAACCATGCCCTGGTCGAGGCCGCGTTTCTCCATTTAAAAGAGAAAGGCGTCCACCGCTTTGCGTTTTACGGCCTACCCGCCACCAGCGGCAAGCGCTGGGCCGTTGAGCGTGAACACGCGTTTTGCCAGCTGGTCGCGCAGGAGAAGTATCGCGGCGTGGTCTATCAGGGGCTGGAAACCGCGCCGGAAAACTGGCAGCACGCGCAAAACCGCCTCGCTGACTGGCTGCAAACGCTGCCGCCGCAAACCGGTATCATTGCCGTGACGGACGCGCGTGCGCGCCACGTGCTGCAGGTCTGCGAACACTTACATATTCCGGTGCCCGAAAAGCTGTGCGTGATTGGCATTGATAATGAAGAACTGACCCGCTATCTGTCCCGCGTGGCGCTTTCCTCCGTTGCCCAGGGCACTCGTCAGATGGGCTATCAGGCGGCGAAGCTGCTGCATCGCCTGCTCGATAAAGAATCTCTGCCGCTTCAGCGCCTGCTGGTGCCTCCTGTTCGCGTCGTAGAACGTCGTTCAACCGATTATCGCTCCTTAAGCGACCCGGCCGTCATTCAGGCCATGCACTATATTCGCAACCACGCCTGCAAAGGGATTAAGGTGGATCAGGTGCTGGATTCGGTGGGTATTTCGCGTTCGAATCTGGAGAAGCGTTTTAAAGAAGAGGTGGGCGAAACTATTCATGCCGTCATCCATGCTGAAAAGCTGGAGAAAGCACGCAGCCTGCTCATCTCCACATCGCTGTCGATCAACGAAATCTCGCAGATGTGCGGTTACCCGTCGCTGCAATATTTTTATTCGGTGTTTCGCAAAGAGTATGACACCACGCCGAAAGAGTATCGGGATCGCCACAGCGAGGTGCTGATCTAGAAAAGAAAACGCCTTCCGGTGGAAGGCGTTTTTTTGAGATTACATATGGGCGGCGATTAAGCGCTGGTTATCCTGGTACATAGCAAACAGATAGTTGTTATAGCTCTGTCCCTTCGTCGAATACCCTTTCAGCTTGTGGATCATCGTACTGGCCGTCACTTCCTGGTCCGCTTTACGCAGCTGAGCGCGTGATTTCCGGAACGATGAGTAGGCCGGGTGCGTGTTCAGATTCACCACGTAGGCGCTAACGGAATCTTTCACGGATTCAAACTGCGAATAGCCTTTCACCTTGCCCGGCGCATTAGTACAACGGCCTTTCACGCATTTCATGCCGAAAAGGTTGTTGTTGCTACGCGCAAGCTTAGAAGTCCCCCAGCCGCTTTCGGCTGCAGCCATGGTCGCAACCATACTGCCTGGGATGATATCCACACGCTCAAGGAGAGCGTTCCACGGCACACGACGCGTGTTACCGTTCCAGCTCAGCTTGTAGCGCTTCGTGATATCCTTCAGACGCGCGCGCTCGGATGGCGACCAGCGGCTATCGTACTGTTTGGAAATCAGCCAGTTACGATCCGCAGTAATCGCGGCATTTTGACTCGTGATGTAAGGCATTACCGTCCGGAGAAACGCTTTTTTCCTTGGTGTTCCGGAAGGGTATTTTCGCAAATCAGGAAGTGAACTACTCTTTGCACTATTGCGAGAATACTCTTGTTTACTGCTAACCTTACTACTTGTCGTCTTTATTACGTGGGCTTTCTTACTCGTTGTATCCGTGTGCGTCTTCGCAAGCACCTCACCCGAAAATGCCGTGGTGAGTAACATGAGTATCGCAGCCCCATATCGTCGAATGGGAGTCGATATCATTAGGTCTCCTGGTCGGATGTAATCATCCTAACACCTTATTTTTTTCACAAATTTGAGAGCGGAATCTCAAATCATATCAAAAATAGACTTCAAGAGCACGTATAGAAATAGTCCAATTCCGAAACTATGTCACCTGAAACTTGCTCATAAAAACATCATTCCACAAAAACTGTGTGCGCTATCGCAGATAACTGCCTAATTTTGCGCGAGATCACTCATCCTCACGCATCCTCCTGGCGGAAACCGACTGGGGATGAGTTTTTGCCCCTCGCCTGATGGCACACTGGTCAAAAATGCCGCGACAGGAAAAAGGAATGAAACGTACCGCATTAGCCTTTCTGATGTTACCCGCACTGGCGCATGCCGACTGGTCATCGCCAGGGTTTAGCGCATTTAGCGCCGAAGGCACCGGGGTCTTCACCAGCCAGGCAAAGCTTGCGAAGGGTACGCGTCCTCTTACGCTGAGTTTTGACAAGACGTGCTGGCAGCCTACAGGTGCGATAAAACTCAATGAGATGCTGTCGCTCAAGCCCTGTGACGGCACGCCGCCGCAGTGGCGCCTTTTCCGCGGCGGTGAATACCAGATGCGGATTGATACCCGCTCCGGCACGCCCACCCTGCTGCTGACGATTCAGAGCGCCGCAGAACAGCCGGTTGCAAACGTCATCCGTCAGTGTCCGAAGTGGGACGGTAAGCCGCTGACGCTGGACGTCAGCCATACCTTCCCGGAAGGCTCCGTCGTGCGCGACTACTACAGTAAACAGACGGCGACGGTGCAAAATGGAAACATCACTCTGCAGCCAGCCGTCAACAGTAACGGCCTGCTGCTGCTTGAGCGCGCCGAAACCGACAGGCCTGCGCCGTTTAGCTGGCAAAATGCCACCGTCTATTTTGTGCTGACCGACCGCTATGCGAATGGTGACCCGGGTAACGACAACAGCTACGGTCGCCATAAAGACGGCATGCAGGAAATTGGCACTTTCCACGGTGGCGACCTCAAGGGGCTCGCCGGCAAGCTCGATTATTTACAGCAGCTGGGAGTGAACGCGCTCTGGATAAGCTCCCCGCTTGAGCAGATCCACGGCTGGGTCGGCGGTGGCACCAAAGGAGATTTTCCTCACTACGCCTATCACGGCTACTACACCCAGGACTGGACAAAACTCGACGCCAACATGGGCACCGAAGATGATTTACGCCATCTTGTCGACGAAGCGCACAAGCGCGGGATCCGCATTCTGTTCGATATCGTTATGAACCACGCTGGCTATGCCACGCTTGCAGACATGCAGGAGTATCAGTTTGGAGCCCTGTACCTGCAGGGTGACGAGCTGAAAAAGACGCTGGGAGAACGCTGGACGGACTGGAAGCCGGGCGCGGGACAAAGCTGGCACAGCTTTAACGACTACATCAACTTCGGCGATAAAGCCGCATGGGAAAAATGGTGGGGTAAAAAGTGGATCCGCACCGACATTGGCGATTACGACAACCCCGGTTTTGATGATTTAACAATGTCGCTGGCGTTTTTACCCGATCTGAAAACGGAATCCACCTTCCCTTCCGGGTTGCCCAATTTCTATCAACACAAGCCCGATACCCACGCGAAAGCGATTCCGGGCTATACCCCGCGCGACTACCTGACCCACTGGCTCAGCCAGTGGGTACGTGACTACGGCATCGACGGTTTTCGGGTGGATACGGCGAAACACGTTGAGCTTGCGGCCTGGAAACAGCTGAAAGACCAGGCAAGCCAGGCGCTGGCCGCCTGGAAAGGCGCTCACCCGGACAAAAAGCTCGACAACGCACCGTTCTGGATGACCGGGGAATCCTGGGGCCACGGCGTCATGCAGAGCGATTATTACCGCCACGGCTTCGATGCGATGATCAACTTTGATTATCAGGAACAGGCGGCAAAAGCGGTGGATTGTCTGGCCGATATGGATCTCACCTGGCAGCAGATGGCGGAGAAGCTGCAAAACTTCAACGTGCTGAGCTATCTCTCATCACACGATACGCGTCTATTCCGCGAAGGGGGCCAGCGCGCGGCGGAGCTGCTCCTGCTGGCGCCGGGCAGCGTGCAAATCTATTACGGGGATGAGTCTGAGCGTCCATTCGGGCCAGCAGGCTCCGACCCGCTGCAGGGCACCCGTTCGGATATGAACTGGCAGGACGTTACGGGCAAGCAGGCCTTAACCGTCGCCCACTGGCAAACGCTGGGTCAGTTCCGCGCCCGCCACCCGGCGATTGGTGAAGGCAAACAAACCACGCTGTCGCTGAAAGAGGGGTATGGCTTCGTACGTGAACATGATGGCGATAAGGTGATGGTCGTCTGGGCGGGGAATCAGTAGATCATACCCCTCACCCTAACCCTCTCCCCATGGGGAGAGGGGAGGAGCTCCAGAACTATTCACTACACAAACCCACTCCCGCCCTATAAAACAACAAATCCGACCACACCACCCGATTTGCACCAACACGGTGCTAGCGTTATGGTTACCCACTTTCAAAATAAGCTCGACAGATCACCTGCTATGACGTTTTCACTTTTCGGCGACAAATTTACCCGCCATTCAGGCATTACTCGCCTGATGGAGGACCTCAACGACGGGCTGCGCACACCGGGCGCAATCATGCTCGGCGGCGGAAACCCGGCTCAAATTCCGGAGATGACGACCTATTTCCAGACGCTGCTCGCTCAGATGCTGGAAAGCGGCAAAGCAACCGATGCGCTTTGCAATTACGACGGCCCGCAGGGTAAAACCGAACTGCTGGCACTCCTCGCCGAAATGCTGCGTGACGAGCTGGGCTGGGATATCGAACCACAGAATATTGCACTGACAAACGGCAGCCAGAGCGCATTTTTCTACTTGTTTAACCTGTTCGCAGGGCGTCGCGCCGACGGCACCACCAAAAAAGTGCTGTTCCCGCTGGCGCCGGAGTATATCGGCTATGCCGATTCCGGCCTGGAAGAGGATCTGTTCGTCTCCGCGCGCCCGAACATCGAGCTGCTGCCGGAAGGCCAGTTCAAATATCACGTCGATTTTGAACACCTGCATATTGGTGAAGAGACGGGCATGATCTGCGTATCGCGCCCGACTAACCCAACGGGCAATGTGATCACCGATGACGAACTGATGAAGCTGGATGCACTGGCAAATCAGCACGGCATTCCACTGGTAATCGATAACGCCTACGGCGTACCGTTCCCGGGCATTATCTTCAGCGAAGCACGTCCGCTGTGGAACCCGAACATTGTCCTGTGCATGAGCCTCTCTAAGCTGGGACTGCCGGGCAGCCGCTGCGGCATCATCATCGCCAATGAGAAAATCATCACCGCCATTACCAATATGAACGGTATTATCAGCCTTTCACCGGGCGGCATTGGCCCGGCGATGATGTGCGAGATGATCAAACGCAAGGACCTGCTGCGTCTGTCGAATGACGTGATTAAGCCTTTCTACTACCTGCGCGTTCAGGAAACAATCGCGACAATTCGCCGCTATTTGCCGGAAGAACGCTGCCTGATCCACAAGCCTGAAGGAGCGATTTTCCTGTGGCTGTGGTTTAAGGATTTGCCTATCACTACCGAACTGCTCTACCAGCGCCTTAAAAAGCGCGGCGTGCTGATGGTTCCGGGCGATTATTTCTTCCCGGGACTGGATAAGCCATGGCCGCATACCCATCAGTGCATGCGCATGAACTACGTCCCCGACCCGGAAAAAATCGAAGCGGGGGTTAAAATTCTCGCCGAAGAAATCGAAAAAGCCTGGCTCGAAGGCAATTGTTAAATAATTAGGCTCTTCAAATGAAGAGCCTTATTTTTCCGTGATCTGAATCTTACAATAAGGATATATCCTGTAGCGTTTCATTTATCATCCCCATTGAGTTTTCTTAGGAATACTCCTTTAATTTACGCCCACTAACTACTCTCTCAATAATTAAGCACCGATTAAACACCCTAACTTATTGTTATTTTAAATAACCACCTACACCGAAGAAAAATACCTTCTTCAGCCACTTTCATGCATATTTAAAAATACTGCATATACTCACTAATACGCCGCTCGGCGTTCTTTTGCGTGGAGTATTCATATGCTACCTAATAATGTTAGTCGCATCAGCGCTATTGCTGTTGCGGTACTGCTCGCGTTCTCTCTTTCTGCCTGTAGTGGAAGCGGTGGCGGATCTCACTCAACAGCCAAAAATAACCCTGCAACGGGAAGCAGCAGCGGCTCAGATGATGGAAGTGGCACAACCGCGAGCAATGGCGGTTCGGGCAGCAACGGATCGGGCACCGGAACGGGTTCAGGTACCGGGACAGGCGCTGGTGGCGGAACGGGTTCTGGTTCAGGATCGGGCTCAGGCTCAGGCTCAGGGGGCAGTGGAGGAACAACTACCGCAGGCGTAAATACGATACTGGGTGATGCTGGTAAAACCGTGACCAGCGTCGGATCCACTGTGGATGGCCTCGGAAGCCAGCTTCCAACAAATAATCCCGTCACATCAACCGTTTCAACCACCGTCAGCGGTGTTGGCAGTGCCGTGTCCACCGTGGGGACAGGCGTCACGACTGGCGTTGGCGATCCAAACAACCCGAACGGTGTGGGTACAACGGTTAAAGGCGTGACCACGTCGGTCACCTCCCTCGGCAATACCGTTTCAACGGTAGGTACGGGCCTGGCGAGTTCCACTTCCGGAGCATCGGTCAGCGGCGTAACGGGCCTGACGGGTAGCGTGGTAAACAGTACCGGGCAACTGGTCAGTAACACCGGCACGGGTCTCACCAACACGGTAAGCAGCCCTGCAGTCACTCAGGTAACAACCGATACCACGACCCTGGCTAACAAGACGCTGGGCGGAGTACAAGGCGTGACGCAAACCGTAGGCACCACAACGGGTCTCGGCACACCGGTCAACGGTCTGCTAACCCAGGTGGGTGGCACCGTCAGCGGCGTAGGGACCAACATTAGCAGCAGCAATAGCGGGCTTAGCGGTGTCGGTCAGGTCGTTCAAAATGTCGGCCAGACGGTCACGGATAGCGGTACGCTAGTGAAACCCACATCAACCACCGGAGGCAGCGGCACAGGATCTCTGACGGCCGATGCCAATGTGACAGCCACAAACAATAGCCTGAGCACAACGGTCAATACCACCCTCAATACGCTGACTGCGGGTGTAACGGCCAATGCAGGCACAACCCAAAACACATCTACGTCAAACCCGATTAACGGGCTCAACACGCTAACGTCGAGCCTACTGACGCCAAAACAGTAATCCTTTTATTGCCTGTCTGCGCCCCTGGTTAAGGGGCGCTTTATTCAGCGACACTTACCCCAACCGGGGATGACGAACAGGGATTGCGCGATGAAACACCACTTCCTTTTTTCGCTGACGGGGCTGGTTGTGCTGAGCATGGCCCGCGCCGATACTCTGCCCTCTATTATTAACCCCGATAACCCGGCGCAAGTTTCTCGTAACGTTGCCCCCGAACAGACTGAAGCCGTTCAACAGCCGACCGTCAAAATAGAAAAACCGAAGTCAACGCTGACGCCTGAAACGCCCATTACCATTAATCACATTCAGTTTATTGGCGGCACGCGTTATCCCTTGAAGGAATTACTTCAGCCCTTCAGACCTTACGCCGGAAAAACCGTGCCGCTAAAAACGCTCACGGGGCTGGTAAACGATATTACGGCGCGCTACAAGGCTGACGGTTTTCCGCTCTCCTATGCCTGGCTGCCCGATAATAATTTCCAGCAGGGCAATATTAAAATTGTTCTGGTTGAAGGCTATGTCGCTCATAGCGACATCACCAGTAATAACCCCCACATCGCTGAACGTCTTAAACGTCTGTCCGAAAAAATCATGGCGGAAAAACCGCTGTCTCAGGATACGTTCGATCGCTACAGCCAGCTGATGACGCGCACCCCGAACGTTCCGGTTACGGCTAACGCGCAGCTGCCAACCAATATCTATGGCGCGGCGGCGATGCAAATCACCGGCAACCAGGAGCGGAGCTGGAATATCGCCTCGACGATCGATACCCGTAAAGGGCAAGATTTAATGATGCTGAACGGCACGCTCAGCAACATGACAAGCTATGGCGATCAGCTTGGCGTGGCCACGCTTGTGCCGTTAGATAGCAACACGCGAAAAAACTATGTCGGGCTCAACTGGCAGCAGTTTTTAAACGATGAAGGGCTGACGATGCAGCTCAAAGGCAGCTATTACCATGAAGAGCCGCGAGATTTTTCTCCCCTGCTCTCTTTGCCGAATAATATCAGCGTCGATTCGAAGCAAAAAACAACGCAATACAACGGCGGCGTGACGTTTGGCTATCCCCTGCTGCTGACGCAAAAATCACAAATTAATCTGACCAGCGGTTTTGATTACACCGACCGCCAGGATGATTATGCTCTGCAGGCCAGACTGCAGGGCAAAACCTATAGCCTTGACTCCGTCAATCAGCACGCGCGTTATCCCGCCCTGGAAGTCGGCATCAACGGTGCACATCAATTCACAACCGCCAGCATCAGCGGCCGACTCAACGTTCGTCAGGGTATTGATGCGATGGGTGCCGATATCGTCTCGGCCCCCAGGCCCGATATTAATTTTACGCTCACGAAAAGCTATCTGGACGCAGCCTGGCTGTTTGCCGATAAATGGCGGCTATCAACCTCCTGGGAGGGAGACTGGTCAAACAACACGCTGCCCGAGCCCGAACGCGTTAGCTTCGGTGCCCAGCGCTTTGGACGAGGATATCAGGACAGTGAAGCAAGCGGTGACTACGGCTACGGCGGGCAGGTAGAACTGCGCTATATCCAGATGCGAAAAGAGAGCACCTGGCTTGCCACTATCCAGCCCTACATCCTGGCCGATACCGCGCAAACCTGGTTTAACACCTCCGGCTTGCCTCATCAGCGGCTCGGGTCAGTGGCGGCAGGCGTGATGGTAGGCGATACCCGCCACTATAGCATCACGGTTGAGGCGGCAAGACCCGTCGGGGATGTTTCGACAGACAGTCGCAACAGAGACTGGCGCTACAGCCTGACGTTTACCTGGAATTTCAATAAAATGCAGTAAGCTTTTCAGCCCGAAGACTGGCAGGATCAACACAGCGCAGCGCGTGGGTTGGACAGGCCTCCACGCAGGCCGGTCCGCCTTCGCGATGCAGGCACAAATCACATTTCAGCGCTTGTGCCTTACCCCCATCCAGACGCACCTGCATCGCCCCAAACGGACAGGCGACCATACAGCTCTTGCAGCCAATACAGCGCGTCTGCTCAACAAGCCAGGCGCCCGCCATAAGGCAAATGGCATGGGTTGGGCAGACATTGGCACAGGGTGCGTCCTCGCACTGATGGCAACCCACCGCCGTAGTATATGTATCCCCCTTCACAACCCGCAGGCGAGAGGTAAAAGCCTCTGCGGTGAAGTCATCCTGATGCGCAACCGCACAGGCCACTTCACAGGTGCGGCACCCGATGCATTTTTCCGCATCCGCCATGATAAATCGGTTCATCTGTTACGCCTCTCGTACGTTAAAATCCAGCTCTTTTGAGATCGCATACGGAACGCGGCCGTGGATATCAAACACCAGTTCATCATACATGGCGCTCAGTTCAGTGATGGTGTTCCGCGTCAAAGGTTGGATCTCAACGCCATGTAGATCTTGCCCATTGCGGAGCAATAGAGAGGCATATGCTGGCCGATTCAGATCCCGGATATGCAGCAGGAACTGCTCGACAGGCACGATCGTAGGCCGGGTAAGGCGAACCTGCCCCCGGCTTTACCGCATCAGAAACGCCAGGTCAGGCCGGTCATCAGCGCGAAGCTGTCATCGCGGTCGATCATCGGGCTGTTCTTCACGTCGTCAGGCAACACGGTGTAAACCGCGCTGGCGTTGAGGTACAGATTCTGGGTTAACTGATATTTAGCCGCCAGGCCAACGTATGGCGTCCAACTGTCGCCAGCGGTGTATTTATCCAGTCCGGAGCGGCGAGACTCGCTGCCGGATACGCCGTAGTAATAGTCGTTATAGCTTTCGTCGCTGTAGAAAACACCAACAGAAGGTGTCAGGGTCAGGCGCTCCATTTTGATCGGACGGAAGTACGATACCTCGCCCACCACGCCGCCGCTTTCATCCATCGCATCGCCAGAAACGGCCACTTTCAGCGACCCCCAGCTTTCGTGACGGTAGTACGCCCCACCGAGGAACGCAGATGCTTTACGCTCATCAAGCTGCTTCATCTGATGGTCGTCGTTGTCATCAGGATCGAAATGCAGCGGCATCCACGTTGCGGTCAGGCTGAGTTCATTTTTTGCGTCTTTCCACAGGATCCATCCACCCGTGGTCTGGCGAACATAAAAGCGATCGCCTTCGTAGCTAATTAACGGTACTGCGGTAGTATTTTCGTTATAACCTTTGTAAGGAGACTCATTAAATACAGCCCCCGCTCCAAGTGAAAAATCACCAGCCATGGCAGACGTTGATGCAAATAACGTGGCCGCGATGAGTAAATTGTATTTAATAGTCATTCTATGTAATCCATTTAAATGCCAAACAAGCGAGGCGCATAATAATGGTTACAAAATTGCCAATGCAACGCTGCGGTTTATATAATATTATATATAAAATCATATAGATGGGTGTGCATGATGAGTACATTACAGCTAAAACCACGCGAATTAAAAATTATCTCCGTCATTGCAGCCACCCACAGCATTGGTGATGCCGCCGCCCTGCTGGGTATGGCGCAGGCCAACGTCAGTAAATATCTGTCTGATTTTGAAACGCGGGTTGGACTCAAGGTTTTTGAGCGCACCACGCGCCAGCTTGCCCTGACCCAGTTTGGTGAAGCGTTGCTCCCTTACGTTAATGCAACACTGGATAAGAACAGCCAGCTTGTGAATTTCATTGCGGATTATAAGCACGAAAAGCGCGGAAAAGTGACGATCTATGCCCCAACCGGCATCGTGACCTACCTCGCGCGACACGTGATCCATCAGATAGAAGACATCGGTGACATTCGCATTTCTTTGAAAACCTACAATCTGGACCGGAATGAATTTTCAGAAGGCGTTTCCTTTCCGGATGACTGCGACATTTTAATTACTTATGCGCAGCCTAAAGACGAAAGTCTGGTTGCCAGCGTTCTGACACAATATTCCGTTACGGCCTTCGCAACCGTGGAGTATTTAAATAAACACCCCTTAACGGGACCGGAAGATTTAATTAATCACTCCTGTATTCTCATTGACTCCATGCTGGTTGATGATGCCAACATCTGGCGTTTCCGAGTGCACGGCAGCGATGACGTGCATGACTACCGGGTGACCGGTAATTATATTTGCGACAATACTCAGACGGCTCTGGAGCTGGCAAGAAATAATCTTGGGATTGTTTTTGCACCAAAAGAAAGTCTGAAAAAAGAATTAACGCAAGGAATGCTGGTCCCCTGCTTCCCGCATCAGGAAGAGTGGTGGCTCGATCTGACGGCCATCTTCCGCAAACGCGAATACCAGCCCTGGCGCGTGCAATACGTACTGGATGGCGTTCTGAACTGCCTGCGCCAGCAAATTGCTCAGGCCGTGCATGGACGGCCTGAGCTGGGTGATTAAAACAGCCCCAGCGGCTTATCGGAGTAGCTGACCAGCAAACATTTCGTCTGCTGATAATGCTCCAGCATCATCTTGTGGGTTTCACGCCCGATGCCCGATTGCTTATAACCGCCAAATGCCGCGTGCGCAGGATAGGCGTGGTAGCAGTTGGTCCATACGCGCCCGGCCTGAATGCCTCTGCCCATTTTATAGGCCAGATTACCGTTGCGGCTCCAGACGCCTGCTCCCAGGCCATACGGCGTGTCGTTGGCAATCTCCAGCGCCTCCTCCATCGTTTTGAAGGTGGTCACGGCCAGTACCGGTCCGAAAATTTCTTCCTGGAAGACGCGCATGTTGTTTTGACCGAACAGGATCGTCGGCTCCAGATAATACCCGTCCTGCAGATCCCCACCGAGTACCTTACGACGCCCACCGGTGAGAATATCCGCCCCCTCTTTCTTGCCGATATCAATGTAGTTGAGGATAGTTTCCAGCTGTCCATGCGAGACCTGCGCCCCCATCTGCGTGGCGTTATCAAGCGGGTTACCGCTGCGGATAGACTCAACGCGCCGAATCGCCCGCTCCATAAAGCGCTCGTAGATGGACTCTTGTACCAGCGCACGGCTTGGGCAAGTGCAGACTTCGCCCTGGTTAAACGCAAACAGCGCAAACCCTTCCAGGGCTTTATCGAAGAAGGCATCCTCTTCCTCCATCACGTCTGCGAAGAAGATGTTCGGGGATTTCCCGCCCAGCTCCAGGGTCACCGGAATGATGTTCTGCGTGGCGTACTGCATGATCTGCTGGCCCACCTCCGTCGATCCGGTAAACGCCACTTTGGCGATCCGTTTTGAGGTAGCCAGATATTCCCCTATCTCACCGCCCGCACCGTTAACCACGTTAATCACGCCCGGCGGCAAAAGATCGCCAACGATTTCCATCAGCAGCAGCACCGAGAGCGGGGTCAGACGCGCCGGTTTCAGCACGATGCAGTTTCCCGCCGCCAGCGCGGGCGCCATTTTCCAGCTCGCCATCAGCAGCGGGAAGTTCCACGGTATGATTTGCCCGACGACGCCCAGCGGTTCGTGGAAGTGATACGCCACGGTATCGCTGTCTACCTCGCTTATTCCTCCCTCCTGAGCGCGAATGCAGGAAGCAAAATAGCGGAAGTGGTCAATGGCCAGCGGCACGTCTGCCGCCATCGTTTCCCGTATCGGCTTGCCGTTATCCCAGGTTTCAGCCGTCGCCAGCAGCTCCAGATTCTGCTCCATCCGATCGGCGATTTTGAACAGGATCGCCGCCCGGTCCTGCACGGAGGTGTGAGCCCATTTTTCTTTCGCTTTGTGCGCCGCATCCAGCGCCAGGTCGATATCACGCTTGCCGGAGCTGGCAATTTCGCACAGCGGCTGGCCGGTAACGGGAGTAAGGTTGGAATAGTATTCGCCGTCGACGGGAGCTACCCAGTCGCCGCCAATAAAGTTGTCATAACGAGGCTTCAGCTTGAGGGGAAAACCATACTCGCCGGGCTGGATACGCGATGAGGGAGGATTGTTTGTCATGACCGTCTCCTTGCTGTTGGTGTACAACAAGGGTAGTTCCGGCTGGCGATTTTCTCGCCAACCGATAACGGCGTTTACGACGGGGGTCACGGAGTTTCAGGAAATAATAACGAATCGCGTAATAAATGATCGTTACCGCGACGGCGGGTAAAGCCGATGCGGTTGAAGTATTCCAGGATCTGGATCGCCAGCTTGCGCCCCACGTTCAGCCGATCGCGGAAATCCGCTGCGCAGGTCGAGCCGCGCGCCTGATCCAGCTCGCGGATCAGGTTGGCAAACGCCACAATACGATCGTTACGGTAATAACGATCTTTCACGATCGCGACTATTAGCCCCTGCTGCGCCGCATGGCGCAATACCTGGCGCATTAGCTGTTCGTCGGTGTTGGTTTCGCGAGCCAGATCGCGAACCCACCACGGCTCATCGCCAAACAGCGGGGCTACTTTTTGCCATATCGCCTCCTGATCTGCGGTGAACCCGGCCTTGTGATCCGGCAGGTGCAGCCAGCCGTGGTGGCTTTTAATCACCCCGCTTTCGCGCATGTTTTCAATCAGCAGCAGCACCAGCGCATCGTCTTCCATCGGCAGCGCCATGCGTCGCAGACGCTCACGGCCCGGGCCTGGCTCGTCCTGATGCTGTTCGTGGTAAGTCGCAAGCGTGTTCAGTATCTTACGCTGCCATTGCGCAGCAACCGGGGCATTGAGCAGGCTGTCTCCGGCCTGTATAAAGCCCGGCTGCTGGGCCAGCAGGCGTAACCCTTCTTCGCTCAGCTGGCGTGCCCATGCAAAATCACGCAGGCTCACCGCCCCGCGATCGAGGTGCACCCGCAGCGCGGCGTTATCATCGCTGGCCTGCGCCAGCGCGGCCAGCCACTGCAGATATTCAGGTTTGCGCTTGCCGCGTCGCGGTGGATTCAGCGCCACCACGCGCGCCCCGGCCAGCGTTTCCCTTGCAGAAATATCACGCAGAACCAGACGATCGTTGTCTGCCAGCCAGAGCGGTGAATCGAATACCAGTTCGGCAAGATCGTTTTCCAGCAGCGACACGCGCCCGGTGATATGGCTGGCCGCGTGGTGAATATGCAGCGGCTGCCATTGGGTCAGGGGCACGTTTGCCTGCAGGGAGACGATGACGCGTTCAGACGGTTCCAGCGGAGCATCGGCCAGCAGCCAGTCGCCGCGATTAAGCTGCTCTTTTTCCGCATCCCCGGCAATGTTCAGCGCGATCCGCTGCCCGGCGTGGGCGCGGTCTGCGGGCTGGTTTTGTGCGTGCAGCCCGCGCACGCGCATCGGTTTGTTCACGCCCGTCAGCCAGAGCGTATCACCGACGTTCACTTCGCCGCTCAGCGCCGTACCAGTCACCACCAGCCCCGCGCCTTTTACGGTAAACGCCCGGTCGATCGCCAGGCGGAAACGATGATGGCTGGCGTGGTCGCGTGATGAAAGCTGCTGTAAGTGGTGGCGAAGTTCGTCGATACCGCGCCCTTCCGTCGCCACGGTGACAAATAGCGGTGCATCGGAAAAACCATACTCCCGCAAGGTCGCCTGTACCGTTTCGCGCACCTCGCTGACGCGTGCGTCATCCACGCGATCGGCTTTGGTCAGCGCCACGGTCAGCTGCGGGTTACCGGTCAGCTGCAGGATCGCCAGGTGCTCGAGGGTTTGCGCCATCACGCCGTCATCGCAGGCCACCACCAGCAGGGCATGATCGATGCCGCCCACGCCCGCCAGCATGTTGGACAGAAACTTTTCATGCCCCGGCACATCAATAAAGCCCAGCACGCGGCCATCAGGCTGGGGCCAGTAGGCATAGCCCAGATCGATGGTCATGCCGCGCTTTTTCTCTTCCGGCAGGCGGTCGGCGTTTACGCCGGTAATGGCCTGCAGTAACGTGGTTTTTCCGTGGTCAACGTGACCGGCGGTGGCAATAATCATTTCAACAACATCTCCAGAAATCGCTCTTCATCTTCAAGGCAGCGCAGATCCAGCCACATCCGGCCATCGTAAATCCGCCCGATCACCGGCGTCGACAAATTACGCCAGCGCGACGACAGGGCTTCAAGGTGGCTGCCGCGCCCGTCGCGCGGGGTGAACGTCAGCGCTTCACTCGGCAGCCTGTCCACCGGCAACGAACCGCTGCCAATCTGCGACTGGCAGGGCTCAATGCGAACGTCAAAATCGGGGTAGTGAGGAGCGACGCGCGGCAGCAGTAATTCGGCCTGGGCGCGAATCGAGGCGGCATCGCGGCTTAACAGGCGCAGCGTGGGCAGGCGCTCAGCCAGTTTTTCCGGATGGAGATAGAGCCGCAGCGTCGCCTCCAGCGCGGCAAGCGTCATTTTATCGGCGCGCAGGGCGCGCTTGAGCGGATGCTGCTGCAGCTGCGCAATCAGCTCGCGCTTGCCGACGATAATCCCGGCCTGCGGCCCGCCCAGCAGTTTGTCGCCGGAAAAGCTGACCAGGCTAACGCCCGCCGCAATCATCTCCTGCGGCATCGGCTCTTTTGGCAGCCCGTACAGGCTTAGATCCACCAGCGAGCCGCTGCCGAGATCGGCAATCACCGGTATGTTCAGTTCGCGCCCAATCGCCGCCAGCTCCGCCTCTTCAACCGTTTTGGTGAAGCCTTCAATATGATAATTGCTGGTGTGGACCTTCATCAGCAGGGCAGTATTTTCATTCACTGCCGCGCGATAGTCTTTCGCATGGGTACGGTTGGTGGTGCCCACTTCATGCAGCGTGCAGCCCGCCTGGCGCATCACGTCCGGAATACGAAATGCCCCGCCAATCTCCACCAGCTCGCCGCGGGACACCACTACCTCTTTGCCGCTGGCGGTGGCCGCCAGCATCAGCAGCACCGCTGCGGCGTTGTTATTCACAATGCAGGCATCTTCCGCGCCGGTCAGCTGGCACAGCAGCTCCGCCAGCGCGCGGTCGCGGTGCCCGCGTCCGGCGCCGTCCAGATCGTACTCCAGCGTTACAGGCGCTTGCATGGCCTGCACGACGGCGGCAACGGCCTCTTCCGCCTGCTGGGCTCGCCCGAGGTTGGTATGCAGTACGGTACCGGTCAGGTTAATCACCGGGCGTAACGCGCTTTGCGCCTTCTCATCCAGCCGCTGTTCAACTTCCTGCTCCCACGCACTGCACCAGTCGGGCAAGGCGTTTTCTGCCTGAATCGCGCAGCGGGCTTCGTCCTGAAGCAGGCGTAACATTTCCACCGTCGCGGTATGGCCGAAGCGCTCAACAACAGCATGAATGCGGGGCTCGCGAAGGAGACGGTCGGTAGCGGGGATCTGGCTGTACAGCGAACGATGAGTAGTCATGAAAGCGCCTGGCGAATAAATATCTTCCCCCCTCCCGACGGGAGAGGGAGTTAACATGTAGAGGGATTGTACCGCCTCCGACGCCGAAGTGTTATAACCCGCGTCAAGCCTTTGGCGGTTCTGTACGGGCAAAGCTCTCGCGGCTAAACAGCGTGTCTGCAAGCTTCACCAGCAGCGGACGGTCGACGCACCAGCCCGGGGAGACGTGGCGGAAGTTGAGATAGCCAATCGCGCAGGCGATGGCGATAGTTGCCAGGTTCAGGCTGTCGGTGTCGATCTTTCCCTCCCGGATAAGCTGTTCGCACCTGTCCAGGCTGCGGCTGATTTTTTCCCGCTGGCGTAACAGTTCCGTTTCCGACTGCTGGGCAGCGGGCCTTGCCTGTTCCCGTACGGAGGTTAATGCCGCATCCATAATACCGTCGGCCAGGGCTTCAATTTGCTTCACCGCCAGCGCCGCTTTTGGGTCAGCCGGCAGCATTGCCGGGGCAACGCCCAGCAGCTCGATATACTCCGCAATAATCGGGGAATCAAACCAGTATTCGCCCTCGTCCGTGACCAGCGCTGGCACTTTTCCCAGCGGGTTGTACTGCGCGACGCCGTTTTCCGCGTTGTAGGGCTGTTCATTCACGAATTCAAATTCAATCCCCTTCTCCAGTAGGAGAATCGAGATTTTTCGCACGAAGGGACTGGTATAGCTGCCGATGAGTTTCATTGCCTGATCCTTGATGCCGGAAAAAAGTCAGTATGGATCAAGCGATGAAAAAAGGGCAGGTCTGCATGTCGCATTCCTGCCCTGGAAGGATTAGTGATCGAGGTAGAGGTAGTGCATCCAGCTGGTCATACGCAGCAGTACTTTACGCATAACCGAGACGTGGGCGAAGTGGTCCGAATAGACCGCCACCTGGGCATAGATACCGTCCGGCAGGGCATCGACTTCGGCGTTGGGTTCCAGCTCAATAAGTGCCTGAACGCCGTCCGTTCCAGGCACCACCGTCAGCGACTGCAGCGCGCCCTGCGCCTGATAGGTTCCCCCCGGCACCACCGGCAGAATACTGGTGAGCTTCCCGGAGAACACCTGGCCCGGCAGCGCGTTAAACACCACTTCCGCTTCATCGCCCGGCTTCAGACGCAGCAGCGAGTTCTGGCGGAACTGGGCCACAATCTGACGCTTCTGTTCTGGGATAAAGACCATCACCGGACGCAGCGGCAGCGCGGCGGCATAGGTCCCCGGACGTATCAGCACCTGGGTGATGTAACCATCGCTCGGCGCACGCACCACGGTCTGGTCCAGGTTGTATTTGGCTTCGGCAAGCTGGGCGCGTAACGACGCAATCTGCGACTGCTCGCCGTTCACCATGCTGTCTAACTGGCTTTGGATCTGTACCTGTTCAGCCACGGAGCCTTTCACCAGCGCATCCTGCGCCAGATAGTTCTGCCGCGCGTTGTCGATATCGCTTTCAGAGAACGGATTCACCTTCGCCTGGCTGCCTTTCAGGTAGCGCTGATAATCTTTATAGAGGCGATCGCGTTCAGCGGAGACGCGCGTGGTATTGGCAACGGCTTCCGCCAGCTGCGCCTTCAGATTATCGATATTGTGCGTCGCGGTCACCAGGTCGGCCTGAAGCCTGTCGACCCGCGCCTGATAGCGGCCTGGATCCAGTTTAAATAACACTTCGCCTTTTTTAATTAGCTGGTTATTTTTATCGGTCACTTCGCTGACCACACCGGTCACCTGCGGCGTGATTGGAATAGAAATAACCGCTTTTTGCGCCGTAAAGGTATACGGGTGGTTATAGTTCATTAACAGAATAAGTCCGGCAACAATAAATACGCCGCCTAATGTTGCGGTGGCAAGCGTCCACTGGTTGACCGGAATTCGGAATATTTTAAAGATGGCCCAGGCAAATGCCACGTAGGTCAAAATAATCAACAGATCCATGATTAGCGCTCCAGCGTGTTCTTATCAGCAGCAGGCTTTACCGCGGCCAGCTTTTGTTCTAATTCGGCCACGCGTTTGGCCAGCGCATCCATGCCCGGAACCTCATCAGGCTTTGTGATGTGGTTTTGCATACCCCAGCCGCGATCTTCACGGTACAGCGTGGCCCAAATCCACAGGAATGGCCAGATGGCATGAAGCGTAAACAGGCTAATCCAGCCTGCCGTATGAATGGCATCGGCATGCGGGTGGTTACGCTTTTTGGCCATATTATAAGGGATGTCATGGATAGCGATGATTCCATAAAAGAGAACCAGAAATACAAAAATCAATACGCCCAGCGCAAAATAGTTGAGAAACATATTCTCCTCACTTAAACAACGTCAACTCATTAAATTAATAAAACGGTACGCAACCTAATTAATTTTTTATAAACACGGGGTTGTGCTTATTATTTCCGAGCCGGGGAGTATGGGTTTTTATAATATCTCCATGCAAGTTTATAAGCGTGTCAAAATATATCCTGAATAATAATAGACTTAACCTTACAATATGAGCGTAATCCACCTTTTAACTTTTCGCCATACCACACATCAAAAGTGGTTTTTTGGCTTATCGTGTCGTGCCATATCATCCTGGCGCTGAAACGCGAAGCAGAGTTTGCCGTCGATCACAGCCGGAGAAATCTGCATAAAAATATTTTGTGAAATCAGTCACAATCCAGAAACAAACACGCCAGAACAAAATGTGACAACAATCACACAAAATGGTGTATTTTGCTTTTTTTCTCGCCATCGTATTTTTTTTGCCCATCGTTTTTGTGATTCAGATCACCTCATAGATATCCTTACCCCCTACATTTACGTGACATGAATCACATAAATTTTCACTGTCTGGACAGTTGAACGATTCAGTGCCAGATTTCACAGCATCAGAACAGGGCCCGGCTACCTCTGCCGCCTCATTAACAATAAACCTCGGGCCATAAGCCTTAGCGTAAACAGAAGAAGGGGTGTTTTATGTCATCCGATTTCAAGATCAAAGTTCAAAGCTTTGGTCGTTTCCTCAGCAACATGGTGATGCCAAATATCGGCGCGTTTATCGCGTGGGGTATCATCACCGCATTGTTCATTCCGACAGGGTGGTTGCCTAACGAAACGCTGGCGAAACTTGTTGGCCCAATGATTACCTATCTCCTGCCGCTGCTCATCGGTTTCACCGGGGGTCGTCTGGTGGGCGGTGACCGTGGTGGCGTAGTGGGTGCCATCACAACCATGGGTGTTATCGTCGGTGCGGATATGCCGATGTTCCTCGGTGCGATGATTGCCGGTCCTCTGGGCGGCTGGGCGATTAAGAAATTCGACGTCTGGGTTGATGGTAAGATCAAATCCGGCTTCGAAATGCTGGTGAACAACTTCTCTGCGGGCATCATCGGGATGATCCTCGCCATTCTGGCGTTCCTCGGCATTGGCCCTGCGGTTGAAGTGCTGTCTAAAATTCTGGCGGCAGGCGTTAACTTCATGGTGGCGCACGAAATGCTGCCGCTGGCGTCTATCTTCGTTGAACCGGCGAAAATCCTGTTCCTTAACAACGCCATCAACCACGGTATCTTCTCGCCGCTGGGTATTCAGCAGTCTCACGATCTCGGCAAGTCTATCTTCTTCCTGATTGAAGCCAACCCGGGTCCGGGTATGGGCGTTCTGCTGGCGTACATCTTCTTCGGCCGTGGTAGCGCAAAACAGTCTGCTGGCGGTGCGGCGATCATCCACTTCCTGGGCGGTATACACGAAATTTACTTCCCGTACGTGCTGATGAACCCACGTCTGATCCTGGCCGTTATCCTCGGCGGTATGACCGGCGTGTTCACCCTGAGCGTGCTGGGCGGCGGTCTGGTTTCTCCAGCTTCTCCGGGTTCTATCCTGGCGGTACTGGCAATGACGCCAAAAGGCGCTTACTTCGCGAACCTCGCGGCTATTTTTGCGGCAATGGCCGTCTCCTTCGTGGTCTCTTCTATCCTGCTGAAAACCAGCAAGGTGAAAGAAGATGATGACATCGAAGCCGCAACCCGTCGTATGCACGACATGAAAGCCGAATCCAAAGGCGCGACGCCACTGGCAGCCGGTGATGTCTCTAACGACCTGAGCCACGTGCGTAAAATCATCGTTGCCTGCGACGCCGGTATGGGTTCCAGCGCGATGGGTGCAGGCGTGCTGCGTAAGAAAGTGCAGGATGCGGGCCTGACCAACATCTCCGTGACCAACAGCGCCATTAACAGCCTGCCGCCGGATGTTGACCTGGTTATCACGCACCGCGATCTGACCGAACGCGCCATGCGTCAGGTACCACAGGCACAGCACATTTCGCTGACCAACTTCCTTGACAGCGGCCTGTACACCAGCCTGACCGAACGTCTGGTGGCCGCGCAGCGTCACGAAGACAACGAAGTGAAAGTGCGCTCCAGCCTGCAGGACAGCTTTGATGAGAGCAATGCACACCTGTTTAAGCTGGGTGCGGAGAATATTTTCCTCGGTCGTACCGCGGCCACCAAAGAAGACGCGATTCGCTTTGCCGGTGAGCAGCTGGTGAAAGGCGGCTACGTTCAGCCTGAATATGTCGACGCGATGCTGGAACGTGAAAAACTGACGCCAACCTACCTGGGCGAATCCATCGCGGTGCCGCACGGAACGGTTGAAGCGAAAGATCGCGTCCTGAAAACCGGCGTCGTATTCTGTCAGTATCCGCAGGGCGTGCGCTTCGGTGAAGAAGAAGACGACATCGCCCGTCTGGTAATTGGTATCGCCGCTCGCAACAACGAGCACATTCAGGTGATTACCAGCCTGACCAACGCGCTGGACGATGAGTCCGTCATTGAGCGTCTGGCCAACACCACCAGCGTGGAAGAAGTGCTGGCTCTGCTGAACAAATAAGTTCTCTTCCCTCTCCCTCCGGGGAGAGGGCTAGGGTGAGGGGGAAAACGTTCCTCACCCCAGCCCTCTCGGGTAAAAACATTGATGAAGGTTAACACTATGAAAGCATTACATTTTGGCGCAGGTAATATCGGTCGTGGTTTTATCGGTAAACTGCTTGCTGACGCGGGCATTACTCTGACATTCGCCGATGTGAATCAGGTTGTCCTGGATGCCCTGAATGCCCGTCATAGCTATCAGGTCCATGTGGTGGGCGAAAACGAGCAGGTTGAGACGGTATCCGGCGTCAACGCGGTCAGCAGCATCGGTGAAGACGTTATTGACCTGATCGCCAGCGTCGATCTGGTCACCACCGCCGTGGGTCCGGTCGTCCTTGAGCGCATCGCCCCTGCGGTTGCAAAAGGCCTGGCAAAACGTAAAGCGCAGGGCATCGACACCCCGCTGAACATCATCGCCTGTGAAAACATGGTGCGCGGCACTACGCAGCTGAAAGGCCACGTTCTTAACGCGGTGGCAGACGAAGACAAAGCCTGGGTTGAAGCGCACGTGGGTTTTGTGGATTCCGCCGTGGACCGCATCGTTCCGCCTTCCGAATCCGCGACCAACGACCCGCTGGAAGTGACCGTAGAAACCTTCAGCGAGTGGATCGTCGATAAAACCCAGTTTAAAGGCGCGCTGCCGACCATTCCGGGAATGGAATTAACCGATAACCTGATGGCATTTGTCGAACGCAAGCTCTTCACGCTGAACACCGGGCATGCTATAACCGCGTACCTCGGAAAATTGGCCGGTCATCAGACCATTCGTGACGCGATCCTCGATGAGAAGATCCGCGCGGTGGTAAAAGGGGCAATGGAAGAGAGCGGCGCGGTGCTGATCAAACGCTACGGTTTTGATACTGAGAAACACGCAGCATACATCCAGAAAATCCTCGGTCGCTTTGAAAACCCGTATCTGAAAGATGACGTTGAGCGCGTGGGCCGCCAGCCGCTGCGCAAGCTGAGCGCGGGCGATCGCCTGATTAAGCCGCTGCTGGGCACGCTGGAATACGGCCTGCCACATGCCAACCTGGTGAAAGGGATTGCCGCAGCGATGCACTACCGCAGCGAGCAGGACCCACAGGCGATTGAGCTGGCTCAGCTGATTGATGATAAAGGCGCGCAGGCTGCGCTGGCGCAGATTTCCGGTCTGGACGCCAACAGCGACGTGGTTGCGGAGGCGGTCAACGCATACAACGCAACCAAATGATGCAGAATGCGGCGCAGGTAATCCTGCGCCCTGATTACAGATTGTCAGATATGCAGGCAATAATGGAACAAACCCAGGCCTTTGAAAATCGTGTGCTTGAGCGTCTGAATGCTGGCAAAACCGTACGAAGTTTCCTGATTGCCGCCGTCGAGCTGTTAACCGAGGCGGTGAATATCCTGGTGCTTCAGGTGTTTCGCAAAGACGACTACGCGGTAAAATATGCTGTAGAACCGTTACTGGACGGAGACGGACCGCTGGGCGATCTATCCGTGCGTCTGAAGCTGATTTATGGTCTTGGCGTGCTCAACCGACAAGAGTATGAAGATGCGGAGCTGCTAATGGCGCTGCGCGAAGAGCTCAATCATGACGGTAACGAGTATACCTTTACCGACGATGAGATTCTGGGGCCCTTCGGCGAGCTGCACTGCGTTACCGCGCTGCCCCCTGCTCCCCATTTTGATAACAGCGACCCTGAGCTTTACGCGATGCAAAAGCTGCGTTATCAACAGGTTGTCCGTTCCACGATGGTTCTCTCCCTGACTGAGCTGATTTCCCGAATCAGCTTAAAAAAAGCGTTTCAGAAGTAAGCCTGCTCACATTGGTGTATCCTTCCCTGTAAATTCCCCGTTTTCAGAGTTATTTGTCATGAAAGAAGTCGAAAAGAACGAAATTAAACGCCTGAGCGACCGCCTGGATCTGATCCGCCACCAGATGGCTGGCCTGTCGCTGGTCGATTCCGCCGAGAAATACGCCGAGCTTGAGAAAGAGACCGCGAAGCTGGAAGCGGAAATCGAGCGCCTGCGCGAAGTCAAAGGCCAGAAGCTGAGCAAAGAAGCGCAGAAGCTGATGAACATGCCGCACCGCCGCGCGATCACCAAAAAAGAACAGGCCGACATGGGCAAGCTGAAGAAAAGCGTCCGCGGTCTGGTGGTGGTACACCCGATGACCGAGCTTGGCCGCGAAATGGGCCTGAAAGAGATGACGGGCTTTTGTAAGACCGCGTTCTGATACTTAATCTAAGTAAAATTTAATACAAGCCAGCCCAATATATTCATCAGAAGAATGTATTGGGTTTTTTATTGTCCAAAACTACAGGATTACTTCCCGTAAATCTAAACAAGCAATAGTAAAATCTGCAGGTTCACAATTCTCATTCTTGAGAGTAAAGTGGACATTCATTTCTTTCGATCTAACTAATACACACGGCACGTCATTGAAATATAAAATATTTCTTTGGCATGATGGTATGTCATTGCATTAGGTTATAAATTTTATGAATTCTACTGAGAGCTCTACCTTTCAAAACAGCGCCCTTTCTTTAGAACAAAAACTTGAAAAAGCCAGGGCTGAACTTCTGGATTTGGGGGCAAGAAACCGCTTACTAAACATTCCGCGATCGAAGAATACACGTTTCCTGGAAGTGATTGATGAGCGTTCTGAACTGGTCTACAACCTTCTGTTTAATGAAAAAAAAACGTTCACATTTTTGCATGGTAAATCAGGTAAAGAAGACGACCAGGAGACTGAAGATGGTCTTTCAGACGAAAAAGCTTTTATTTATCAATTTGATGAAAAAAACACCGAAATCAAATCGCAGCATCTTGATACTAAACTGCAGACTCGTTTAACCCCTAAAGGGTTGCAAACTCGATTACTTGATTTGTACCACGACTCCAAAACGCTTGAAGAGGAGCAAGGCGCAAACATTCTTTTCCTGGCACTGGGCACATTGAAGTGGGTAGATCCCGCCAATAAAGAGAATGTCCGTTATGCTCCTCTGATACTAGTGCCAGTAAGTCTGGAACGCGGTAGTGCTGGAGAAAGATTTAAACTAAAAGCACGTTCAGAAGACATCATGCCTAACCTCTCTTTGGAAGCATTCCTTGAACGCGTACATCAGATCACATTACCTGTGATGCAATCTGATGATGATGAAATTAACATAAGTAGTTACTTTGAAGCTGTACAGCAATCAATAGCTTTGAAAACAGGCTGGGAAGTTATAACAAATGACATCATCCTTGGTTTGTTCTCATTTTCTAAATTTTTGATGTATCGAGATCTCGATCCTGCAAACTGGCCCGATGATGAAGCTATTACATCAAAATATCTTATTCGCGCCCTCATGGAAGAAGGGTTTGATGAAAGCGATGGACTACTTTCAGAAGACAGCTCTATAGACCAACTTATCACGCCTAAAGATATGCTTCATATTATGGATAGCGATAGCTCTCAAACGCTGGCGATCCATGAAGTAAGGAGAGGTAAAAACCTTGTCATACAGGGACCTCCTGGCACGGGTAAGTCACAGACAATAGCCAATATTATTGCGTCGGCTATCGCGGATGGAAAAACAGTACTTTTTGTTGCAGAAAAAATGGCAGCTCTTGAAGTCGTCAAACGCCGTCTCGACCAAACAGGAGTCGGTGATGCCTGTTTAGAACTTCATAGCAACAAGGCCAATAAACGACTTTTACTCGAGGAGTTGAAGCGAGTATGGGATTTAGGTTCGCCCCGCGGTGAATTTCCTGATGAATTAATTGAGAACTTAACCGAAGCTCGTGACTCCCTGAATGCCCACCCAGCGCGCCTCCACAAAGTCTATACACCTTCGGGTTTGAGCCCTTATCAGGTGATTGGGCAATTGGTAAGATTGCGTCAAAATGAACAAACACCTACGGACTTCATTCTTCATGGCTTCGATGAATGGAGTAATAACGATCTGATAAAACGACTGGATCTCGTTAAAGAGCTTATTGAACGAATTGAGAGTATTGGGCTACCCCATAATCATCCCTGGAATGGTGTCAAACGAGAATCCGTTTTACCGGGTGAACTCGATCGCCTGATGCCAAAAATTACTACGTTGTTACACAAAGTACATGACTTTCAAAACACTATAGCGACTTTAGCTGTACGAGTTGGAATAACACCTGAACCAGTACTTTTCAACGAGGCGGACAAAATTTTTCAGATTGCTAACCTCATAAATCAAGCACCTGAGTTAGAGGAAGCTGCACTAGTTAATCCTGTCTGGTCTAACTCTCTTTACGAAATAAAAGGTCTAATTGAGCAGGGTACAACGTATCAAAATAATTTCGAGGAAATCAAAGACCAGCTTCATGATGAACAGTTTGATACCCCTCTACTTGAATTCCGAGATGAACTGCAAACAGTCCCAGAGGATCTTTTGCCAGATGCCTTCTCAGCTGCCAGAGCATTACTACCACTATTACCGCAAATTCAATTAACAGTGGCCCATCTGACGAAAGAGCTAGGTACTGAATCTCTGTATCGTTCATCTCAGGAAATCAATAATCTGATTGAACTCAGCATACGCGTAGCTGATGCCCCCGATGCGAGCCCGCAAGCTTTTGTCGCTTCCGTATGGGAGCATGGTGTCGAACAAGCCAGAGAGTTGGTCAATTCAATCGCTGATTTACATTCTTTGCGTCAGAAAATCGATCCCCATGTTTCGGAGACCATATGGGATACCGAACTCACACAAATTCGTCATAACCTTGCGATACATACTGGGATGTTCAAAATACTGAACAGCGAATGGCGTCGTTCACGTGCACTTGCTCACTCCCTCATTCGAAATACAAATCAACCTATTCAGCAGCAAATTGAGCTTTTGGATAAGGTTATTCAGGCGCAAGCGCTACGAAAAAACATCGCCAACGCTAGCGAGTTTGGGGACAGTGCGTTTGGCTCACATTGGCGTGGTGAAAACAGTGACAGCAGTGCTCTGAAGGCATTAGTAGAATGGATGGCAACGCTTAAAGATGTTGGTTCAGAAGCACGTTTACTGGCGAGCCAACTGTCTGATCGTGAAACGTTGAGGCACTTTAGCCAGAAACTGGAGCTGCTTCTTAATCAAGCCGATATTGAACTGAAACAACTTTGGAAGGCTTTTGGCGCAACTGCAGAATCCTGGTTTGATAATCATTATTCTATTAAGCGTGTTCCATTAAGCTATGTTGAAGCTATGGCTCAAAAACTTAGTCGTATAGATTCAACATCACAACAGGTGTTTAAAGATCCGGCAGATCGCCCTGGTGAACGTCTGGCGCTGGTCAAGAAGATTATCGCATTGCAATATCAAAAGAAGGCCATCGAATCCCAATACGAATTGGGAAGCGCAGCATTGGGTAGTGCATGGCGAGGTACACTGTCCAACTGGCAAAATATCGTTAGCGATTGTACATGGATTGAAAAACACGGTGACTTACGCTTCATATGCGCGACAGTAAACGATCCTGGTGAGTTACTGAACTCCGCTAATCAGCTTTCAGCGACACGTGTCTCTATCATTAACGAACTTGAAAATCTGGCCAACGAACTCGAATCGTCCACCGACGAATTCTTCCATTTGGATAATCAGCATTTACGTATCGATAGTGTCCTGCTAAAACTAACCTCCTGGACTGAAAATGCCGAACAACTGTCTAAATGGGTTGCCTGGCAACACCGGCGCAACCAGGCAAATAATTTGGGACTCTCAGAAGTTGTAGAACGGCTTGAGGATGGGCGCTTACCATTATCAACTTGTTATAGCTCGGTCGAATATACCTACTATGAATCGCTGTTCAGTTTAATGGCTAAAGAGACACCGTCTCTTTCCCGCTTCGACGGTGAACTTCATAACCGAAAAGTGCAGTACTTTGCCGAAATGGATTTACGCCGTATAAAGAGCTCAAGTATCGAGGTCGCTCGGGCACACCATCGTCGTATTCCTTCAAAAATCGGAGCGGCAGGTCCGGTTGGAGTCCTGCGTGCCGAAATGGCGAGGAAAAGAGGCCATATGCCTATTCGCCAATTGATGCTTAAAGCGGGCCCGGCAATTCAGGCAATCAAACCGGTCATGATGATGAGCCCACTCTCTGTCGCACAATTCTTGATCCCAGGTAAGCAAAAATTTGATTTGCTCGTTATGGACGAAGCCAGCCAGATTCAGCCTGTCGATGCCATAGGTGCAATTGCGCGCTGTCAGCAAGTTGTTGTTGTCGGGGACGAAAGGCAATTGCCGCCAACCAGTTTCTTCTCTCGTATGACTGAAGCCAGTAACGATGATGGGGATGAAGATTCGACGCAAGTAGCAGATATCGAAAGCATACTTGGATTGTTTGTTGCCAGAGGCTTGCCACAGCGAATGCTCCGCTGGCATTACCGTAGTCGACACCAGTCGCTTATTGCGGTTTCTAATAGTCAGTTCTACGAAAACAAATTGTTTATAGTACCAAGCCCATACACTGAAGAGGCGGGTATGGGCTTGCGATTCCATTATGTTGAAAACGGTGTTTTCGAATCAGGTGCAGGTAATTCCAACCCTATTGAGGCAAAAAGAATTGCTACCGCAATTCTTGAGCATGTACAGCAGAATCCCGAATTGTCACTGGGAGTCGCAACATTCTCGGTTTCACAACGTAAGGCTATTCAGGATGAATTAGAGGTTCTTCGCCGTTTAAATCCTCAATATGAGGATTTCTTTAATTCCCATCCAGGAGAGCCATTCTTCATTAAAAACCTGGAAAATATCCAAGGTGATGAACGTGATGTCATCATGATCTCTGTAGGGTATGCGCGTAATAAACAAGGCTATCTGGCAATGCGATTTGGCCCTCTGGGTTCGCAAGGTGGTGAGCGACGGCTGAATGTGCTGATTAGCCGTGCAAAACGTCGATGTGAGGTTTTTGCATCGATCACCGATGAAGATATTGATCTTGAGCGAGCGAAAGGTGTTGGCGTCATAGCATTCAAACTATTCCTTCAATATGCCCGTACAGGACGCTTATCAATGTCCAAAGTTTCCGGGCGTCCGATGGATAGCGTATTTGAAGAACAAGTCGCCTCAGCACTTCAGAACCGAGGCTATCAAGTACACCCGCAAGTAGGAATTGCTGGCTTCTTTATCGATCTAGCAATTGCCGATCCTGAATTACCGGGACGTTATCTTCTCGGGATTGAATGTGATGGCAGTGCTTATCATTCCTCTCGGTCTGCCCGAGAGCGTGATCGTTTACGTCAGGCCGTACTTGAAGATCATGGTTGGATAATACACCGAATCTGGAGTACGGATTGGTTCCAAAGACCAGAGGAACAATTGCAAAAAGTTATTGATGCTATTGATAATGCAAAAGCAGAACTGAATAGCAGAGCAGAACATACATACGGGCGTTCCCGAGCTGTTCCTATTGATATCGTGGCAGTTGAACGAGAAGACGTTATTGAGGTTGGTTTTGATAGAACTGATTCCGCTAATGGCCAGTCTGTAAGTTATGAAGAAGCACAGCCCGAAGCCAATCTTTCATATGCTTTACATGAAACACCAACCGGCATACTTGCTGACATGGTTGAAAAAATAGTCTTCACAGAATCTCCTATCCATATTAACGAGGTAATAACTCGTCTTCGCTCCGCATGGGGATTACAACGGGCTGGTGCACGGATAGAAAGCGTTGTTAGTCATGCTGCTCAAATTGCCTGCAGGAAAGGTAATATTTATAAGGAACATGAATTTTTCATACACAAGGAAGTAACTATTCGACTCCGCAACAGACAGAACGTCTTGTCTGCAAGCTTGCGTAAACCAGAACTGATCGCACCTATAGAAATCGCTTCGGGTATATTTGACATCGTTAGCGCAAGCCTTGGAGCAACTGAAGATGAAATCATTACATCTGTCTCAAGGATGCTTGGTTTTAAATCAACCAGTAGTGTTCTTCGAAAAGTGATCTCCGATGTTATTGAGCTGGAGATTAAAGATAACCGTCTTAAGCAACAAGATGGTTTGATAGTCATCGGGGAGACAGCTTCTATTCAAAATGCTGTCTAATTCCTGAAATTCGATTAACTCTTCTGCGGGGCCCACCATCATACTGTGGAGCCCCTGCCTCAAATTGGCCCAACCAATCCCCCTGTTCTTTCTTCCCTGGTTCACAATTCCATTATTTCCGCTCACAAACTCATTGCCTGACCATAACAATTGGTTAACCATTCATTGTCATTAACCCTACAACACAACATTGGCAGGACCACTTTTACACAACCTGTGACGCAGAGTTGAGCGGAGACTCACCCGCAGCGCAGGCTGTCTGGTCCCCAGGAGACCTGCATGAGCCTCTGGCAACAAAACTACGACCCGGCTGGAAATATCTGGCTGTCGAGCCTGATCGCATCGCTTCCGATTCTGTTCTTCTTCTTTGCGCTGATTAAGCTAAAGCTGAAGGGCTACCTCGCCGCGACGTATACCGTTGCCATCGCCCTGTTGGTGGCGTTGTTCTTCTACAAAATGCCGGTCGATCGCGCGCTGGCCTCCGTCGTCTACGGTTTCTTCTACGGCCTGTGGCCGATTGCGTGGATCATCATCGCGGCGGTCTTTGTCTATAAAATCTCGGTGAAAACCGGGCAGTTCGACATTATCCGCTCGTCGATTCTCTCCATCACGCCTGACCAGCGCCTGCAGATGCTGATTGTTGGCTTCTCCTTCGGGGCGTTTCTGGAAGGCGCGGCAGGTTTTGGCGCACCGGTGGCGATCACCGCCGCGCTGCTGGTGGGTCTGGGCTTTAACCCGCTCTATGCCGCGGGCCTGTGCCTGATTGTGAACACCGCGCCGGTGGCGTTTGGCGCGATGGGTATTCCGATTCTGGTGGCCGGGCAGGTCACCGGGCTGGACAGCTTCGAGATCGGCCAGATGGTTGGCCGCCAGCTGCCGTTCCTGACCATTATCGTCTTGTTTTGGATCATGGCGATTATGGACGGCTGGCGCGGCGTGAAGGAGACCTGGCCTGCGGTGATGGTGGCGGGCGGTTCGTTCGCTATCGCCCAGTACCTCAGCTCGAACTTCCTTGGCCCGGAGCTGCCGGACATCATCTCTTCGCTGGTTTCTCTGGTCTGCCTGACGCTGTTCCTGAAACGCTGGCAGCCGGTCCGTATTTTCCGCTTCGCCGACATGGGCGCCTCGCAGGTCGATCAAACGCTGGCCCGCACCGGCTACACCGCAGGACAGGTGATTCGCGCCTGGTCACCGTTCCTGTTCCTGACCGCCACGGTCACGCTGTGGAGCATCCCGCCGTTTAAAGCCCTGTTCGCCCCTGGCGGCGCGCTGTACGACATGGTGATTAATATCTCCGTGCCGTTCCTCGACAAGATGGTCGCCCGTATGCCGCCGGTAGTGCACGCCGCCACGCCGTATGCCGCGGTCTATAAATTCGACTGGTTCTCCGCCACCGGGACCGCCATCCTGTTTGCCGCTATTCTTTCCGTGGTGTGGCTGCGCATGAAGCCTGCGGCTGCGGTGCAGACCTTTGCGGCGACCGTTAAAGAGCTGATGCTGCCGATTTACTCCATCGGCATGGTGCTGGCGTTCGCGTTTATCTCGAACTACTCCGGACTGTCATCGACGCTGGCGCTCGCGCTGGCCCATACCAGCCACGCCTTCACCTTCTTCTCGCCGTTCCTCGGCTGGCTGGGGGTATTCCTGACCGGGTCCGATACCTCGTCTAACGCCCTGTTTGCCGCGCTGCAGGCCACGGCGGCCCAGCAGATTGGCGTGTCGGACGTCCTGCTGGTGGCCGCGAACACGACGGGCGGCGTGACCGGGAAAATGATCTCCCCGCAATCCATCGCCATTGCCTGTGCGGCGGTGGGACTGGTCGGTAAAGAGTCGGATCTGTTCCGCTTTACCGTGAAACACAGCCTGATATTCACCTGCATGGTCGGGGTGATCACCACCCTGCAGGCCTATGTCTTAACCTGGATGATCCCATGATAGTGATGCCCAGACGCCTGTCCGACGAGATTGCCTCTCGCGTGCGGGCGCTGATTGAAGAACAACAGCTGGAAGCGGGCATGAAGTTGCCCGCCGAACGCCAGCTCGCCGCCCAGCTTGGCGTGTCGCGCAATTCACTGCGCGAGGCGCTGGCGACGCTGGTCAGCGAAGGGGTACTGGTAAGCCGTCGCGGCGGCGGCACCTTTGTGCGCTGGCAGCATGACGACTGGTCCGAGCAAAACATCGTTCAGCCGCTGAAAACGCTGATGGAGAACGACCCGGACTACAGCTTCGACATCCTTGAAGCGCGTCACGCCATCGAAACCAGTACCGCCTGGCACGCGGCCATGAGGGCAACCGACGCCGACAAAGAGAAACTCATCGCCTGCTTTGAGGCCACGCAAAGCAGCGACCCGGATATCGCCTCCCAGGCGGACGTCCGTTTTCACCTTGCGATTGCCGAGGCGTCGCACAACGTGGTGCTGCTCCAGACCATGCGCGGGTTTTTCGACCTGCTGCAATCCTCCGTGAAGCAGAGCCGCCAGCGCATGTATCTGGTTCCGCCGGTGTTTGCCCAACTGACCGAACAGCACGAGGCGGTGCTCAACGCCATTCTTGCCGGTGATGCCGAGGCCGCGCGCAAAGCGATGATGGCGCATCTGGGCTTCGTGCATACCACCATCAAACGATTCGATGAAGACCAGGCCCGACAGGCGCGTATTACCCGTCTGCCAGGCGACAGTGATATTTCCAGGGAGAACAAAGCATGATTATTTCAGCAGCCAGTGACTATCGCGCCGCGGCGCAGCGCATTTTGCCCCCGTTCCTGTTCCACTACATCGACGGCGGGGCGTATGCCGAATACACCCTGCGCCGCAACGTGGAAGACCTGTCGGAGGTGGCGCTGCGCCAGCGCGTGCTGAAGAATATGTCTGACCTGAGCCTTGAGACGAAACTGTTCAACGAAACGCTTTCCATGCCCGTCGCGCTCGCGCCCGTAGGCCTGTGCGGTATGTATGCCCGCCGTGGCGAAGTGCAGGCCGCCGCTGCAGCGGATGCCAAAGGTATTCCGTTTACCCTCTCTACCGTCTCGGTTTGTCCGATTGAAGAGGTCGCCCCAACCATCAAACGCCCGATGTGGTTCCAGCTGTACGTCCTGCGCGATCGCGGCTTTATGCGTAACGCGCTCGAGCGCGCCAAAGCGGCGGGCTGCTCCACGCTGGTCTTTACCGTTGATATGCCGACCCCCGGCGCGCGCTACCGCGATGCGCACTCCGGCATGAGCGGCCCAAATGCGGCGCTCCGCCGCTACTGGCAGGCGGTAACGCATCCACAGTGGGCGTGGGACGTCGGCCTGAACGGTCGTCCACACGATCTGGGGAATATCTCGGCGTATCTGGGTAAACCCACCGGGCTGGAGGATTACATCGGCTGGCTGGCGAACAACTTCGATCCGTCCATCTCCTGGAAAGACCTGGAGTGGATCCGCGAATTCTGGGATGGCCCGATGGTGATCAAGGGGATCCTCGACCCGGAAGATGCCCGCGATGCGGTGCGCTTTGGCGCAGACGGGATTGTGGTCTCTAATCATGGGGGACGCCAGCTTGACGGGGTGCTCTCCTCCGCACGCGCCCTGCCGGCGATAGCCGATGCGGTGAAGGGCGATATTGCCATCCTGGCCGACAGCGGGATCCGCAACGGGCTGGACGTGGTGCGCATGATTGCGCTGGGTGCCGACAGCGTGCTGCTTGGACGCGCGTATCTGTACGCCCTGGCGACGGCCGGTCAGGCAGGCGTGGCGAATCTGCTCAACCTGATCGAAAAAGAGATGAAGGTGGCGATGACGCTGACCGGTGCGAAAACCATTAGCGAAATCAGTAAGGATTCCCTGGTGCAGGAGTTAAGCAAATTACCGGCGGCGCTGGCTCCCCTTGCTCAGGGAAACGCGGCTTAAATTCTTCCCCTCGTTAACACCTCTTTCTCATGCGTCCGATCTCCCCCTCGGGCGCTTTTTTATGCCGAAAATAACATCCAGATAACATATTGGATAAGAAAATTTGACATCCACCTGCCGTCCGCAATTGTATAGACAAGCAAATACAAGAACACAAAAACAACATCACATCAGAGGGGAGCGTATGGCGTATTCAGGTAAGGTGGATATTCAGCAGGTGATCGATGAAAGTCGCTTTTCAGGATTTCACTGGTTGCTCATTGTGCTGGGCTTTCTGGTTCTGGCGATCGATGGCTTTGATACGGCGGCGATGGGCTACATCGCCCCTACGCTGTCGGCAGAATGGGGGATCCATAAACAGGATCTGGGGCCGGTGCTGAGCGCGGCGCTGCTGGGGCTGTCGCTGGGTGCGCTGATCGCCGGTCCGGTATCGGACCGGATGGGGCGCAAGCGCGTGCTGGTCTTTTCGTGCCTGTTCTTCGGCCTGGCGAGCCTGGGGACGGCCTGGGCGCAAAGTCTGAATACCCTGACGCTGTGGCGCTTCCTGACGGGGCTCGGGCTCGGTGCTGCGATGCCCAACGCCATTACGCTTATCTCCGAGTTTGCCCCCCAGCGCTGTCGCGCCATGGCGATTAACACCATGTACTGCGGCTTCCCTCTGGGTGCGGCGGGCGGCGGCGCGATCTCGTCCTGGCTGATTCCCCACCACGGCTGGCGAAGCGTGCTGCTGACCGGCGCAATTGCACCGCTGATTTTAACGCTGCTGCTGGCGCTGCTGTTGCCGGAGTCGGTGAAGTTTCTGGTGCAGCGCGGAAGAGATGTCATGCAGGTCCGCCGCATCGCCAGCCGGTTCGCCCGCAGCACGCTGGATAGCGTCACGGGCTTTTTCCTGGCGGAGGAGAAAGTTGCGTCTAAAAAAGGGAGCGTGTCGCAGCTGTTTTCCATGCCCTGGCTGCCCGGCACCCTGATGCTGTGGGTGACCTATTTTATGGGGCTGGTGATTTACTACGTCCTGCTGAGCTGGATGCCGACGCTGATGCAGGGAATGGGTTATGCCCTGGCTGAATCCGCCTGGCTCACTTCGCTGTTCACCTTCGGCGGCACGGCCGGGATCCTGCTCGCGGGCTGGATGATGGACCGCTGGGAAGCGCACAAGGTGGTCGCGGGCGGGTTTATCCTGACGATGGGGCTGATCCTGCTACTCGGCATGGAGCATAATCATATCGCCCTGTTTGGCGGGCTGATCTTCCTGATGGGGATCGCAATGAACGGCGCGCAGTCGGGCATGCAAACCCTGGCCGCCACCTTTTACCCTACCGAGTGCCGCGCGACGGGCATCGCCTGGATGCAGGGGATCGGCCGCTTTGGCGGCGTGGCGGGAACCATGACCAGCGCCCAGCTTCTTTCGATGCAGTGGCAGGCAGACAGTATCTTAATGATCCTCAGCGTGCCCGCTCTGGTGGCCGCGGCGGCAACCGTCTACAAAATGCTGTACAGCCGCTCGCAGGAACCCGGCGTCGCGTAGTTCCTCTCTTTTCTGCTATTCTGCCCCCGCAATTAAGGGGGCAGCATGCTTAACATCGTTTTATTCGAACCAGAAATTCCGCCGAATACCGGCAATATTATCCGCCTGTGCGCCAACACCGGTTTTCGTCTGCACATCATTGAGCCAATGGGCTTTACGTGGGACGACAAACGTCTGCGTCGCGCAGGGCTGGATTATCATGAATTTACCGCCGTTATTCGCCACCACGATTACGCCGCGTTTCTGGAAGCCGAGCAGCCGCAGCGCATGTTCGCCCTGACCACCAAAGGCACGCCGGCGCACAGCGCCGTGAGCTATAAGGCAGGTGACTATCTGATGTTTGGCCCGGAAACCCGCGGCCTGCCGGCCACGATTCTGGATGCCCTGCCCGCTGAGCAGAAAATCCGCATTCCGATGATGCCGGACAGCCGCAGCATGAACCTGTCGAACGCGGTGTCGGTGGTGGTGTATGAAGCATGGCGCCAGCTGGAATATCCGGGCGCCATTCTCAGAAGTTAAATGCCGTCGCCATACTCGAAGGTATGGTGAATGCCGTTGAAGTGCTGATCCATGTCCATGGACGGCTTGTCGCTGTCTGGTTTACCGACGATGCGCGCCGGTACGCCAGCGGCGGTAGTATGCGGTGGCACAGGCTGGAGCACCACGGAACCTGCGCCGATCTTCGCGCCGCGTCCGACTTCGATATTGCCAAGAATTTTGGCACCCGCGCCTATCATCACCCCTTCACGAATTTTCGGATGGCGATCGCCGCTGGTTTTGCCGGTACCGCCCAGGGTAACCGACTGCAGGATCGAGACGTCGTCTTCAATCACTGCCGTTTCCCCGACAACAATCCCGGTGGCGTGGTCGAGCATGATCCCACGGCCAATCTTAGCCGCCGGGTGAATATCAACCTGAAACGTCACGGAAACCTGGTTTTGCAGGAAGATCGCCAGCGCGCGGCGGCCTTCATTCCACAGCCAGTGGCCAATGCGGTACGCCTGCAGAGCGTGGAAGCCTTTCAGGTACAGCAGCGGCGTAGAATATTTATCGACCGCCGGGTCACGCGTGCGCACCGCCTGGATATCACAGGCGGCAGAGGCGATCATTTCCGGGTCAGCGGCGTAAGCCTCTTCCACCACTTCACGGATAGCGATAGCAGGCATTATTGAGGATGCCAACTTGTTGGCGAGCATATAGCTGAGCGCGCTGCCGAGGTTTTCGTGCTTGAGTAGCGTTGCGTGGTAGAAACTGGCCAGCATAGGCTCACAGTCGGCCAGCGCCCGGGCTTCGGCTTTAATGTTGTTCCAGACGATATCCAGTTCTTCACACGGCATTGCTTACTCCAGACGATAGTTAATGACCAGCCAGTTCTGCGCTGGCTGGGTCATTCAGGTGACAACGGTTCCGACTAGTTACTGCTGCGCTCGTCCTTGCGCGCACGACCTAATAAGGTCAATGCTGCCTCGCGCGCATTTTTTCCGCAATATAATACCTGATAAATTTCCTCGGTTATTGGCATTTCGACACCGAAACGGTGCGCCAACTCGCGGACTTCTTTGGTATTGCGGTAGCCTTCCACCACCTGACCAATCTTCTCCTGCGCGTCTTTCACATTGCTGCCCTGTCCGAGCATCATGCCAAAACGGCGGTTACGAGACTGGTTGTCGGTACAGGTCAGCACCAGGTCGCCCAGGCCAGCCATTCCCATAAAGGTGGCCGGATCGGCACCCAGCGCTTCGCCCAGGCGGGACATCTCGGTCAGACCGCGGGTGATCAGCGCCGTACGCGCGTTGGCACCAAAACCAATGCCGTCGGACATCCCGGCACCAATCGCAATCACGTTCTTCACCGCTCCGCCCAACTGCACGCCGATAAAATCGGGGTTGCTGTAGACGCGGAAGCTCTTGCCGCAGTGCAGCAGCTGTTGAAGATCGTCTGAGAAGGCCCGATCGGTTGAGGCCAGCGAAATCGCCGTCGGCAGGCCAGCGGCCAGCTCTTTGGCAAAGGTCGGGCCGGAGATGACCGCCAGCGGGATCTCATCACCCAGCGCTTCACGGGCAACGTCCTGCAGCAGGCGTCCGGTTTCGGCTTCCAGTCCTTTAGTCGCCCAGACAATGCGCGCATCCGGGCGCATCAGCGGCTTAATCTGACGCAGCACGTCGCCAAAGACATGGCTCGGAACCACAATCAGAATGTTGCGGCTGGCCGCCAGCGCGGTCGCAAGGTCGCTTTCAAGGTGCAGGGAGTCAGGGAACGGAACGTCCGGGAGAAACGCCACGTTACAGCGGTCGCGCTGCAGCGTTGCGATATGTTTTGGGTCGTGGCCCCAGAGGACCACATCGTGACCATTTCTTGCCAGCGTGATGGCAAGAGCGGTGCCGTATGAGCCGGCACCGATCACAGTCATTGACGCATTAACAGTGCTCATCAGGCATCCTGATGTTGTTCAGCACCTTCGCCAGCCTGCTGCTGCAGATAGTTCATGAACAGCGCATCAAAGTTAACTGGCGCAAGGTTCAGTTGCGGGAATGTACCGCGAGAAACCAGGCTGGTGATGCATTCACGCGCATACGGGAACAGAATGTTCGGGCAGTACGCACCCAGGCAATGTGCCATCTGGTTGCCTTCGATACCGCCGATAGAGAAGATGCCGCCCTGCTGTACTTCACACAGGAATGCAGTTTCTTCGCCCAGGGATGCGGTAACGGTCACACGCAGCACGACTTCATACACGTCATCTGCCAGTTGGGTAGATGCGGTATCCAGATCAAGTTTAACCTCTGGCTGCCAATCTTTCTGGAAAACGTGTGGCGCATTTGGCGCTTCGAAAGAGACGTCCTTGGTGTAGATACGCTGGATCTGGAAAGTCATTTCGGTGTTGTTTTGTTCTGACATGGAAATACCCTTTTTAATTGTCCTAAAGTCTCTTAGCTCAGCAGCGGATCGAGTCCACCACGGGCGTCGAGCGCATACAAGTCATCACAGCCGCCAATGTGCTGCGCATCAATAAAAATCTGCGGAACCGTCGTGCGACCACTACGTTTGATCATCTCTTCGCGTTTAATCGCGTCACCGTCGATCGGCAGTTCCTGGAACGTGACGCCCTTGCTGTTCAGCAGCGCTTTCGCACGATGGCAGAACGGACACGTCGCTTTGGTATAGATCTCAATATTGGCCATGACTGAACTCCTTATTTACCGCGCACCAAAGGAAGATTTTCCCCGCTCCAGCCGGAAATACCTTCTTTCAGCACAGTTACGTTTTCGAAGCCTGCTTTATGAAGCGCGCTGGCAGATTCTTGTGCCTGCATGCCGGTCGCATCGACAACGATAATCGGCTGGGCTTTGTGTTTTTCAAGCTCACCGACGTTGTTCGCTTTGATTTCAGCTGGCAACAGGTTGATTGCGCCCGCAATGTGACCTTTACGGAAATCGTCACGCTGACGCAGATCGACAACGACGGCATCTTCTTTGTTAATCAGACGCGTCGCTTCACCACGGGTGATAACCTTAATCTTAGACGTCAGGCTCTTAAATGTGGTGAACAGCACAGCAGCCAGCAGGCCAATCCACGCGATGCTCAGAACCGGATGGCGGCTAACGAATTGCATAATTTCTTGCATGGAGGGTAACTACTCCCGACTAATTGATAAAAAAACCAGGACAGGAGTATACCTGTGCGTTCTGGCAAATACAGCCAGCGACCATAACCTAATCCATTTTCTGCGGCATGCCACCTAAAAAAATGCCTCAAAATGGTCTGGAGGGCACCTTGCCACTGCGCTTTCTTTGATCTTCTGCGGCTATTTGATCGATTCAGCTGTAGTAAAATTACGCAAATTTTGACTCTTGAGCATGAGGTTGTCGCAATGTCGGTTTCTAAAAAACCTATGGTACTGGTGATTCTGGATGGTTATGGCTACCGTGAAGATAGCCAGGATAACGCTATTTTCAACGCCAAAACCCCGGTCATGGATGCCCTGTGGGCAAAACGTCCGCATACGCTGATTGACGCGTCTGGCCTGGAAGTGGGCCTGCCGGACCGCCAGATGGGCAACTCCGAAGTCGGTCACGTAAACCTGGGCGCCGGGCGTATTGTGTATCAGGACCTGACGCGTCTGGACGTTGAAATCAAAGAACGCACCTTCTTCTCCAACCCAACGCTGTCTGGCGCGGTCGATAAAGCCGTTGCCGCTGGCAAGGCCGTACACATTATGGGCCTGCTCTCTGCTGGCGGCGTGCACAGCCACGAAGATCACATCATGGCGATGGTTGAACTGGCCGCTGAACGCGGTGCAGAAAAAATCTATCTGCACGCCTTCCTGGACGGTCGCGATACGCCACCACGCAGCGCAAAAGGCTCTCTGCAAGCCTTCGAAGACAAATTCGCCGCGCTGGGTAAAGGCCGCGTAGCATCCATTATTGGCCGTTACTACGCCATGGACCGCGACAACCGCTGGGATCGCGTTGAACAGGCCTATGACCTGTTGACCCTGGCAAAAGGTGAATTCCAGTTCGCGACCGCCGTTGAAGCGCTGGAAGCAGCTTATGCTCGTGATGAAAACGACGAATTCGTCAAAGCGTCCGTCATTCGCGCTGAAGGTCAGGCCGACGCCGCCATGGAAGATGGCGACGTGCTGATCTTCATGAACTTCCGCGCTGACCGCGCGCGCGAAATCACCCGTGCTTTCGTCAACAGCGACTTCGACGGTTTTGCCCGCAAGAAAGTGGTAAACATCGACTTCATCCAGCTGACCGAATATGCGGCAGACATCAAAGCGCCGTGCGCATACCCACCGGCCTCGCTGGCAAACACCTTCGGTGAGTGGATGGCGAAGAACGACAAAACGCAGCTGCGTATTTCCGAAACTGAAAAATACGCGCACGTGACCTTCTTCTTTAACGGCGGCGTTGAAGAGCCGTTCAAAGGCGAAGACCGCATTCTGATCAACTCACCGAAAGTCGCCACCTACGATCTGCAGCCAGAAATGAGCTCTGCAGAATTGACGGAAAAACTGGTTGCGGCCATCGAGAGCGGTAAATACGACACCATCATCTGTAACTACCCGAACGGCGACATGGTGGGTCATACCGGGGTGATGGAAGCGGCAGTGAAAGCGGTTGAAGCGCTGGATCACTGCGTTGATCAGGTTGCGAAAGCTGTTGAATCCGTTGGCGGCCAGCTGCTGATCACCGCAGATCACGGTAACGCTGAACAGATGCGCGACCCGGCGACTGGCCAGGCGCATACCGCCCACACCAACCTGCCCGTTCCGCTGATTTATGTGGGTGATAAATCACTGAAAGCAGTGGAGGGTGGCAAGCTTTCTGACATCGCGCCAACCATGTTGTCGCTGATGGGTATGCCGATCCCTGAAGAGATGACTGGTAAGCCGCTGTTCATCGTGGAATAATCGCTCCCCATGAGGGGAAAGGCGATTTTTTCAATCACATGGGTCGTGAAGCCGCTTAGGTTATCAGTCAGACCTCTGTTTTACGCCAGCGCACTCAGCGCTGGCGTATTGCTGTGCGCCGCATCCGCCCACGCGGATGACCGCGACCAGCTGAAATCCATTCAGGCCGATATCGCCGCCAAAGAGCGTGCGGTACGCCAGCAGCAACAGCAGCGATCCGCACTTCTTGCCCAGCTAAAGCAACAGGAAGAGGCGATCTCCGCCGCCGCGCGTAAACTGCGTGAAACGCAAAACACCCTCGCCCTGTTGAACAAGCAGATCGACGAGATGAACGCGTCGATTGCCAAACTGGAACGCCAGCGCGATGCGCAGGAGCGCAATCTTGCCGCACAGCTTGATGCCGCATTCCGCCAGGGTGAACATACCGGACTCCAGCTGATCCTCAGCGGCGAAGAGAGCCAGCGCGGCCAGCGCCTGCAGGCCTACTTTGGCTATCTCAACCAGGCGCGCCAGGAGACTATCGCGCAGCTGAGACAGACGCGCGAAGAAGTTTCCACGCAAAAAGCCGAGCTGGAAGAGAAGCAGAGCCAGCAGCAGACGCTGCTCTACGATCAGCAGGCCCAGCAGGCAAAGCTCGAGCAGGCGCGCAACGAGCGTAAGAAAACCCTTTCCGGCCTTGAATCCTCTATTCAGGAAGGACAGAGCCAGCTCAGCGAAATGCGCGCCAACGAATCAAAACTGCGTAACAGCATCGCCCGTGCGGAAGCCGCGGCGAAAGCGCGTGCCGAAAAAGAAGCGCGCGAGGCGCAGGCCGTTCGCGACAAGCAGCAGGAAGCGTCCCGCAAAGGCACCACCTACAAGCCAAGCGAGAGCGAACGTTCCCTGATGTCGCGTACCGGCGGTTTGGGTTCTCCTCGCGGCCAGGCTTTCTGGCCCGTTCGTGGTTCAATTCTGCATCGCTATGGCGAACAGCTGCAGGGTGAGCTACGTTGGAAAGGGATCGTTATCGGTGCGTCTGAAGGTAGCGAAGTGAAAGCCATCGCCGATGGCCGCGTGATTCTGGCCGACTGGCTGCAGGGTTACGGACTGGTTGTGGTGGTCGAACACGGTAAAGGTGATATGAGCCTTTACGGCTACAACCAGAGCGCGCTGGTCAGCGTCGGCACGCAGGTGCGCGCCGGCCAACCCATCGCCCTTGTGGGCAGCAGTGGCGGTCAGGGCCGCCCGTCACTCTATTTCGAAATTCGTCGCCAGGGTCAGGCGGTCAATCCACAGCCGTGGTTGGGAAGATAAGTTTTGCTTCAATTTCGTCGAATGGTTTTCTCCGTCGTCAGCGCGCTGGCGCTGGCTGCACCGGTATACGCAGGTAAACTCGCTATCGTGATTGATGACTTCGGTTATCGTCCGCACTATGAAAATCAGGTGCTGGCGATGCCGTCGGCCATCTCTGTCGCCGTCCTTCCAAATGCGCCCCACGCGCGTGAGATGGCGACCAAAGCACACAGCAGCGGCCATCAGGTGCTGATCCATCTGCCAATGGCACCTCTCAGCAAGCAGCCGCTGGAAAAAGATACCCTGCGCCCGGACATGAGCAGCGAGGAAATCGAGCGCATCATCCGTGACGCCTACAACAAAGTGCCGTATGCCGTAGGGCTGAACAACCATATGGGCAGCGCGATGACGTCAAGCCTGTACGGGATGCTCAAAGTGATGCAGGCGCTGGAGCGTTACAACCTCTACTTCCTCGACAGCATGACCATCGGCAACAGCCAGGCGATGCGTGCCGCTCAGGGAACGGGCGTAAAGGTGATTAAGCGCAAGGTGTTCCTGGATGATACCCAGAACGAAGCCGATATCCGCATGCAGTTTAATCGCGCGGTACAGCTGGCCCGCCGCAATGGCTCAGCCATCGCCATCGGTCACCCGCACCCGTCTACCGTTCGCGTCCTGCAGCAGATGCTGCCGACCTTGCCTTCCGATATCACGCTGGTACGGCCGAGCGATCTACTGAATGAGCCGCAGGTGGATACCTCTACACCGAATTCTGCGCAGCCCGTCCCGACAGCGCCGCGTAATCCGTTCCGCGGCGTGAAGCGCTGTGTACCGAAGCAGCCGCTTGAACCGGTCTATGCGACCCGCTTCTTCTCCGTCATCGGAGACAGCATCAGTAACAGTACGCTGGTGAAATACGTCCAGCAGCAGTGGCAGGGATGGGGTAAGAAAGCCTGACGCTTATTTCGCAATCTGAGAGTCCGTCTGCTCGTTAGCAACGGACTCTTTTTTTTCCTGATGCTGATACCAGGATTTGAAATACTTCAAAAAGCTATAGGCTGTGGCATACAGTCCCGTTGCCACCCCCACTTTGCCCTTACGCCAGGCGCCGCTAAAAAGATACCATTTGAAAAAAGCACCGATGGCGCTGATTACGCCGCGCCCAACAGAGGGCCGTATTTTTTGATGTTGAACCAGGCGGGTTGTATAACAATTTAATTTATTAAAAAGCTCGTGCAGCGTGGGAAACGTATCATGTTTTACATAACCCGGAATACGTTCACAACGGAGAAAACCTTCGACCTGATCGTCTACCGGTCGGTTATTAAACCGGGACTGGTTACGGTTAAAAAGACGCACAGGATAATCAGGGGATGAAACGGGATAAATCGTCCGGACTTCCTCACCCAGAACAAACCAGTGGCGGCATATTTGCCATGCCATTCCCGGGTCTGGCTCATCGCCTGCTTTTAACGTTAAAACGGCATTAACCGTTTCCTGATCAAGAATTTCGTCGCTGTCGATGCACAGGACCCAGTCATTGCTGGCTAAGGATATGGCATGGTTCATCTGCTCGCCATGCCAGACAAATTTTTTATAGACCGGGAGCAGTCCAAAGCTTTCACAAATATATCGTGTTTTGTCCGTACTACCTGAATCAACCACAACGACTTCATCCGCTATTTTTGAAAGAGGCGGAATAACATCATGCAACAATCTCTCAGAATTAAACGTTAATAAGCAGACCGTTATTTTAAACATTTTCCCACTCTCAATAGCAGCCTAAATTAATATTATTAATACTATATAAATGAGTAGAGATGGTTAAAGTCCTGAATCACACTTTTAAAATAAACGCGCTTGAAATTTTCTCTAATCCTGAAGCGCAATAAAATAGAAAAATCTATTTTATTTCAACAGATTCTTTATAATGCTGTAAGATGAAGGGTAGCACACGGATTCAGACATGCCGCACAAAAGTAAAATTCTCCTCCTGGATACGGGTAAAGAATGGGGGGGAGGCACCAACAGTATGCTTGAGCTCCTGAAGCGAATCAATCGCGATAAATTCGATATTACCTGTTGTTTTTACAGTGATTATAGTCGTGCTGAAGGTGAGACGATTGGCCAGGTGCTCAACGGCATCGGGATCCCACTCATCGTTATCCCTCAACGCCAGCAGCCGGTCTGGGCCAAATTGCTGAAGGAAGCGGGACGTAGCCTGCTGTTTTTCTCGCGCAGCGCCCGCAAGGCATTAACGCGTCACGTGGATATTATGTGGCGCATCAGGCCTAACGTCAGCAAGATCGAAACTCTTTTCTCGCAGGGCGGTTTCGATACGCTCTATATGAATAACCAGCCTGGCTCAAATGAAGAAGGCTATCTGGCGGCGGCGAACCTGCAGGCGCGGGTGATCCAACACTGCCGCATTGAACCTGTTTTGACCCCACCTCTGGTAAAGCTGGTTAATGCCCATGCCACAAAAATCATCGCCGTCTCGCACGGCGTTGAACGCGTGTTACTTCAGCATGGCGTCCGGCCCGAACTGTGTACGACGGTCAATAATGCCATCGACATCCACCAGCCTTTACCTGACCGGCGTGCGATGCGCCAGCGCCTGAATATTGATGACGACACGTTTGTGTTCGGCAGTATCGGGTCGTTAATCCCTCGCAAAGCCAACCACCACACGCTGGAGGCGCTGGCACAGTTCAGCGAGAAGCATCCGCAGGCGAAATGGAAAATGGTGCTGGTCGGCGAAGGTGCCGAACGCCGCGCTTTAGCGGAACAGGCCCGAGCGCTGGGCATTGAACATCACGTCATCTTCACCGGTTTTCAGAACACCCCGTTTGATTACCTCGCTACGTTTGACGCCTTTATCCTCGCCTCAAAAAGCGAAGGGCTACCGCGCGTGGTGCTGGAAGCGATGCTTCTCAATATCCCCGTGATTGGCTCTCAGGTGACCGGCACGGCAGAATTGATTGACCATGATTCGACAGGTCTGCTCTTCCCCTGGAGCGATGTTCCACAACTTGCACAGCATCTGGACAATATCTGGGCAGACGCGGAACTGCGGGCTCGACTGGCGGCAGCTGCTTACCAGAACGTCTGTAATAACTACGCCATTGAAAACTACGTCAGCGGTGTCGAAGCCGTGCTTGGCGCGCGCTGACCAAACGAGATAACTATGTTTAAATTTCTTAATGCTCGCTATCGTCATATCACCGGGCGACACAACATTCCTTACAGCTCTCTTCCCATGACGGGCGCGCTTGCTGCGGTGGACTCTATTGTGATTCCGTGTACCGGCGCAGATTTCGTCGAAGAAGCATTACTCTCTGCCACCTTCGCGGAACGTTATGCCACCGGGGTGAGCGAAATCGTCATCGTCAGCGATCAACCCGAATCTGCCTTTGGGATACTGCCGCCTAAAACCCGCGTAGTGACGCTTAACCTTCCCGTTCGTGAGGAAAGTTACCGCTATAAGCAGATCTACCTCAGCCGTCTGGTGAAGCTTAACGCCCCGCTACAGGCTCGCGGTGAAGGGATATTGATGATCGATTCCGATCTCAATTTGCTGAAGATGCCAGAGATCAACATGGCCGATATGCACATCTACTCCAGCTTCCGTCAGGGTAAAATGATTGCCAAGCTGGACGGTGCGCCTGCGGAGAAAGTGCCGGCGTATTACAAGGAGACGGTGCGCCCTTATCTGGTCGATCATGTTAACGGCGCGTTTCTTGCGGCAACTAAAAAAACCTGGCGCCGTATCTGCCCGCTGTGGCTGACGCTGTTCCAGGATACCTGGGAACTGATGGACGACACGCAGCCGCCGACCGATCAGCTGCCGCTCGCCGCGCTGCTGGACATGCTGGATTTAAAAACGGTTAACCTGGGTGACTGGATGAACTGGCCGGTCTCCAAGAAGATCGGCGGGCAGGAAGCCGTAGTCCCGAAAGAGGTGATTGGCGCGCACGGCGGTTTCCCTCTCTCAGAATGGCAAAAGTATCTTGAATCACCGGATAACAAACTGCTGTTCAAAGGTCAGGACTACACCCGCAAGGTGCGCTACCTGACGGACGAAGAGAAAAAGAATCAATAAAAAAAGGGGCCTCAGGCCCCTTTTTGATTACTTATCCCAGCTCAGGATCACTTTCCCTGACTGGCCGGAACGCATCGCGTCAAAGCCCTGCTGGAACTCATCGATGGAGAAACGGTGCGTGATAATCGGGGACAGATCCAGACCGGACTGGATCAGCGCCGCCATCTTGTACCAGGTCTCGAACATTTCGCGGCCATAGATGCCCTTAATGAACAGCCCCTTGAAGATGACCTTGTTCCAGTCGATAGACATATCCGATGGCGGAATACCCAGCATCGCAATACGACCGCCGTGGTTCATGGTGTCGAGCATGGTGCGAAACGCCGGTGGCGCGCCGGACATCTCCAGACCCACGTCAAAGCCCTCGGTCATGCCCAGCTCTTCCATCACGTCGCTCAGGCTCTCTTTCGAGACATCCACCGCACGGGTGACGCCCATTTTGCGCGCCAGCGACAGACGGTATTCGTTTACATCGGTGATCACAACGTTGCGCGCACCCACGTGCTTCGCCACGGCTGCCGCCATAATGCCAATTGGGCCCGCGCCGGAGACCAGCACGTCTTCACCAACCAGGTCGAAAGAGAGCGCCGTGTGCACCGCATTGCCAAACGGGTCGAAGATGGAGGCCAGATCGTCAGAAATATTGTCCGGGATTTTGAACGCGTTAAAGGCCGGGATCACCAGATATTCCGCGAAGCAGCCCGGACGGTTCACGCCCACGCCGATGGTATTACGGCACAGGTGAGTACGCCCGCCGCGGCAGTTACGGCAGTGGCCGCAGGTAATATGGCCTTCACCGGAGACGCGGTCGCCAATTTTGAAGCCTTTTACTTCCTGGCCGATACCCACCACTTCGCCGACATATTCGTGACCGACAACCATCGGTACCGGGATGGTTTTCTGCGACCACTGGTCCCAGTTATAGATGTGAACGTCAGTACCACAGATGGCCGTTTTACGAATTTTGATCAGCAGATCGTTATGACCGACTTCCGGCTCCGGCACGTCGGTCATCCAAATCCCTTCTTCCGCTTTCAGTTTGGATAACGCTTTCATCACACGTCCTCAGGCAATTACGCCCAGCTGTTTACCAATGCGGGTAAAGGCTTCTACCGCACGTTCAATTTGTTCAGGCGTATGCGCCGCAGACATCTGGGTGCGGATACGCGCCTGACCTTTTGGCACCACCGGGAAGAAGAACCCGGTGACGTAAATCCCTTCTTTCTGCAGTTCGCGGGCAAATTGCTGCGCGACGACCGCATCGCCGAGCATCACCGGGATGATCGCATGGTCGGCACCGGCCAGGGTAAACCCTGCGGCGCTCATTTTTTCACGGAACAGACGGGCGTTGGACCACAGGCGGTCGCGCAGCTCAGCGCCGGACTCCACCATCTCCAGCACTTTAATGGAGGCGGCAACAATCGCCGGCGCCAGGGAGTTGGAGAACAGATACGGACGGGAGCGCTGACGCAGCCACTCGACCACCTCTTTACGCGCGGCGGTATAGCCGCCGGACGCGCCGCCGAGCGCTTTGCCCAGCGTGCCGGTGATGATGTCCACGCGGCCCATCACGTCACAGTATTCGTGGGAACCGCGGCCGTTTTCGCCGACAAAACCGACCGCATGAGAGTCATCGACCATCACCAGCGCGTCGTATTTATCCGCCAGGTCGCACACGCCCTTCAGGTTGGCGATCACGCCGTCCATGGAGAACACGCCGTCGGTGGCGATCAGCACGTGGCGAGCACCCGCTTCACGAGCCTCTTTCAGGCGCGCTTCCAGCTCAACCATATCGTTGTTGGCGTAGCGGAAACGCTTCGCTTTACACAGGCGTACGCCGTCGATGATGGAAGCGTGGTTCAGGGCGTCGGAGATAATCGCATCTTCTGCACCGAGCAGGGTCTCAAACAGACCGCCGTTGGCGTCAAAGCAGGAGGAGTAAAGAATCGCGTCTTCCATTCCGAGGAAGCTCGCCAGCTTTTGCTCAAGCTGTTTGTGGCTGTCCTGCGTACCGCAGATAAAGCGTACGGAGGCCATGCCGAAACCGTGGGTGTCCATGCCGTTTTTTGCAGCGGCAATCAGCTCAGGGTGATTTGCGAGACCTAAGTAGTTGTTCGCACAAAAGTTGATCACATGGCTGCCGTCGGCAACGGTGATGTCCGCCTGCTGGGCAGACGTGATAATACGCTCTTCCTTGAACAACCCTTCCGCACGTGCGGTGTCGAGGTCGCTGTTTAACTGTTTGTAAAAATCACCACGCATTGCAATTCTCCAGACTCGGCAAATTTCGGGACATATTACCCAAACCTATAGTTCATGACGAGATGACACGTCATCTCTTGTCGTTTTTGCAGCATAAATCACGCGTACCCCTGCGCTGTGAAGGTGAATGGCTGAAGGGCAGCCATACTAATGATATGATAGAGACATTAGCGTCCGGGATTGTCCCCGGGCTCCACACTTCAAAGGTTACAGTTATGATCATCGTTACCGGCGGCGCGGGCTTTATCGGCAGCAATATTGTTAAGGCTCTCAATGACAAAGGCATCACCGACATCCTGGTGGTTGACAACCTGAAAGACGGCACCAAGTTTGTTAACCTGGTGGATCTGAACATCGCTGACTACATGGATAAAGAAGACTTCCTTATCCAGATTATGGCAGGCGAAGAGTTCGGCGAGATCGAAGCCATCTTCCACGAAGGTGCGTGTTCTTCCACCACCGAGTGGGACGGTAAGTACATGATGGACAACAACTATCAGTACTCCAAAGAGATCCTGCACTACTGCCTGGAGCGTGAAATTCCGTTCCTGTACGCCTCCTCTGCTGCAACCTACGGCGGCCGCACCTCAGACTTCATCGAGTCCCGCGAGTATGAACAGCCGCTGAACGTCTACGGTTATTCTAAGTTTCTGTTCGACGAGTACGTGCGTCAGGTTCTGCCAGAAGCGAACTCGCAGATCGTCGGCTTCCGTTACTTCAACGTCTACGGACCGCGCGAAGGCCACAAAGGCAGTATGGCAAGCGTAGCGTTCCACCTGAACACCCAGCTGAATAACGGCGAAAGTCCGAAACTGTTCGAAGGCAGTGACGGCTTTAAGCGTGATTTCGTCTACGTAGGCGACGTTGCCGCAGTGAACCTGTGGTTCTGGGAAAACGGCGTATCCGGCATCTTCAACCTGGGGACCGGCCGCGCGGAGTCCTTCCAGGCAGTGGCTGACGCCACGCTGGCGTATCACAAAAAAGGCAGCATTGAGTACATTCCGTTCCCTGACAAGCTGAAAGGCCGTTATCAGGCATTCACGCAGGCCGATCTGACTAACCTGCGCGCAGCGGGTTATGACAAGCCGTTCAAGACCGTTGCCGAAGGCGTAACGGAATATATGGCCTGGCTGAACCGCGACGCGTAAGTATGAAGATTCTGGTGATCGGCCCGTCATGGGTGGGCGACATGATGATGTCGCAAAGTCTCTATCGCACGCTCAAGGCGCGCTATCCCCAGGCGATAATCGACGTGATGGCACCTGCATGGTGCCGTCCTCTGTTGTCGCGTATGCCGGAAGTGAATGAAGCCATCCCGATGCCGCTTGGCCACGGGGCGCTGGAAATCGGCGAACGCCGCAAACTCGGTCATAGCCTGCGCGAGAAGCGCTACGATCGGGCGTATGTCCTGCCAAACTCCTTTAAATCCGCCCTGGTGCCCTTTTTTGCGGGGATACCGCACCGTACCGGCTGGCGCGGCGAAATGCGCTACGGCCTGCTGAACGATGCACGGGTGCTGGATAAAGAGGCCTGGCCGCTGATGGTGGAACGCTACGTGGCTTTGGCCTATGACAAAGGCGTGATGCGCAGTGCGAAAGACCTGCCGCAGCCGCTGCTCTGGCCACAGCTTCAGGTTAACGACGGTGAAAAATCCCAGACCTGTAACGCGTTTGGTCTTTCGTCTGAACGCCCGATGATTGGCTTTTGCCCTGGCGCCGAGTTCGGCCCGGCAAAACGCTGGCCGCACTATCATTATGCGGAGCTGGCGAAACAGCTGATTGACGAAGGCTACCAGATTGTCCTGTTCGGCTCGGCAAAGGACCACGAGGCAGGCAACGAAATTCTCGCGACGCTGAGTAATGAACAGCAGGCCTGGTGCCGCAACCTGGCGGGAGAAACGCAGCTTGAACAGGCGGTTATTCTGATTGCCGCCTGTAAGGCTGTAGTAAGTAACGATTCTGGCCTGATGCACGTCGCTGCCGCGCTCAACCGCCCGCTTGTGGCGCTGTATGGCCCAAGTAGCCCGGACTTCACGCCCCCGCTTTCTCATAAAGCGCGCGTCATTCGCCTGATCACCGGCTACCACAAAGTGCGCAAAGGCGATGCCGCAGAAGGCTACCATCAGAGCCTGATCGACATTACCCCAGAGCGCGTTCTCGAAGAACTTAACGAACTGCTGCTGAGCGAAGAAGGATAACGAATGCGGGTACTGATCGTTAAAACCTCTTCGATGGGCGATGTTCTGCATACGCTGCCGTCACTGACGGATGCCATGCGGGCCATTCCCGGCATTCGTTTTGACTGGGTAGTGGAAGAAGGTTTCGCGCAGATCCCCACCTGGCATGAAGCGGTTGACCGCGTGATCCCGGTGGCGATTCGCCGCTGGCGCAAAGCGTGGTTCTCCGCGCCAATTAAAGCCGAACGCAAAGCCTTCCGTGAGGCGGTGCAGGCACAACATTACGACGCTATCATCGACGCCCAGGGGCTGGTGAAAAGCGCTGCGCTGGTGACGCGTCTGGCACGCGGCATAAAGCACGGCATGGACTGGCACACCGCCCGCGAACCGCTGGCGAGCCTGTTCTATAACCGCCGCCACTACATCGCAAAGCAACAGCATGCCGTCGAACGTACCCGCGAGCTTTTCGCAAAAAGCCTGGGCTATGCCAAACCGGAAACCCAGGGCGACTACGCCATTGCACAGCACTTTTTGCGCAATACAGATCCCTGTGCTCAGCCTTATCTTGTGTTCCTGCATGCCACAACTCGCGACGATAAACACTGGCCGGAAACGCACTGGCGAAGCCTGATTGAACTAATGCAACCTACCGGCATCCATATTAAACTGCCCTGGGGCGCTGAACATGAGCGGCAGCGTGCAGAGCGTCTGGCTGCAGGATTTTCGCACGTCGAGGTATTGCCGAAACTCACACTGGCGCAGGTTGCTGCACAGCTGGCGGGGGCGAATGCTGTTGTTTCCGTTGATACCGGTTTAAGCCATTTAACCGCGGCGCTGGATCGTCCGAATATTACGATTTTTGGTCCGACCGATCCCGGATTGATCGGGGGTTACGGTAAGAACCAGCATCAGATGGTCAGCCCGACCCAGCAAACGAAGGATATCAGCGCAGATGCTATTTTTTCATTTTTACAGGGCAGCCGTTGGCTTTCCAACAGGGATATCTAACGCATGAGTTACGTATTTCTGCTGATTTTACTTTTTCCGGTAAAGCTTATCCGGAAGCTGTTCCGCAAAGAGACAGGTAAAAACCTGGTCATTCAGACAGCTAAAATCGGCGATTTTGTTAATGCAACGCCCCTTCTGGCATACCTTCAAAAAAGCGACGTACTCATCAGTCGTAACGTGGGTGCGCTGGCGAAGCATGATGAGACGATCGATGAAATTTTTTTCATCGAGCAGCATAAGCGTAACCTGTGGCGAAAACTGGTCTTTGCCTGCCGGATCATGAATCGCTATGACAATGTCTATCTCCTGCAACCTAACAGCGTAAATCTCTTTTTCGCCTCCGTGTGTAATGCTAAAAACAAACATTTTTTAAGCACTTACACGCGCAGATGGTATCACGGTATTTTCTATGCCACGGCAGACGGTATTGTTGAACATGGTAAGAAGACTCTTTCGGTCACGAATTATCTCAAGCTGGCCGATCGCACCTTAACCTGGCAAGACTCGCCAAAGCACGCCACAAAGCCACTTTACAAACCCGCAACCTATCCGGCAATCCTCGATAAACCCGGCGTGATCCGCATTGGCATCAGCGTAGCCGCCGGGAATAAAGCGAAAACCGTTCCGCCGGTCATCTGGAAGCAAATTGCCGATCGTCTCGCTGACCTGCCTTGCGAATTTTATGTTTTTGGCGCCCCAAATGAACAATCGTGGATGGACGATATCACCCGCGCTTATGGTGAACTGCCCAACTTTATTAATCTGATTGGCAAAATCTCGCTTGAAGAGCTGCCGTGGGCCATTTCTAAAATGGATTGTTATATCGCCTCTGACTCGGGGAATGTTTACATCGCCGATGCCGTCGGAGTGCCAGTTATCCTATTGTTCGGGCCTTGTTGCCACTATGAACAGCGTCCGCTGGGCAACGTGTTGCTAATTGGAAATGATGACAACATTTGCTCATACGTTTTTGAAACACGGTATTACTTCTCACAGAGCAGAGAAGAACTCTTCGCTGTAACTGAAGAATCGCTACGTGACCTCAAACATTTTATTTGCGAGTTATCAACAACTAACGCAACCGCATACTCCTTTGATGCTCAGGGAAAATAATTACTATGGCTTTTCTAAGCATCATTATTGCCGCGCATAACGCTAAAGATACGCTTCACGCAACCCTGGAAAGCCTGCAAAACGCAATTGATGGTGCGGGCAACGATGTAGAGATCATTATCTTTAACGACAGCTCCAATGACTCAACGCAGGATATTATTGAAGCCTGGCTGCCAGCGTTTCCAAATGCCCAGTCCCGATACGTTGAGTACCGTAACGTAGGTCATGTTCGAAACAGTGCCCTCTCGCTGGCCTCAGGTGAATATATTACCATGCTGGATAGCGATGACCGATTGAAACCAAGCAGCATCAGGGACGCCGTGGAGTTTCTCAAAAAAGAACGCCCTGATATGTTACTGACGCGCCTGCTGGAAATTCGCGACACTAAGAAAATTACCGCCGACTGGCAGGGTTTCTCTCCTGTTGCGTTGTCACAGCATGAAGCAATAAAGCGGTTCCTGCAGCACAAAGATTTTCAGGCACATCTCATCGGGCAATTCATGCATCGAAAATTGTATGCAAGCAACCCGATTCCTTGGATGATCTGCTATGAAGATTTCGCCGTATTTCCCGGCATGCTGATGCAATCGAGTAAAATAGTTTATCAGCGTCAGGGACACTATTATTACATTAAACGTGGCGACAGTTTGTCGAGTCGACTCGACGCCAGTAAAATCGCTATGCTGGTTGAATGCACACTACAGATGGAAAACACATTTCCGCCATCATTTAGACACCTTGTGAATTGTCACTGGTTTGATATTTACAGTAACCACCGCCAGCATCTGACTGACCAGCAACTCAAACTGGTTAAGCAGCGGGTAAACGCTCTTTATTCTTTCTCTTTTTTCTTCTCCAGAGATGTACGTTTCAGCTACAAAAAAAGGGTCATTGAGGCATTATGGAAAAAGTAAAACTGCGGCTTTATCAGCTTACGCTGATATTGAGCCTTATTTCGCTTGCGCTAGCGCTGCTGAGTTCAGGGAAGCAGCGCGAGTTTTTCTATATTGCAATTTATGCCAGCATCATCGGTTTAGCTTGCGAATATAAAAAGATCACAGTGCGCCCTTTTACTATCGCATTGCCGATTTTATTAATCGGGTTGCTTAATCTTAGCTGGTATATGGTGTATGAGTATCATAGCGAGGGTTTGAACGTTTATAGCGATTATCTCGGTGCAAGTAAAAAATTGATTCTGGCGAGTATCCTTATATTCTATCTTGACCGGTTTAAGTCTTACATTGATCAAGCATCCTTCCAGAAATATTTCTTATACGCTTCTGGTGCTGGGTTTATTCTTGCTACTGGCTATGGCTTATGGCAAGCATCGCAGGGTATGGGGCGTATCGAGATGGCCATAAACCGTTCAACCGTGTCGGCCTATGTTTACTCTGTACTGTCACTGGCGTTTGTATATAGCCTTTATCTACAGAAAAATATAAAACTGTATGTAGCCGCAGGATTCATCATCTTAATCTCTTACTTTGTCATTCTTCTAACGGGCACGCGTGCCGCAATGGGATTATATTTACTCCTGGCGATTATACTCACGCTCTACCACTTCAGAAGAATACATCTTAAATCAACGTTGATTTTCTTATGCATTGTGGCGGGCATTGTTGTCGTTAGCTACAAGCCATTAATTTTACCAAAGATACAACAAACACAAATTGAAGTTGAAAATTACCAAAAAGGTAATGATGCAACCTCGCTCGGCGCACGTTTCTCTATGTGGAGTGTGGGTATTCAAAACGGACTTGCCCATCCTTTAGGGCAATCAGTTGAAGACCGCGAAGTATGGACACAGCAATATGTGAAAAATGGGCATCCACATCTTGCGGCCGCACTCGAGTTTATCAAAGTGCATCTGCACAATGAGTTTATTGAAAAATATTCACTGCAAGGGATCCCCGGGCTAGCGATATTACTCTTTGCCTATATATCGATGTTCGCTTACGCACTAAAAAACAAAAATGGTCTGCTGCTGACGACCCTGCTTCTTTTATTACTCTACGGCATGACGGACGTCATACTATTGAGTTCAGAGGCCTTAATTTTCTTTGTCACCGTGTTTGCGCTGAGTACACCTTTTTCGCAAACCAGGCAGCGTTAATGATAGTGCCCGCCTCGCGGGCATTATTTTTTCTTGTATTGATAAAACTCCGCCAGCGTCATCCCTACCGTCTTATCGGATAACCAGCCAAAGAGCGTTTCTAAATCCTGATACAACCCTTCTATCGCTGCCTCATCTTTAAACGTAGGACTTCCGCCTGGCATAAATTCCGACGAATGAAGCATAAACTCCACGTACTCATTTCCCTGCGACAGACATTCCTGTGCGACCTGAATCATTTGCGCCGCATTCCCACCGGACGGTCTTAGCCAGTTGACGGACGGGGAACGGTATTTACCCCGAAGCCGATCGTAACCCTGTTTGATCGTGTTCAACCACGCCGGGTGTTTATACTGAATGCTCATCGGCACTTCGAGTAATGGGCTATTACCTGCCCGGGAAATATTGTCTAAGTCCATGAAATAGGCGTGGTCGGGGAAATGCTGGTAATCCGTTCCGCCATTGCCCTGCGGGGCGCCTTTCGCATTGCGCCAGTTCACGCGTGGCGTCACGGAGCAATCAACCTGGTAACCCAGTTCAACGAGCAATTTTGCATAGCGACTGTCAAATGCCCAACGTCCGGCACGGTGGCTTAACATTTTGGTCTGGAAGGTCTCTTCCAGCAGTCGGGTCATGAACAGCACTTTCTCGCGCATCATCTCATCGGAAAATTCAATCAGATAAGGCTGCCAGCGCCAGTCATCTCCCGTGAGATCGTGTTCCGGCGGGCTATTCCATGCGTGGAGGTGCATTCCCACCTCCCCCTGACCGCGGGCGATCGCGTCCCTTGCGAATTCGATGAAAACGGGCTCGATCGCCATCTCGTAATTGGTCAGCCACACGGGCTTAAAGCCGAAACGCTCGCAAAGCGTCTGGAAACGCGCCAGATAGCGCGCATTTTCCGTTTTAATGACGCGGTGATTTTGCCAGAGATTATCGCCCTCAGTATCAATTGTGATGATAAACGCTGGTTTGTTCATAATGAGTCCGCAAGACAGGAAAGTTAGCGCTATGTTACGCACTCTCCAAAGCATGAGTAAACCCTTCCAGGGAAATTACTGAGATTATGGAGAAAGAGTGCAAGTCGCTAACAGGTCTATTAGAATTGCCATCAGTACAACGCCGATAAGATGATGATGAATAACTTACCTGACACACCTGATTTGCGCATTTTACTTATCAAACTCCGCCATCATGGCGACATGTTGCTGACCACTCCCGTCATTGATTCGTTACGTCAAAAATGGCCGCAGGCGCAGATTGATGTCCTGCTGTATGAAGAAACCCGCGATATGCTCGCCGCGCATCCAGCGATCGGTACAATTTATGGAATTGATCGCAAATGGAAACAGCTGGGCACGCTGAAGCATCTTCAAAAAGAGTGGCAGTTGTTGTGTGCGTTAAGAAATCAGCATTATCATCTGGTAATTAACCTTGCCGATCAATGGCGTAGCGCGATCGTTACCCGTTTCACCGGTGCCCCCGTTCGCCTCGGATTTGCGTTTAACAAACGCAATAGTGCGTTCTGGCGTTTTTGTCATACCGATCTGGTCTCTGTCGACGGCCATAAATCCCTGCATACGGTCGAACAGAATCTCTCCATTTTGGCACCATTGCCGATCGCGCCACAGCCTGCCGTAACCATGGCCTACACCGAAGAAGACTGGGATCATGCCCGTCAAAGATTGACGCAGAAAGGTGTGGGCGACAGCTATATCGTGATCCAACCGACGTCCCGCTGGTTCTTTAAATGCTGGAGCGAAGACAAGATGGCGCAAACCATGACTGCTCTGCAGCAGGATGGTCATACGATTGTGCTCACCGCGGGGCCGGATAAAAAAGAGCTGGCGATGATCGATCGCATTCTCGCTGCCGCACCCAAAACCGGCGTGGTTTCGCTGGCAGGCCAGTTGACGCTGCGTCAACTGGCATCGCTTATCGATCATGCCTCTCTGTTTATTGGCGTTGACTCCGTTCCAATGCATATGGCCGCCGCGCTGCAAACGCCCTGCGTGGCATTGTTTGGTCCATCAAAACTGACATTCTGGTCACCGTGGCAGGTTAAAGGGGAAGTGATCTGGGCCGGCGATTACGGCCCGCTGCCCGATCCGGATGCCATTGATACTAAAACGAAAGAACGCTATCTCGATGCCATTCCTGTTGATGCAGTCGTCTCCGCTGCAAGGAGATATCTGTCATGAAAAACCATCGTCTGGCCATTGTTCGCCAAAAATATCGCCCTGATGGCGGGGCAGAGCGCTTCGTTTCGCGAGCTCTCACCGCATTGAGCAATCAGAACCTTGAACTCAACGTCATCACGCGTGAGTGGCAGGGAGAGAAGCAAGACGACTGGCATATCCACATTTGCAACCCTCAAAAATGGGGCCGCATCAGTCGAGAACGCGGGTTTGCACAAGCCGCGCGCGCGCTGTGGCAGCAACAGCAGTTTGATATTGTTCAAAGCCATGAGCGCATCCCGGGTTGTGATATCTATCGCGCGGGTGATGGAGTGCATCGCCGCTGGCTGCTTCAGCGCGCGCGCATTTTACCTGCCTGGCGTGCGCAAATGCTGATGTATGACCGCTATCACCGCTACGTGATGCGCGCGGAACGGGACATGTATCAGGCACCTGAGTTAAAAGCCGTAATTTGTAATGCGGAGATGATCAAACGCGAAATCGTTGAAGACTTTGATATTGACGCAAATAAAATTCATGTGATTTATAATTCTATTGATTCCAGCCGATTCATTCCGGCTCAGGCGGCGCAACGTGCGATTTTGCGCCAACAATTTGGTTTGCCGGTCAATGCGGTGGTGTTCTGTTTTGTAGGATCAGGGTTTGAACGAAAAGGCTTGGCGAGCGCCATACGCGCTATTGCTGGAACATCAGCCTGGCTGATTGTGGTTGGACAAGATAAAGCAGAAAATCGTTATCGCGACCTCGCCCGTTCGTTAGGCTGCGAGGGGCAAATCCGTTTCCTGGGGGTGCAAAAAGAAACTCTGCCTTTTTATCAGCTATCCGATGGTTTACTGTTACCAACGCTGTATGATCCCTTTCCTAACGTTATTCTTGAAGCGATGGCCTGCGGCTTGCCCGTCATTACTTCAGAGAGTTGCGGTGGTGCAGAGTTTATTCAACAAGGCCAGAACGGATTTTATTGTGACGCGCTTGATATCAGTACATTGAAGGAAGCGGTAGCCGCTATCCCTTCACTGGAAAAAAATAACAATATGGGACGAGCGGCACGTGAACGTGTAAAAGACGCCACTCCCGAAAAACTGTCAAGTCAGCTTATTACGCTTTATCAAAAATTACTGGATTAAAAATGCGCATCCTAATGATTATTGATGGTTTACCCGGTGGAGGAGCTGAAAAAACGGTTCTTACACTCTCCCGCGGATTAATAGATATGGGGCATCAGGTCTCTCTATTCTCTCTGCGGAAAGTGTGCGACTACGCCATCCCGGAGGGCATCGATTATCAGGTTGTTCAGGACACATGTAAAAAACCGTGGCGAAAGCTGACGGAAATTCCACGCCGCGCCCAATTGCTGGATCAAGCTATTGAGCGGGCTGAACGCAGCGGCAAATTTGATGTGGTGTTCTCTCATCTGCACAAAACAGACCGGATTGTGGCGCACTGCCGCGCCCTTGAACGTAACAAAGTTTGGTTCTGCGTGCATGGCATGTTCTCGTTCTCCTATCTTCGCCATCGCAGCGGGCTTTCGCGCTGGTTTAAACATCTTAAAATTCGTCATACCTACGAAAACCGCAACGTCGTCGCCGTCTCAGGCGCCGTGTTGAACGATCTTTCCGAGACGCTGGCACTCAATCTTCGACGCAAAGCGGTTATCCATAATCCTTTCGATATTCCTGAAATTCAGCGTCTGGCGGATGCGCCCTTCGAGATGCAGGGAAAGGATTACATCATTCATGTTGGCCGCTTCCATGAGCACAAACGCCACGACCGTCTCTTACGTGCGTTCGCTCTGAGTAAAATTGACACAACGCTGGTCATGATGGGCAATGGATCTGACGCTCAAATTCAAAAACTCAAGCAGCTTGCCCGCGATTTGGGCATTGAAAACAAAACGGTTTTCCGCCCGTTCGAGTCCAATCCCTATCCCTGGATTAAAGGGGCACGCCTTTTAGTGTTAAGTTCTGACTGCGAAGGTTTTGGTAATGTGCTGGTCGAAGCCATTATCTGCCAGACGCCACCGGTCAGTACAAATTGCCCAGGAGGCCCTGCCGAAATCCTTACCGGGGCTTTAGCGCGCGGCCTGGCAGAGTTAAATGACGAGTCACTGGCAAAAACGCTGGCGGATATTTATACCACCCCGCCGGTCGTTGGCGATGCAACCATCGCGTCGTTCGGTATCAATGCCATTTGCCAACAATATATTGCTCTGGTCGACAATCAAAAATAATCAGGTTTCTTATGCAAAATTCAGCCCCATTGTTAAGCGTGGTGGTTGCCGTTTATAACGGTGAAGCTTTCCTGGATCAGTTCTTTACCTGCCTTGTCCATCAACGCATCGACAGCATGGAAGTCATCATTGTTAATGACGGCTCTACTGACCGCTCGATGGAGATCGTCGAGAAATGGCGAGAAAAACTGCCGCAGATGCAGGTCATAGAACAGCAAAACCAGGGTGTATCCATCGCGCGTAATACCGGTCTGGCCGTTGCGACGGGTCAATATCTCTCTTTCCCGGATATTGATGATGTCTTTAAACCAGGCATGTACCAGCGCCTGCTGGATATGGCCGTCACGCAGGATCTGGATGTCGCCACCTGTAACGGGAACTACGTCTGGGAGAATAACAAGAAACCCTCGCGCCCGATTTTTCCTGAAGACAAACTGGCTTCGACAGGGGTCATGGCTGGCCCTGCGTGGTTAAAAATGGCGTTGGATTCTCGCAAATTCCTTCACGTCACCTGGCTGAACATCTATCGCCACGACTTTATCCGTAAACACAGCTTCCATTTTGAACCCGGCCTGCGCCATCAGGATATTCCGTGGACCACCGAAGTGCTGCTCGCGGCAGAGCGGGTTCAGTACACCAGTGAACGTTATTACGACTACTACATTCACTCTGCATCGGTGTCCCATATGCCGGACAATGACGACACGCTGATTCGTTCCGCGCGTCACTACATGAAAATCCTGCAGATGCTCGACGCCATTAATCAGCGTTACCCGGATAAGGTAAAAGGGATCCCTGCCTGCCACTGGCAAATTGCCAAAGAGGGGCTGGGAATTATTCACACCTTCGACAACATGAAGGATGAGAAGAAGAAATCAATGATTATTAAAGAGTTCTTCGAAACAGGCATCTGGAAACTCATCTGGAAAAGTGCAAAAAGTCCGCGTCTGCGCTGGCGGCTGGGTAGACGTTATTTCCGTTTGAAACGGTATCTGGCATAAGAGATAGCTTTACCTGGCCTAAATGCTTAGAATTTGCCCGCCGAAACTAAAAAAACGGATAATCGCTTGGAATTGTTGTATACCGCTCTGCTCTACATCATTCAGCCACTGGTGTGGCTGAGACTGTTGCTTCGTAGCCGGAAAGCGCCTGCGTATCGTAAACGCTGGGCTGAACGCTATGGCTTCTGCCGCAATAAAGTCGTACCGGACGGTATTTTGCTGCATTCCGTTTCTGTTGGTGAAACGCTGGCGGCGATCCCGCTGGTTCGCGCCCTGCGTCACCGCTACCCTTCACTGCCAATCACCGTCACGACGATGACGCCAACCGGCTCGGAGCGCGCGTTATCCGCTTTCGGTAAAGACGTGCAGCATGTTTATCTGCCTTACGATCTGCCCTGCGCCATGAATCGTTTCCTCAACACCGTGCGCCCGAAGCTGGTGATCGTGATGGAAACCGAACTGTGGCCGAACATGATTTCCGCCCTGCATGCCCGTAAAATCCCGCTGGTCATTGCCAACGCGCGCCTCTCAGAGCGCTCGGCGAAAGGTTACGGCAAGCTGGGTAAATTTATGCGCCGCCTGCTCAGTAAGATCACGCTGATTGCCGCGCAGAATGAAGAAGATGCAGCACGCTTTATCTCTTTGGGCCTGAAACGCAACCAGCTTGCGGTAACGGGAAGCCTGAAATTTGATATTTCTGTAACCCCTGAACTCGCCGCTCGCGCCATCACGCTGCGTCGCCAGTGGGCCCCACGTCGTCAGGTCTGGATTGCAACCAGTACCCATGATGGCGAAGAAGAGATCATCCTGCAGGCTCACCGCAAGCTGCTGGAAAAATTCCCTGATTTACTGCTGATCCTCGTGCCTCGCCATCCGGAGCGTTTTAAAGATGCCCGTGAAATGGTCCAGAAAGGCGGCTTCAGCTTCACGCTGCGCAGCAGCGGTGAAATCCCTTCCGGCAGCACCCAGGTGGTGATTGGCGATACGATGGGCGAGCTGATGCTGCTGTACGGCATTGCTGACCTCGCGTTTGTCGGTGGTAGCCTGGTCGAGCGCGGAGGCCATAATCCGCTGGAGCCGGCAGCCCACGCCATTCCGGTGCTGATGGGACCGCACACGTTTAACTTTAAAGACATCTGCGCGAAATTACAGCAGGCCGATGGTTTAATTACCGTGACCGATGCGGATTCGGTGGTCAAAGAGGTATCGACCCTTCTGACTGACGAAGATTATCGCCTGTGGTACGGCCGCCATGCCGTCGAAGTGCTGCACCAGAACCAGGGCGCACTGACCCGTCTGCTGCAGCTTCTGCAACCTTATCTGCCTCAGCGGAGCCACTAATGTCAACGCGTCTGTCGGTCGTGATGATCGCCAAAAACGCCGCCGACCTGCTTCCGGACTGCCTGGCGTCGGTTGCCTGGGCTGACGAGATAGTCATTCTTGACTCCGGAAGTACGGACAACACGGTGGACGTTGCCCGGGCAGCGGGCGCAAAAGTCTTTGTCAACGTTGACTGGCAGGGCTATGGCATCCAGCGCCAGCGCGCGCAGGGGTATGCCACAGGTGATTATGTCCTGATGCTCGATACTGACGAGCGCATTACGCCAGAACTTCAGCAGGCCATTCAGGCGGTGCTTTCCTCGCCCCAGCCTGGCGCCGTATACAGCATTGCCCGCCGCAACTACTTCCTTGGTCGTTTTATGCGCCACAGCGGCTGGTATCCCGATCGCGTCATGCGCCTCTACGAGCGCGAGCGGTATCAGTACAATGACAATCTGGTTCATGAATCCCTGAGCTGCGATAGCGCCCAGGTCATCCCCCTGAGGGGCGATTTGCTGCATCTGACCTGCCGTGATTTCGCGAGCTTCCAGCGTAAACAGCTCAACTATGCCACCGCATGGGCGCAGGAGCGTCACCAGCGCGGCAAGAAGGCCTCGCTGACGGGTATCTTCACCCACACGCTGGGCGCGTTTCTGAAAACGCTGCTGCTACGTGGTGGCGTGCTGGACGGTAAGCAGGGCTGGTTACTCGCGGTAGTAAATGCCCAGTATACTTTCAACAAATACACCGAGCTGTGGGCGCTCTGCCGCGGCTACTCAGAGAAAACGTGAGCCATGAGCACAAAAGCGATTTATCCGGGTACCTTCGATCCGATCACCAACGGTCATCTTGATATCATCACCCGTGCGGCGAGCATGTTCGATAAGGTGATCCTGGCCATTGCCGCCAGCCCCAGCAAAAAGCCGATGTTTGATCTCAACGAGCGCGTGCAGCTCGCCACCGATGCCATTTCGCACCTACCGAATGTTGAGGTGGTCGGGTTTAGCGATCTGATGGCTAACTTCGCCCGCGCTCAGCAGGCCAATATTCTGATCCGAGGTTTACGCGCGGTAGCAGACTTCGAGTATGAGATGCAGCTGGCGCACATGAACCGCCACCTGATGCCGGAGCTGGAAAGCGTGTTCCTGATGCCCTCCAAAGAGTGGTCGTTTATCTCGTCCACGCTGGTAAAAGAGGTGGCGCGCCATCATGGGGACGTTACCCATTTCCTGCCGGTTAACGTCCACCAGGCGTTGATGGAAAAGCTCAAGTAGCGCTATTTCTGGCACTGACGGCAGTAGAACGTGGCGCGCTGGGCGTGCTTCGTGGCAATCACTGGCGTGCCGCAGACTCTGCACGGTTCGCCTTTACGGCCATACACCTGCAGCTCCTGGGCAAAATAGCCCGGCTTGCCGTCACTTTGCAGGAAGTCCTTCAGCGTTGTTCCCCCCTGTTCAATCGAGCGCAGCAATACGGCTTTAATCACGCGGACCAGCAGCTCACACTCCTCCGCCGACAGCGAAGAGGCTAGCCGATCGGGATGGATCCCGGCGGCAAACAGCGATTCGCTGGCATAGATATTCCCCACGCCGACCACCAGCTTGTTATCCATCAGCCACGGCTTAATCGGGCTTTTCTTTTTCGCGCACTTCGCTTTCAGGTATTCCGCGTTAAACGCGTCTGAGAGCGGCTCAGGGCCCAGATGCGCGAGCACGTTATGCCCTTCCAGCTCTTTCGTCCACAGCCACGCGCCAAAGCGCCGTGGGTCGGTATAACGGAGCACTTTGCCGTTGCTCATCACCAGATCGACGTGGTCGTGCTTTTCCGCAGGCAGTTCTTCGGTAAGAATGCGCAGGCTTCCGGACATCCCCAGGTGGATAATGATCCAGCCGTCGGGCAGCTCCAGCAGCAGGTATTTCGCGCGACGCTGTACGCTCAGGACGGGTTTGTCACTTAACGCGTGGATCTCATCGGACACCGGCCAGCGCAGACGTCCATTGCGGATCACCGCGTGAAGAATCGTCGCGCCGACCAGATGGGGCTCAATACCGCGGCGGCTGGTTTCTACCTCAGGTAATTCAGGCATGGTTCCTCCGTTGAGATACAGAATGCAAAAAACCCCGCAGTTGCGGGGTTTTTCGTTACAAGGAGACTAAAATTATTTGATTTTAGCTTCTTTGTACAGTACGTGCTGGCGTACAACTGGATCGAATTTTTTCAATTCCAGTTTTTCCGGCTTAGTACGTTTGTTCTTCGTGGTGGTGTAGAAGTGACCTGTACCAGCAGAAGAAACCAGCTTGATTTTCTCGCGAATACCTTTAGCCATGATTTATTTCCTCTTTAAGTACTTAGTACTTTTCGCCACGGGCACGCAGTTCGGACAGAACTGTATCGATGCCTTTCTTATCGATTACACGCATACCTTTAGCAGATACGCGCAGGGTGACAAAACGCTTCTCGCTCTCAACCCAGAAACGGTGAGAGTGCAGGTTCGGCAGGAAACGGCGTTTAGTCGCGTTCAGTGCGTGGGAACGGTTGTTACCGGTCACCGGACGCTTGCCAGTAACTTGGCAGACTCGGGACATGTCTATTCTCCAAAAATCAAATTAGCTCGAGCTTCGTATGGGGTATCGGCGCCTCGTCAGGCTTTACAGCCCGGTCATCGCATAGTTCTAAGTGAACTCTCGATTGCCAGGCCCAAATGCCAAACCCGAGATTCTCAAAGGTGGCGTAGTATACGCTGACTCGGCGGTGTGCTCAAGTCCCGAACAGACAAAGATCCCGATGGATCGCGAGAAATAGCCTAAATCCAGCCACGTTCTGCGAAAGAAATGTACTCACCGCGGCCAATTATCAGATGGTCCAGCACACGAATGTCCATGAATTGACAGCATTTGATAATGCGCTCGGTGATTTCTTTGTCAGCTCTGCTCGGTTCTGCACAGCCAGAGGGGTGATTATGCGCGAGGATCACGCCCGCTGCATTCACTTTTATCGCTTCCCGCACAATTTCACGCGGATGCACCTCAACGTGGCTCAATGTGCCCGCAAAGAGACAGCTATGTTTAAGCACTCGATTTCTGTTATCGACAAAGATCACCATAAAGATCTCGCGTTCAATATCGGTTAACTGACTTTGCAGGAATTCACGCGTCATTTCTGGCGTCAGGATCGGATCTTCCTTCTCCATGCGGACATTATAAAAACGGCGGGCAAGTTCAGCTATGCCCCTCAGCTGGGCATATTTCGCCACGCCAATTCCCTCAACGTGCTTAAACTGCGCCAGATCGGCGGTCAATAAACCGTACAGCGAACCGAAATGTGCTATCAGCTCTTTTGCCAGCGTAAATACCGTTTTTCCGGGCGTTCCGGTACGTAAAAAGAGCGCCAATAGTTCATCGTCTTTTAACAGGGTGACACCATAGCGCAGCAGTTTTTCGCGCGGCAGCAGCTCCTCATCCTTTTCTTCCATGCCCTTTCTCCCCTTTTTAACCTCATGCTGCCACAGGCCAATCCGTCCCTCGACGACCACATTGCGTTCTTGCGTGGCGCCTCGCAAAGTGGCCGAAGGACAAAATCACCCCGCTTTGGGGATTGTGATAAAATGCCTGCTCTCTGGTGAAACCCAACAGGAAAGAATCATGATGAGCCTGGCCGGTAAAAAAATCGTTCTTGGCGTGAGCGGCGGCATTGCTGCTTATAAAGCGCCGGACCTCGTGCGTCGCCTGCGCGAGCGAGGGGCTGACGTGCGGGTCGCGATAACCGAAGGCGGTAAAGCCTTTATCACTCCCCTGAGCCTGCAGGCCGTTTCAGGATACCCGGTTTCTGACAGCCTGCTCGATCCGGCCGCCGAAGCCGCGATGGGCCATATTGAACTGGGTAAATGGGCAGACCTGGTTATCCTCGCCCCCGCCACGGCCGATTTAATCGCTCGGGTGGCGGCCGGTATGGCAAACGACCTGGTTTCCACCATTTGTCTGGCCACGCCTGCGCCTGTTGCCGTCGTTCCTGCTATGAACCAGCAGATGTACCGTAATGCGGCCACCCAGCACAATCTTGAGACGCTGGCCTCACGCAGACTGCTTATCTGGGGACCGGACAGCGGCAGCCAGGCCTGCGGCGACGTTGGCCCGGGTCGCATGCTTGATCCGCTGACGATTGTTGATATGGCCGCCGCCCATTTTTCGCCTGTCAACGATCTGCAACATCTCAACATCATGATTACCGCGGGCCCTACGCGCGAGCCGCTGGACCCGGTGCGCTATATCACCAATCACAGCTCCGGTAAGATGGGTTTTGCCATTGCCGCCGCAGCGGCGAAGCGCGGCGCGAACGTCACGCTGGTGAGCGGCCCGGTATCGCTGCCTACCCCTGCGTTTGTGAAGCGAATTGACGTTACCACCGCGCTGGAGATGGAAGCCGCCGTGCAGGCACATGCTCAAAGCCAGCAGATTTTTATCGGCTGTGCAGCCGTTGCAGACTATCGTGCCGAGACGATCGCCGAGGCTAAAATTAAAAAGCAAGGCGATGAATTAACAATAAAAATGGTGAAAAACCCGGACATCGTTGCCGGTGTCGCCGCACTAAAAAGCCATCGTCCATACGTTGTTGGGTTTGCCGCAGAAACGAATAATGTGGAAGAATATGCCCGGCAAAAACGTACCCGCAAAAACCTCGATTTGATTTGCGCGAACGACGTATCGCTGGCCACACAGGGATTTAACAGCGACAGCAACGCACTGCACCTTTTCTGGCAGGATGGAGATAAAGTCTTACCGCTTGAGCGCAAGGAACTCCTGGGCCAACAATTACTGGACGAGATCGTTACCCGTTATGATGAAAAAAATCGACGTTAAGATTCTGGACCCGCGTGTTGGCGAGCAATTCCCGCTGCCAACCTATGCCACCTCCGGCTCTGCCGGTCTTGACCTGCGCGCCTGTCTCGATGACGCCGTAGAACTGGCTCCGGGTGCCACTACCCTGGTTCCAACTGGCCTGGCGATTCACATTGCTGACCCGTCTCTGGCAGCGGTGATCCTGCCGCGTTCTGGTCTGGGCCATAAGCACGGCGTTGTGCTGGGTAACCTGGTGGGTCTGATTGACTCCGACTATCAGGGTCAACTGATGGTCTCCGTCTGGAACCGTGGTCAGGACAGCTTCACCATTGAACCAGGCGAGCGTATCGCACAGATGGTCTTTGTACCGGTGGTACAGGCAGAATTTAACCTGGTGGCAGACTTTGACGCCACCGACCGTGGCGAAGGCGGCTTCGGCCATTCCGGGCGCAAATAACGGCCCGAAAGACACGTATCTCACAGCGTCATAATGCAATAACAAACCGCAAACGCCAGTTTGCGGTCGCTGTGTGGATGCCAGCCTGGCAAGTGCTTATTTTCAGGGGTATTTTGTAACATGGCAGAAAAACAAACCGCGAAAAGGAATCGTCGCGAAGAAATACTTCAATCTCTGGCTCTGATGCTTGAATCCAGCGATGGCAGTCAACGCATCACCACCGCTAAACTGGCCGCCTCTGTGGGCGTGTCTGAGGCGGCGCTGTACCGTCATTTTCCGAGCAAAACCCGGATGTTCGACAGCCTGATCGAATTCATTGAAGACAGCCTGATCACGCGCATCAACCTGATTCTGAAAGATGAAAAAGACACGACCGCGCGTCTGCGTCTGATTGTGCTGTTAATCCTGGGCTTCGGTGAACGCAATCCGGGCTTAACCCGTATCCTCACCGGCCACGCGCTGATGTTTGAACAGGACAGACTGCAGGGCCGCATTAACCAGCTTTTCGAGCGAATTGAAGCGCAGCTGCGCCAGGTACTGCGCGAAAAGAAAATGCGTGAGGGCGAGGGTTACAGCATTGATGAAACGCTGCTGGCGAGCCAGATTCTGGCGTTTTGTGAAGGAATGCTCTCCCGCTTTGTGCGTAGCGAATTCAAATACCGTCCAACGGACGATTTTGATGCCCGCTGGCCGTTAGTGGCTGCTCAGCTGCAGTAATCCGTAAGCCCGGTAAGCGTCGCGCCACCGGGCAATTTTACTACACCCCGAACTCTTCCCGGTACGCACGTACCGCCGCCAGATGGTCCGCCATCTCAGGCTTCTCTTCCAGATACGCAATCAGCTCTTTTAGGGTGATAATCGACGTCACTTTACAGCTGTAATCGCGCTCAACTTCCTGAATAGCGGAAATTTCACCGCGACCACGCTCCTGACGATCCAGAGAAATCAGCACGCCAGCAAGCGTCGCACCGTTGGCCTGGATAATCTCCATCGATTCGCGGATCGCCGTACCCGCGGTGATCACGTCATCGACCAGCATGACGCGGCCCTGCAGTGTGCTGCCGACCAGATTTCCGCCTTCACCGTGGGTTTTAGCCTCTTTGCGGTTAAAGCAGTACGGCACGTCGCGGTCATGGTGTTCCGCCAGCGCCACCGCGGTGGTGGTCGCAATCGGAATGCCTTTATAGGCTGGGCCAAAAAGCAGGTCAAAATCAATCCCGGAATCCACCAGCGCTTCGGCATAGAAACGGCCTAACAGTGCCAGATCGCGCCCGGTATTAAACAGCCCGGCGTTGAAGAAATAGGGACTCTTACGCCCGGATTTCAGCGTAAACTCGCCAAACTTAAGTACCTGCTTGTTAAGCGCAAACTCAATAAACTGGCGCTGATACGATTTCATGGATTTGCTCCTTTGGTTTTTCTGTCTTACAGGCAAAAAAAAGGCGACTCATTGGTCGCCTTTAAAATCAATTTTCTAACGCCGCTTTCTGCGTCGTTACAATGGATTCGATTCCCCCTCGGGCCAACGCCAGCAGGGAGAGAAGCTCGTCGTGGGTGAACGGCTCGCCTTCCGCCGTGCCCTGTACTTCAATGATGCGACCGTCTTCGGTCATCACCACGTTCATGTCGGTCTCGGCGGCAGAATCTTCAATGTATTCCAGATCGCAAAGCGCTTCACCGTTAACGATACCCACGGACACCGCCGCAACCATACCTTTCATTGGGTTGGTTTTCAGCTTACCGGCCGCAACCAGCTTGTTAAGGGCATCCGCCAGCGCCACGCATGCGCCAGTAATGGACGCCGTACGCGTACCGCCGTCTGCCTGAATAACGTCGCAGTCCAGCGTAATGGTGAATTCGCCGAGGATTTTCAGATCAACGGCTGCACGCAGCGCACGCGCGATCAGACGCTGAATTTCCATGGTACGACCGCCCTGCTTGCCCTTTGCCGCTTCGCGGGCGTTTCGGGTATGGGTCGCACGCGGCAGCATGCCGTACTCTGCGGTGATCCAGCCCTGGCCCTGACCTTTCAGGAAACGCGGAACGCCTTCTTCAATGGACGCGGTGCACAGAACCTTCGTGTCACCAAACTCAACCAGCACGGAGCCTTCAGCGTGTTTTGTATAGTTACGGGTCAGGGTGACGGGACGCACCTGATTGGCGCTACGACCTGATGGACGCATGATGGATTCTCCGGCTTGAAACGAATGTGGCTGCGCATTATACGGATAAAGGACGCTTATTCCTATCCTGAGAAGCCCCCGAAAGCTATAATCCCCCCATCTCTCCTTTAAAAACGGGAATGTCTATGATCCGCAGTATGACCGCCTACGCCCGGCGTGAAATCAAGGGTAGCTGGGGTAGCGCCACATGGGAAATGCGCTCGGTAAACCAGCGTTACCTGGAAACGTATTTCCGTATGCCGGAGCAGTTCCGCAGCCTTGAGCCTGTCGTACGTGAACGTATCCGTACGCGTCTGACGCGCGGGAAAGTGGAATGTAACCTGCGCTTTGAGCCTGATGCCAGCGCTCAGGGCGAACTGATCCTCAACGAAAAACTGGCGAAACAGCTCGTGAATGCGGCGAACTGGGTCAAAATGCAGAGCGATGAAGGCGAAATCAACCCGGTTGATATTCTGCGCTGGCCTGGCGTCATGGCCGCCGGTGAACAGGACCTGGATGCCATTGCCGCTGAAATCCTGGCAGCCCTCGACGGCACGCTGGACGACTTTATCGTTGCCCGTGAAACCGAAGGCCAGGCGCTGAAAGCGATGATTGAGCAGCGCCTTGAAGGCGTGAGCACCGAAGTAGCCAAAGTCCGCGCCCATATGCCAGAAGTGCTGCAATGGCAGCGCGAGCGTCTTGTCGCCAAACTGGAAGAAGCGGAAGTTCAGCTGGAAAACACCCGTCTGGAACAAGAGCTGGTGCTGATGGCGCAGCGTATCGATGTCGCTGAAGAGCTGGACCGTCTGGAAGCGCACGTTAAAGAAACCTACAACATTCTGAAGAAGAAAGAAGCTGTGGGCCGCCGTCTGGACTTTATGATGCAGGAGTTCAACCGCGAGTCGAACACCCTGGCGTCTAAGTCAATCAATGCAGAAGTGACGAATTCAGCGATTGAGCTGAAAGTGCTGATTGAGCAGATGCGCGAGCAGATCCAGAATATCGAGTAATGCATTTCGGGTGGTGTCGATGGTGCCACCCATTACTATTTCTAATCCATCTCAGCGCCTATTTTTGTTTTTTACCGCTGCTCATCAAGCCCATTCAACCTATCCTGATAAAAATTTATAGGGCAAACCAGCTCGCCTTAGAAAATCTCAATCGTGATCTTGCGCACAAATCGCTAACCTCCCACGCGTTCACACCGGAGGGTATATGCTGCTTCACATCCTTTATCTCATTGGCATCACCGCAGAAGCCATGACCGGCGCACTTGCCGCCGGACGTCGCCGTATGGACACCTTCGGCGTAATCATTATTGCTACAGCGACCGCACTGGGCGGCGGTTCCGTGCGCGATATTCTGCTTGGCCATTACCCGCTCGGCTGGGTTAAACACCCAGAGTACGTGATTATCGTGGCAACGGCCGCCGTGTTAACCACCATCGTGGCGCCCGTTATGCCCCATCTTCGCCGCCTGTTCCTGGTGCTTGATGCGCTGGGGCTGATCGTTTTTTCGATCATCGGTGCGCAAATCGCGCTCGATATGGGGGAAGGCCCGGTAATCGCCACCATTGCTGCCGTGGTCACGGGCGTATTCGGCGGCGTGCTGCGAGATATGTTCTGCAAACGCATCCCCCTGGTCTTTCAAAAAGAGCTGTATGCTGGCATTTCCTTTGCGGCAGCGGTGCTTTATATCGCTCTGCAGCATTATATTTCTAACCATGACGTGGTGGTCATCTCGACGCTGCTGTTTGGCTTTACGGCCCGCATGCTGGCGCTGCGTCTGAAGCTCGGGCTGCCCGTTTTTCATTACAAACACAGCGCACACTAGCTTCAGAACCCATTGATGTGCTGTTCAGCGAGCCATTTCGCCAGCACATCAATTTGAGGCGCGTGCAGCCAGTTAATGATTTGTCGCGCTTTCTCCTCTCCCGTTCCCGGCAGGGTCTGCCAATCCTTTGCGTTGCGCCCGCTCATCTTCTGCCACGATATGTCTCCCATTGCCTTCAGCGAAGACTGCGACATTGGCACACCCAATGCCATGAGCCAGCGGATAAAAGGCTTCTCGCGCACCAGATTAAATCGGTGCCAGAGCACCAACCCGCGCGCAGAGGAAAACCCCGGTACAGCCTGCAGCTGCGCCTGCGTTAATAACAGCCACGAAAAGAGATGTTCAAAATGATGCGCCTGCCAGAGGGTTCGCCAGCCTGACTCGCCTAATCCATCAATATCAAGTACCTGCTTTGAACTAAGCCAGGTCAGCCGGGCAAAGAACTGTTCCATACACTCCGGTGAAGCATAGAAACAGCTAAGAGCATGATAACGTGGGGCCGGAGGCTCTGGTTTATGTCTGTCCGTTCCACGCCAGAGCACCTTATCAAACCGGGGGATACCTTGCCCGGCCAGGCTGATCTGGATCTGATCCCCCGGGGCAATATCCAGCCCCTGCCAGCGCTCAACCGAGCCCAGACTCACCCGCTGCACCTGTTTATCATCCAGTTGCACGGGTTCCAGCGCTGCTACAACGGAAATTTTGCCCGTTCGTCCCACGGAAAAATGAATATCACTCACCTCGGCGACCTGGGCTGCAGGAGGATATTTCCACGCGACGACCCAGCTGCCTTCTCCCGGTAACCAATCTTCGCCCGCGGGTTCATTCTCCGAACGCACCACAATGCCATCCGTGGCAAAGGGTAATGCGGTTACGTGCCAGGCCGCGCGCTGTTTCTCGACGGCATCAACAGAATCGGCGGGTAACGTATACCGTGCCGACAGCGTAAAACCAGCCTGAGACAGTTCAGCTAGAGATGTATGCATCTCTTTCGGTCCGTCCGGCCAGGCCCAGATGAATACGCCGAGCTTATTCGATAGCGCGTTATCCTTTTGCCGCATCATCGCACCCGCAACTTTTGCGCGAGCATTCATCCCGCCCATCTGCCGCTGAACGTGATTGTCGCTTAACCAGAAAAGCTCGCCCTGTAAGACGCTATTTGCCAACTTGCCGGTGAGCTTTTGCGGAACAGACGGGATTAAACGTACCTTATCGGTCCAGTCTTCCCCTTTCAGGCCATCACCTCGACTGATGGCCTGGGTCAACTTTCCGTCACGATAGACCAGCGTTACCGCCACACCGTCAACTTTGGGCTGCATCCACAGATGTTGCCGAGCGAGCATCCACTGTCTCAGAGTCTCTTTGCTGGCCACTTTATGTACGCCCGTATGGGCGACAGGATGTTTTACGCTCCCCGTCAGATTAGGGAGTTTCTCTTCTGAAGGCTCGCTGCCGAAACAGTGCTGCCACTGCGTTAACCGCCCGTGAAGCTGGTCGTAAACTTCGTCGTTGACCTCGCTCACCCCCTCCTTCCAGTAAGCGTTATCCCAGCGTTTGATTTGCGCGCTTAACGACGCCATCTCTTTCTCTGCTTTTGCCTGCGACCACACTGGGCAAACCGCCGCGCCATAGCCACACCACAACAACATTACCCCGCTTATCCATCGCCACATCGCTACCCCTCCTTTGCATTGCAGGAGGTATACCCTGATGCCTGAAACAAGGCTAACGGCAACGTTTCACAATGCGAGACGCTATCCGGTGTTTCTTTTGGTTGCTGAAAACCCCAGATAAAACCTGAAAACGGCACGCAAAATTCAATAATCCGAGGGAAAAAGTGTGACAAAGACTACGTCACACGGCGGTGACGTGTATAATAAGCCCGTATGTAGGACTTCTTCGTTAACACATACAAAAGACTCTCATGGCTCAAGGCACGCTTTATATTGTTTCTGCCCCTAGCGGCGCGGGTAAATCCAGCCTTATTCAGGCACTGTTAAAAACCCAACCGTTGTACGACACACAGGTTTCTGTTTCTCATACCACGCGAGCGCCGCGTCCGGGTGAAGTGCACGGTGAACACTATTTCTTTGTGGATCACGACGAATTCAGAGCGATGATCGGCAGAGACGCGTTTCTTGAACACGCTGAAGTATTTGGTAATTACTACGGTACCTCGCGTGAAACCATTGAGCAGGTTCTGGCCACGGGCGTGAATGTGTTCCTGGATATCGACTGGCAGGGCGCGCAGCAAATTCGCAAGAAAATGCCTGACTCCCGCAGTATCTTTATTTTACCGCCATCGAAAGATGAGCTGGATCGCCGCCTGCGTGGGCGCGGCCAGGACAGCGAAGAAGTGATCGCAAAGCGTATGGAACAGGCTGTTGCAGAAATGAGCCATTACGCGGAATATGATTACCTAATTGTGAATGATGATTTTGATGCCGCGCTGAGCGATCTCAAAACCATTCTTCGTGCAGAACGTCTGCGTATGAGCCGCCAGAAGCAGCGACATGACGCATTAATCACCAAACTGTTGGCAGACTGAACCCACTTTCAGTATTATGCCCAGTCATTTCTTCACCTGTGGAGCATTTTAAGTATGGCACGCGTAACTGTTCAGGACGCTGTAGAGAAAATTGGTAACCGTTTTGACCTGGTGCTGGTCGCCGCGCGTCGCGCTCGTCAGATGCAGGTAGGCGGTAAAGATCCGCTGGTACCGGAAGAAAACGATAAAACCACCGTTATTGCACTTCGCGAAATCGAAGAAGGTCTGATCAACAACCAGATCCTCGACGTGCGTGAGCGCCAGGAGCAGCAAGAGCAGGAAGCCGCAGAACTGCAGGCCGTAACCGCTATTGCTGAAGGTCGTCGTTAATTAAACCTGCGGGTCGCCCTTGTATCTGTTTGAAAGCCTGAATCAACTGATTCAAACCTACCTGCCTGAAGACCAGATTAAGCGTCTTCAGCAGGCGTATCTCGTTGCACGTGACGCTCACGAGGGCCAGACACGTTCAAGCGGTGAACCCTATATCACGCACCCGGTAGCGGTGGCCTGTATTCTGGCCGAGATGAAACTCGACTACGAAACGCTCATGGCCGCTCTGCTGCACGACGTGATCGAAGATACCCCTGCCACTTATCAGGACATGGAACAGCTGTTTGGCAAAAGCGTTGCCGAACTGGTGGAAGGGGTCTCTAAGCTTGATAAGCTGAATTTCCGCGATAAGAAAGAGGCGCAAGCCGAAAACTTCCGCAAGATGATTATGGCGATGGTGCAGGATATCCGCGTCATTCTCATCAAACTCGCTGACCGTACCCACAACATGCGCACGCTGGGCTCACTTCGTCCGGATAAACGTCGCCGCATTGCCCGTGAAACCCTCGAAATTTACAGCCCGCTGGCGCACCGTTTAGGTATTCACCACATTAAAACCGAGCTGGAAGAGCTGGGTTTTGAAGCATTGTACCCGAACCGTTATCGCGTCATTAAAGAGGTGGTGAAAGCCGCACGCGGTAACCGTAAAGAGATGATTCAAAAAATCCTCTCTGAAATCGAAGGGCGCTTGCAGGAAGCGGGAATTCCGTGCCGCGTTAGCGGTCGCGAGAAACACCTGTACTCCATCTACTGCAAAATGGTGCTCAAAGAGCAACGTTTTCACTCGATCATGGATATCTACGCCTTCCGCGTGATCGTCCATGACTCGGACACCTGTTATCGCGTGCTGGGGCAGATGCACAGCCTCTACAAGCCGCGTCCGGGGCGCATGAAAGATTATATCGCCATTCCAAAAGCGAACGGCTATCAATCTTTGCACACCTCGATGATCGGGCCGCACGGCGTGCCTGTTGAGGTGCAAATTCGCACCGAAGACATGGACCAGATGGCAGAGATGGGTGTAGCCGCACACTGGGCCTATAAAGAGCACGGCGGCGAAAGCAGTACGACCGCACAAATCCGCGCCCAGCGCTGGATGCAGAGCCTGCTGGAACTTCAGCAGAGTGCGGGCAGCTCGTTTGAATTTATCGAGAGCGTTAAATCCGATCTCTTCCCGGATGAGATTTACGTTTTCACCCCAGAAGGTCGCATTGTCGAACTGCCTGCGGGCGCAACGCCGGTCGATTTCGCTTACGCCGTGCATACCGATATTGGGCATGCCTGCGTCGGCGCGCGCGTCGACAGGCAGCCTTATCCGCTGTCTCAGCCGCTCTCCAGCGGCCAGACGGTAGAAATTATTACCGCGCCGGGCGCACGTCCGAACGCGGCCTGGTTGAACTTTGTCGTAAGCTCCAAAGCACGCGCCAAAATTCGCCAGCTGCTGAAAAACCTCAAGCGTGATGATTCCGTCAGTCTGGGACGTCGGCTGCTCAACCACGCGTTGGGCGGTAGCCGTAAGCTGGCTGAGATCCCACCGGAGCATATCCAGCGCGAACTCGACCGAATGAAGCTCACGTCTCTGGACGATCTGCTGGCGGAAATTGGTCTGGGCAACGCGATGAGCGTCGTAGTAGCGAAAAACTTGCAGCAGGGCGAAGCGACACCTTCTGCTCCAGGCGCATCTGGCCATGCTCATTTGCCGATTAAAGGCGCGGACGGGGTACTGATCACCTTCGCAAAATGTTGCCGCCCAATTCCTGGCGACCCGATTATTGCGCACGTCAGCCCGGGCAAAGGGCTGGTTATCCACCATGAATCCTGTCGTAACATTCGCGGCTACCAGAAAGAAGCCGAGAAGTTTATGGCGGTCGAGTGGGATAAAGAGACCGCGCAGGAATTTATCACCGAAATTAAGGTGGATATGTTCAACCACCAGGGTGCCCTGGCGAACCTGACGGCAGCGATCAACACGGCCTCTTCCAACATTCAGAGTCTGAATACGGAAGAAAAAGATGGCCGCGTTTATAGTGCCTTTATTCGTCTGACCGCCCGCGACCGCGTACATCTGGCGAATATTATGCGCAAGATCCGCGTCATGCCGGACGTAATTAAAGTCACCCGAAACCGAAACTAGGTTTATGAATTCACAACGTTATGCACGTATCTGCGAAATGCTCGCCAGACGTCAGCCTGACCTGACGGTCTGCATGGAGCAGGTGCATAAACCTCATAACGTCTCTGCCATCGTCCGTACCGCAGATGCTGTCGGTGTGCATGAAGTGCACGCCGTCTGGCCGGACGGCCGTATGCGAAATACGGTCTCAGCGGCGGCAGGCAGCAACAGCTGGGTGTCCGTCAAAAATCATCACACCATTGGCGAAGCCGTATCGCACCTGAAAGGGCGCGGGATGCAGATCCTTGCCACTAACCTGTCCGCTAAAGCCGTAGATTTCCGCGAGATCGACTACACCCGCCCGACCTGCATTTTAATGGGTCAGGAGAAAACCGGGATCTCCCAGGAAGCGCTGGATCTGGCGGATCGGGACATCATCATTCCGATGATCGGCATGGTCCAGTCTCTCAACGTCTCCGTGGCGTCCGCGCTCATTCTTTATGAAGCGCAGCGCCAGCGTCAGAACGCGGGGATGTACGAGCGCAGCAACAGCATGCTGCCGGAAGATGAACAGCAGCGCCTGCTGTTTGAAGGTGGTTATCCGGTGCTGGCTCGCGTTGCGAAGCAGAAAAAATTGCCTTACCCCCACGTCAACGCGCAGGGCGAAATTGAAGCCGATGCCGAGTGGTGGGCCACCATGCAGTACGCCGGGTAAGCGATGAAAGGCCGCCTGCTGGATGCCATCCCGCTTAACAGCCTGACGGGCGTGGGCGCGGCGCAAAGCAATAAGCTGGCGAAAATTGGCCTGCACACCGTGCAGGATCTCCTGCTTCACCTCCCCCTGCGTTACGAAGACCGCACCCAGCTCTATAAGATTGGCGATCTCCTTCCCGCCATTTACGCCACCGTTGAAGGCGAAGTACTGAACTGCAATATCACCTTCGGCGGACGCCGGATGATGACCTGCCAGATCAGCGACGGCACCGGCATTCTTACCATGCGTTTTTTCAACTTCAGCGCGGCGATGAAAAACAGCCTGGCGACGGGCCGCAGGGTGCTGGCCTATGGTGAAGCCAAACGCGGGAAATACGGCGCAGAGATGATCCACCCGGAGTACCGCGTGCAGGGCGATCTCAGCACGCCAGAGCTGCAGGAGACGCTCACCCCGGTTTACCCGACGACCGAAGGCATCAAGCAGGCGACGCTGCGTAAGCTCACCGATCAGGCGCTGGAGCTACTGGATACCTGCGCCATTACCGAGCTGCTGCCGCCCGAGCTGGCGCAGGGCATGATGAGCCTGCCCGAGGCGCTGCGAACCCTGCACCGTCCGCCGCCAACGCTGCAGCTCAGCGATTTAGAAAGCGGCAAACACCCCGCCCAACAGCGTCTTATCCTTGAGGAATTACTTGCGCATAACCTGAGCATGCTGGCGCTTCGTGCGGGCGCGCAGCGCTTCCACGCTCAGCCCTTAAGCCAGAATGATGCGCTCAAAGATAAGCTGCTGGCCTCTCTGCCGTTTAAACCCACCGGCGCGCAGGCGCACGTCACCGCTGAGATTGAACGCGATATGGCGCTCGACGTGCCGATGATGCGCCTGGTGCAGGGCGATGTAGGGTCCGGTAAAACGCTGGTTGCCGCGCTGGCAGCCCTGCGCGCGATTGCCCACGGTAAACAGGTCGCGCTTATGGCGCCGACCGAGCTGCTGGCTGAACAGCACGCCAACAATTTCCGCGCCTGGTTCGCGCCGCTGGGGATTGAAGTGGGCTGGCTTGCCGGGAAGCAAAAAGGCAAAGCGCGACTTGCGCAGCAGGAAGCCATCGCCAGCGGGCAGGTGCAGATGATTGTCGGCACGCACGCTATCTTCCAGGAGCAGGTGCAGTTCAACGGCCTTGCGCTGGTGATTATCGATGAACAACACCGCTTTGGCGTCCATCAGCGTCTGGCTCTGTGGGAAAAAGGCCTTCAACAGGGCTTCCACCCGCATCAGCTGATCATGACCGCCACGCCGATCCCGCGCACCCTGGCAATGACCGCCTACGCCGATCTGGATACCTCCACTATCGACGAACTGCCGCCGGGGCGGACGCCGGTGACGACGGTCGCGATTCCTGACACGCGTCGCAGCGATATTATTGACCGCGTGCGCAACGCCTGCACCCACGAAGGACGTCAGGCCTACTGGGTCTGTACGCTGATCGAGGAGTCTGAACTGCTGGAAGCGCAGGCTGCCGAAGCCACGTGGGAAGAACTCAAGCTGGCGCTGCCGGAGCTGAACGTGGGTCTGGTTCACGGACGCATGAAGCCCGCTGAAAAACAGTCGGTGATGCAGTCGTTTAAGCAGGGCGAGCTGCATTTGCTGGTCGCCACGACGGTCATTGAAGTGGGCGTGGACGTCCCGAACTCCAGCCTGATGATTATCGAAAACCCGGAGCGCCTGGGCCTCGCCCAGCTCCACCAGCTGCGCGGGCGCGTTGGCCGCGGCGCGGTAGCCTCACACTGCGTCCTGCTCTACAAAGCCCCGCTCTCGAAAACCGCCCAGATGCGGTTGCAGGTGCTGCGCGACAGCAACGACGGTTTTGTGATTGCGCAAAAAGACCTGGAGATCCGCGGCCCGGGTGAACTGCTGGGCACGCGCCAGACGGGGAACGCCGAATTCAAAGTGGCGGATTTGCTGCGCGATCAGGCTATGATCCCGGAAGTTCAGCGCCTTGCGCGCCACATTCATGAACGCTACCCCGAACAGGCGGCAGCGTTAATTGAGCGCTGGATGCCGGAAACCGAGCGGTATTCCAACGCCTGATTTCACGCAAACATCGGCAGCATCAGGTATAGCTTGATCACCAGCGCGTTGACGATATCAATAAAGAACGCCCCGACCATCGGGACCACCAGAAACGCCATGTGCGATGGCCCGAACCGTTCTGTGATCGCCTGCATGTTAGCGATAGCCGTTGGGGTTGCCCCCAGACCAAACCCGCAGTGACCCGCCGCCAGCACTGCCGCATCGTAGTTTTTGCCCATCATGCGCCAGGTGACGAACATAGCGTACAGCGCCATAAACAGGGTTTGCACTGCCAGAATCGCCACCATCGGCAGCGCCAGCGAGGCCAGCTCCCATAGCTTGAGGCTCATCAGCGCCATCGCCAGGAACAGCGACAGGCAGACGTTGCCGAGCACCGACACCGCCCTTACAAACACGCGGTAGAAGCCCATCAGCGCCAGACCGTTGCTCAGGATCACCCCGATAAACAGCACGCAAACAAACGTCGGCAGCTCAAACGCGGAGCCCGCCAGCCATTGCGCAACCACTTTGCCCACGGTCAGGCAGATGGCGATCGTCGCGATGGTTTCAATCAGCACCAGCGAGGTGATACTGCGCCCAACGTCCGGCTTTTCAAAGGCGGTAGGCACCAGTTCATCGTCCGGCCTGCCGTCCGGCGTGGTGGAGTGCTTCACAAGATAACGTGCCACCGGGCCGCCAATCAGGCCACCCAGCACCAGGCCAAAGGTGGCACAGGCCATCGCCACTTCCGTCGCGTTTTCAAAGCCGTAGCGTTCGATGAATAGCTTGCTCCACGCGGCCCCGGTTCCGTGACCGCCCGAAAGGGTAATCGACCCCGCCAGCAGCCCCATCAGCGGATCCAGCCCCAGCAGCGTCGCCATGCCGATGCCTATGGCGTTTTGCATCAGCAGCAGCCCCACCACCACAATCAGGAATACGCCGAGCACCTTACCGCCCGAGCGCAGGCTCGCCAGGTTGGCATTCAGGCCAATGGTGGCAAAGAAGGCCAGCATCAGCGGGTCTTTCAGAGACATATCAAAATCTATTTCCCAGCCCAGGCTTTTTTTCAGCACCAGCAGGGCCAGCGCTACCAGCAGGCCGCCGGCGACGGGTTCAGGAATGGTGTACTTTTTCAGAAGGGAAACGCTATGTACCAGCTTACGACCAAGCAGTAAGACCAGCGTTGCGGCAACAAGGGTCGACAACGTATCGAGATGAATCATAGAAGGCTCCTTTTTTGCGCGTGTTCCATACACACGCGGCGTTATCCTGGGCCGGTTTGCGCTCTTCATGAGCCCCCGGCGCAAAAAGTGTAATTTTTTTTCCCGATGCGTTGTAGAAAACCTGCTCACAGCGGCAGAATTTCTTGCCTTTTTTTGCTGGCAATCGTTTGCTTTTACCAGGTGGTCAGATAAAATGCCCGCTTTTCCACCGTGGGATTGCCGCCGATGTCCGTTAACACCATAGAGTCGCCTGATGCGCAACCGATTGCGCAGAAGCAAAATAGCGAACTGATTTACCGCCTTGAAGACCGCCCGCCGCTGCCGCAAACGCTTTTCGCTGCCTGCCAGCATCTTCTGGCTATGTTTGTTGCGGTGATCACTCCGGCGCTGCTGATTTGCCAGGCGCTCGGCTTACCGGCGCAGGACACGCAGCACATTATCAGCATGTCTCTTTTCGCCTCCGGCGTGGCCTCGATTATTCAAATTAAAGCGTGGGGTCCGGTGGGGTCGGGTTTGTTGTCGATTCAGGGCACCAGCTTTAACTTCGTGGCACCGCTGATCATGGGCGGTACGGCGCTGAAAACCGGCGGTGCGGATGTTCCGACCATGATGGCGGCGCTGTTCGGCACGCTGATGCTGGCCAGCTGTACGGAGATGGTGATCTCCCGCGTTCTGCATCTGGCTCGCCGCGTCATCACCCCGCTGGTTTCCGGCGTCGTCGTTATGATTATCGGCCTGTCGCTGATTCAGGTGGGCCTTACCTCCATCGGTGGCGGCTATGCCGCGATGAGCGACCATACCTTCGGCGCGCCGAAAAACCTGCTGCTGGCAGGCGTCGTGCTGGCGATCATTATTCTGCTTAACCGTCAGCGTAACCCTTACCTGCGCGTCGCCTCGCTGGTGATCGCCATGGCGGCGGGTTACCTGCTGGCCTGGGCGCTGGGCATGCTGCCGGAGAACACCGCGCCGACCAACAGCGCGCTGATCGTCGTCCCCACGCCTTTGTACTACGGTCTGGGCATTGACTGGGGTCTGCTCCTGCCGCTGATGCTGGTCTTTATGATCACCTCTCTGGAAACCATCGGCGACATCACCGCTACCTCAGACGTCTCCGAGCAGCCGGTGTCCGGCCCGCTGTACATGAAGCGACTGAAAGGCGGCGTGCTGGCGAACGGTCTGAACTCGTTTGTCTCTGCGGTATTCAACACCTTCCCGAACTCTTGCTTCGGTCAAAACAACGGCGTCATCCAGCTGACCGGCGTGGCCAGCCGCTACGTCGGTTTTGTAGTAGCGCTGATGCTGATCGTCCTCGGCCTGTTCCCGGCGGTAAGCGGCTTTGTGCAGCACATCCCTGAGCCGGTGCTGGGCGGCGCAACGCTGGTAATGTTCGGGACTATCGCAGCTTCCGGCGTGCGTATCGTTTCCCGCGAGCCGCTGAACCGCCGCGCGATCATGATTATCGCGCTGTCGCTGGCCGTTGGTCTGGGCGTTTCCCAGCAGCCGCTGATCCTGCAGTTTGCCCCTGACTGGGTGAAAAACCTGCTCTCTTCCGGCATTGCTGCGGGCGGTATCACCGCTATCGTGTTGAACCTCGTTTTCCCGCCTGAGAAAAATTGATTTCTCTCACGGCAGGCAGTCAATGCCTGCCGTGACATCGAATTACACCATTCCCGCCTTGAGGATTGCGCATAAATCGTGCATAACTCCCTTATGTGCGTTTTGCGGGATGGAAGACCATGAAATTTATTGGAAAGCTCCTCATCTATCTTCTGGTAGCCCTGCTCATTGTGCTGCTGGCGTTCTACATTTTGCTCCAGACCCGCTGGGGCGCGTCTCAGGTCAGCAGCTGGGTAACGGTGAATACCGACTACGAACTCAGTTTCGACAAGATGAATCACCGCTTTTCGTCGCCTTCCCACATCATTCTGGAAAACGTCACCTTTGGTCGGGACGGTAAACCCGCCACGCTGGTAGCCAAAAAAGTCGATATTGGCCTGAGCAGCCGTCAGATAACCGATCCGCTGCACATGGACACCATCACCCTCTTCGACGGCACGCTGAATCTCTCGCCCCAGACGGCACCGCTGCCTTTCCAGGCGGATCGCCTGCAGTTGAACAACATGGCGTTTAACAGCCCGAATACCGAATGGGATTTGAGCGCGCAGAAGGTCACGGGCGGCGTCAGCCCATGGCAGCCGGAAGCCGGCAACGTGCTGGGGCATAATGCGCAAATCCAGATGAGCGCAGGATCGCTGACCCTGAACGGCGTACCGGCCACCAACGTGCTGATCGAGGGCCAGCTTAACGGCAAGGAGGTGGTGCTGAAAACGATTGGCGCCGACATGGCTCGTGGCTCACTCACCGGCTCCGCCCTGCGCAACGCCGACGGGAGCTGGATTATCGATACGATGCGCCTGAACGAGATCCGCCTGCAGAGCGATAAAACGCTAACGGCGTTCTTCGCGCCGCTGGCCACCATTCCCTCTTTGCAGATTGGTCGTCTGGACGTGACCGACGCCCGGCTTCAGGGTCCGGACTGGGCGGTGACCGATCTCGACTTAAGCCTGCGCAACCTGACGCTAAGCAAAGGTGACTGGCAGAGCCAGGAAGGTCGTCTGTCCATGAACGCCAGCGAGTTTATCTACGGCTCGCTGCATCTTTTCGACCCGATCCTGAATGCGGAGTTTTCCCCGCAGGGCATGGCGCTGCGTCAGTTCACCTCCCGCTGGGAGGGCGGCATGGTACGCACCTCGGGCAACTGGCTACGCGACGGTAAAGCGCTGGTGCTGGACGATGTCGCCATCGCCGGACTGGAGTACACCCTGCCGCAGAACTGGAAAACATTGTGGATGGAGCCTCTGCCGGAATGGCTGAACAGCGTCACGCTGCAAAAATTCGGCCTGAGCCGTAACCTGGTGATCGACATCGATCCCGCCTTCCCCTGGCAGATCACCTCTCTGGACGGCTATGGCGCAAATCTGCAGCTGGTGAAAGATCGCCAGTGGGGCGTCTGGGGCGGCAGCGCGGCCCTGAACGGCGCGGCGGCGACCTTTAACCGCGTCGACGTACGTCGTCCGTCGCTGGCGCTGAATGCCAACGCCGCCACGGTGAATATTACCGACCTCAGCGCGTTTACCGAAAAAGGCATTCTGGAAGCCACGGCGACCGTTTCACAACTCCCGCAGCGGCAGACCACGGTAAGCCTGAACGGGCGCGGCGTACCGCTCAACGTGCTGCAGCAGTGGGGCTGGCCTGCTCTGCCGATTACGGGCGACGGCAATATTCAGCTCATCGCCAGCGGCAGCGTGCAGGCGAATGCCCCGCTGAAGCCGACGGTGAATGGGAAGCTGAGCGCGGTGAATATGGATAAACAGCAGGTGCAGCAGACGATGACGGGCGGGGTGGTTTCAACACCACCCTCACCCCAGCCCTCTCCCTGAAAGGGAGAGGAAGCAAACCATTCCCTCGCCCCTTTGGGGGGAGGGTTAGGGGAATTAAAGGTGAACCACCACCTCATCGCCCTCCGCTTTCACCACCACGCCCCACTCGCTGCCCGCGCGCGAGCCGCCCTTCACGCCGCTCACCTTCTGCACGTTGCGCAAGCACACCGACCAGTTTTGCGCGTCTCCCGCGCCGGTAAAGGTCACGATGTCGCCCCGACGTGACGCCTTCAGCGTAAACGCCACCGCGCCGTCCGCCGCAGGCACCTCGCTCACCGCCGTTGCACCGTCGTCCAGGTTAAACAGCTGGAAGGTCGTTCCCTCGTGCCACGCGTAGTCCGGCTTCTGGTTGTTGTTGCCTAGCGCCAGCAGCGTGTTGTCGCGCACGTAGACCGGCAGGCTCATGAAATCATGCTGCTGCTTATGCCAGCGGCTGCCCTGGATTTCGTCGTTGTGCCACAGGTGCGTCCAGCGTCCTTCAGGCAGGTAGAACTGCACGTCCCCCGCCTCGGAGAACACCGGCGCGACCATCACCGAATCCCCCAGCATGTACTGGCGGTCGAGGTAATCGCACGCCGGATCGTCCGGAAATTCCAGCATCATCGCGCGCAGCATCGGCGTGCCGAACTCGCGGGCCAGCGCCGCCTGACGATACAGGTACGGCATCAGCCTGCACTTCAGCTGGGTGAAGTGGCGCACCACGTCGCAGGACTCGTCATCGTATGCCCACGGCACGCGGTAGGATTTGCTGCCGTGCAGGCGGCTGTGGCTGGAGAACAGCCCGAACGCACACCAGCGCTTGTAGACGTGCGCCGAGGCCGTGTTTTCGAACCCGCCGATATCGTGGCTCCAGAACCCAAAGCCGGACAGGCCAATCGACAGCCCGCCGCGCAGGCTTTCGGCCATCGACTCATAGTTGGCGTAGCAGTCGCCGCCCCAGTGAACCGGGAACTGCTGCGCACCCACGGACGCGGAGCGTGCAAACAGCACCGCCTCTTCTTCACCCACCGTCTCTTTCAGCACGCTCCACACCAGTTCGTTGTAGATGTAGGCGTAGTGGTTGTGCATCTTCTGCGGATCGGATCCGTCAAACCACTGGACGTCGGTCGGGATACGCTCGCCAAAGTCGGTCTTGAAGCAGTCGACGCCGATATCTACCAGGTCTTTCAGCCTGTCGGCATACCACCGGCACGCGTCCGGATTGGTGAAGTCATAAATCGCCAACCCCGGCTGCCATTTGTCCCACTGCCACAGGGAGCCATCCGGGCGCCTGAGCAGGTAGCCCTTCTCTTTCAGCTCCCGGAAGATGGGGGATTTCTGGCCGATGTACGGGTTGATCCACACGCAGACCTTCAGCCCTTTCTCTTTCAGGCGGCGGATCATCCCTTCCGGATCCGGGAAGGTCACCGGGTCCCACTCGAAGTCGCACCACTGGAAGGCCTTCATCCAGAAGCAGTCGAAGTGGAACACGTGCAGCGGCAGGTCGCGCTCGGCCATGCCGTCGATAAAGCTGTTCACCGTCGCTTCGTCGTAGTTGGTGGTGAACGAGGTGGTCAGCCACAGGCCGAACGACCACGCAGGCGGCAGCGCCGGACGCCCGGTGAACTGCGTATAGCGGTTTAATACCTCTTTTGGCGTCGGGCCGTCGATCACGAAGTATTCCAGATATTCCCCTTCCACGCTGAACTGCACCCTGGAGACCTTCTCGGAGCCGACTTCAAACGAGACGTTCTCGGGATGATTCACCAGCACGCCGTAGCCGCGGTTGGTCAGGTAGAACGGGATATTTTTGTAGGACTGCTCGGTGCTGGTGCCCCCGTCGCGGTTCCAGGTTTCGACCGTCTGGCCGTTGCGCACCAGCGCGGTAAAGCGCTCGCCCAGGCCGTAGACCGTTTCGCCCACGCCCAGATCCAGACGCTCGAACACGTAATTGCGATCGGTATTGCTGTCCTGCACGTAGCCGTTGTTTTTCAGCTGGCTGCCGGTAATGCGCTGGCCGTTACGCAGGAAATCCAGCGCCCAGAACTCGCCTTTGGTGACGCGCACGCTGATACTGCCGCTTTTCAGCTCGGCAAAATCGGCGTTGTTTTCAATCTCTACCTTCACGTCTTTCAGAATGTTCAGCGGATAGTGCGGGCCGTTATTCAGCGCGCCCTGGAAATGTTCGATGCGCACCCCGATAATCCCTTCCTGTGGGGCAAACAGGCGCACCGTGAACATCAACGTGTCGAGCTGCCAGGTGCGTTCGCGCACGTCGCGCGGCGCAACAAACACCACCAGGTCGTTGCCCTGCTGCTCCACGTCGAACACCTGAACCGGATAGGTCACGTTCAGGCCCGGTTGAATAAGCCAGTTTCCATCACTGATTTTCATGCTCTCGTCCTCTTAGTTCTGTAATTCTTTGCTGACCGGCAGGTTTTCAAATTCCTGCTGATTGCGGCGCGCGCCCTGCGCCAGTTCACCCAGGATTTTGGTCAGGAAGGGGGTTTTCAGCGTGTAGTAGCGTTTGGCGATAATGGCGCTCAGCACGTAGCAGACAGCCGGGGCCAGGGTAAACAGGCCGATAATGATGCTGATGGTCGCGCTGTTCTGAGTTTTGGCCGTCGCGTCGTAGCCGCCGCCTGCCAGCATCCAGCCGATCATTGCCCCGCCCAGCGCCAGGCCGAGCTTCAGCACGAACAGCGTGCCCGCAAAGCTGATGCCGGTCAGGCGCTTGCCGTTGGTCCATTCGCCGTAGTCGACGGTATCGGACATCATCACCCACTGGATCGGCGTCACCAGCTGGTGCAGCACGCCGATGACGAAGATAAAGGCGAACATCAGCACCGTGGAGTGCATCGGGACGAAGAACATCGCCACGCTGACCACCGCCAGCGCGGCGTTGGTCCACCAGAAGATGCTGACCTTGCACTTCCAGTCGGTGAGCGGTTTCGCCAGCGCGGAGCCAATGAGGTTGCCGACGCAGTAGGTGGTGAGGAAGGCGACGAACACCTCCGGCGAGCCCATGATCCAGGTGCAGTAGTACATCATCGCGCCGCCGCGCACGCAGACGGCGAGGATGTTGAGGATGGTGAGCACCCCGACGATGCGCCACTGGTCGTTGTGCCAGATGTCGCTCAGGTCTTCCCGCATGGAGGTGGTGCTCGGCGGCACCTGGATGCGCTCTTTGGTGGTGAAGAAGCAGAATGCCAGCATCAGGAACGCGACCACAGACAGCACGGCGATCCCGCCCTGGAAGCCGAACGCCTTATCGTCGCCGCCAATCAGGTTCACCAGCGGCATCATCAGCACCGTGGAGAGCATGCCGCCCGCGGTCGCCAGCACAAAGCGCCAGGACTGAAGGGAGATACGCTGCGTCGGGTCGTTGGTGATCACGCCGCCCAGCGCGCAGTACGGGATGTTCACTACGGTATAGAGCAGGGTCAGCAGGGTGTAGGTAACGGCGGCGTAAACCATTTTGCCGTTGAGGCTGAGGTCCGGCGTGGTGTAGGCCAGCACGCAGACGATGCCGAACGGGATCGCGCCGAACAAAATCCACGGGCGGAACTTGCCCCAGCGGCTGCGGGTGCGGTCGGCAATCAGCCCCATGCACGGGTCGGAGATCGCATCCAGCGCGCGCGCCAGCAGGAACATGGTGCCGACAAACCCGGCAGGAATGCCGAAAATATCGGTGTAGAAAAACATCATGTACAACATGACGTTATCAAAAATGATGTGGCTGGCGGCGTCTCCCATGCCGTAGCCAATCTTCTCTTTTACTGACAATACTTCGCTCATCTTTTTTTATCCTTCACGCTGTAGGGGGCGCTGAGACCGGTTACAGAGTTTTAAACCATTGTTTCAGGAGCGGGTATTGCGTTTTCTGGTTAGGAGATTACGTTTCTTGTTTTTTGTGATCGCGATAAATGTTGGAGAGCACAAAAGGCTAACCTGAGGATTTTCTTAGGAATTAGCTGAAACAGGGGGGTACAGGTCAAAAGAGAAGTGAAAAAAGTGTGTCGGGGTATGTGGTAAATGCCTGAAAGTAGCTATAATGCGCCCCGCCTCCATGTAGCAATCGAGGCGCGGAAGATCGTCATCTCCGGTGAGGTGGCTGGACTTCAAATCCAGTTGGGGACGCCAGCGTTCCCGGGCAGGTTCGACTCCTGTGATCTTCCGCCAAAGCTTCTGAAAACATTATACCAGATAAAAATATATCATTTTATTTAGTCAAATTACTTTATTTATAATTTCCTGCAAATCATTACTCCATTCCTTTCTTCTCACCGACTTAGATTTCTTCAAAAACCATGAATGTTTTGATAATTGCGACTCTAAAGCGATTTTCCACTCTTTATTATTTTTCTCAACAGAAAGTATTTGCTCAAAACAAAAAAGCATTTTCGACACAAACCAAGGGTATTTGTCAAAAGCAGAGCAATTATTTGTTATATATTGCTCATATCCATAAGAATATTCAGGGAAATCGAAACTTAATTTTAAGTATTCGTTATAAGCAGTTAGAGCAGTGGCTCTTCTCGCTTCCATTTTATTAATTTTTATTTGAATCACTGTAAATAATAAAGCAATTACAGCGACGACGGCAACTATGATATCCGCTCTTTTATTCCAAAAATCAAAAGTCAAATAATAGCCAATATCATTACTGAAGCAAATCATTATTTCTCTCCTGCTGGTTTAGTTTTAACTATTTTTTTAGACTTCATAATAATATAATCATCTCTAAAATCAAACATATTCATTTCAAAGAAAGAAAGTGACACCTGATTAACTCCATGCACATGAGTTATCAATCTATCATAAGATTCTTTGTATGGCGCTTTTGCAACTGAGCCACCAAACTCACCGCTATTAACCAAAACAACATGTTGATACATATGATAAAATAATGCGTTTACCATGTTATCAAAAGTTGAAACATCTTTATTCATCGCAGATATTATATAGGCATTTGATTTGTCTTTTAGGTCGGCATTTAATTTTATATCAGTTGCATCGTAACAGATTGAACCTGTTAATCGGAATCCTTCGCTATCTGGAAAGAGCGGATGAATCAATTCAATGAAAAGTTGATATGGTCTCCAAGGAGTAATGAACCCTTTTTCACTTTCAGTCATATTCCATTTACCTTGATATCTTTTTATAAAACGCCGGCCTGATCCTGATTTATTCGGTATTAACCATAGAGCTGCATTGTTTAATTCTTTAGCATTTGTAATTTTGTCGAAAACCATGCCGGAAAACACCATTGCACCAGTTTTATCACACAAGCGCTGTAAAATATCGACATCATCTTTAGATATGGACAACTCAGGCCATATTATAAGATCAACTTTGCCTTTCAGTTTAGGGTAGTCATTTTTGCTATCCATCGCGGCAATATTGTGTAGTATTAATTCTGATACTGCTGCAATATGGCGACGATGTTTAGAACGATACCTAATATCATTGAGCTCAAGTCCATATAGTTCAAAGTCTTCGACTTTTGGCAATAAAGACTGAACCATAATAATAGACAAATCCTTTTTGTCATTAGACCAATCCAAGTTAACCTTTTCAATATAAGATGGTATGTTAGCCAAATGACAATAATTTTTTCTTTGTTCGATAATTCTGTTATGAACAAGGCTTCTTACATTACTAAAGGCCAATTCTTTCTCTAGATTCAGATCATCATTTTTGATATCAAGCCCCGGCCATTGTAAAAGGTTAAAAATTAATGATGATAACCATCCTGTAATACAGGATTTATACCCACCAAATATTTCTGGGGTGTTTATCATACCAACTTGTTTTTTTAATAAATTGGTAGTAATACCTTTATATGAATTATTTTTTTTATCAAATTTCGGTGTATAACTCCAATCTAATCGACCTAACAAGCAGCTCCTAATAAACATGCCTAAAAAATATAATGGCCTATGAGTTTTAGTTACCCATTTCGGAGGTTGATGCAAATCAAATCCATTCCCTCTATAAAAAGCAAGGTTTAGATTAAGGGTGCAAGAATCGTCAAGCTTCAATAGCCCATCCCAATTAGAACATGTTATACCACATCGTGATATATCAATTGGGTATTTTAATTCGGAATTATCTAGTGATTTAAAGACTGTTTCTATTAATTTGAGTGTTGCATTTTCATGCATGAATGGATTAGATTCTGAACGAAGTACAGACAGCAAAGAAATTTCAGTATTATTATATATATTTAGACTACCTTTAAATCCTATATTTGATTCCAAAGATAAATACTTACTAATATCTTTTATTTTATGGATCCATTTAAGCTTTTGTTTCTTAGCAGCTAAGTATATTCTCTCAAATAAATCATAATCTTCAATTAAAATCGATTTACATAAATTCTCAATTGAACTTTCAGATACTACTGCAGATAAATGCTTTCTCTGTCCCTTCTTATTATTAAGATCTTCAAAAAAACAATTTACTGACCTTGTAACTTTATCTGGATCTTTAGAAAATTGGTTTGCTAATATTATAGCTGTAAGATAGTCATACCCAGTTAATTTTTCATTAATATTTCTAAACCCATTTATAAGTTGCGTAATGAGATCAAATAGTTCGTTTCCTGCTTCTATTTTTAAAGGTGAGTCATTAATAACTAAACAATAAAATAATATTTGCTCTTGCAAATGAGCACTTAATTTTCTTCTTTCTTTAAACAAAGACAATGCAAAGTTTGATAAAATATCAAAATATCCATTTATATCCGAATGTGCAGGAAATGCCCATTTGTTTTTACTATGAATTTCTGTTGCAGAATGTCTTAATATTTCGCACAAGCAATATTCAGCAAGTAAAACAAGATCTTTTGAATTTTCCAAACTCATTAATTCGCTGATGTTTTTTAAGATTGGATTCAATAAGCTTGAATGTGGAAACATTTCTAAACTTTTCTTTAATAACAAAACAAGTGAAGGATCACTACTCCACTTTGCTAAGAGTTTCCTAGCCATTCTTTCTTGCAAATAATCCCATGATCCTGGGATTGGGTCACCATTAAAATTAACTTCCTGCGCAATCAAATGTCTTTTTTGTGAGAGCAATGTATGTATTTTATTGGCGCTAAATCGTAATAACGAGTCTTTTCTAAGATCAATGAATGTTCTATCAATTTGTTCAAGAGAATTTAGTTTATCATTTTCCTTATCATTGACTTCAAATATGAGATTATCTGATAACTCAACCAAACCTTCCAGATGACCAAGCTGCTCGTCAAGCTCGCTCATTGTCAGCGGGCCGCTTACTTTATCTTGTATATCAGATAATTTTGTAGAAATAGCATCGACTTTATGCTTAAAGATCTTGATTTTGGTTTTCTTTGGTTGAAAGTGCAATGATAAGTCATGTGTGATAGCACTTAATTTACTATTCACCACTTCCAAAATTTCACTGTCGTCCTTAAATACCTTTTTAGTCTTTATTATCAATCTTAAATCATCGACATATCTACAAGCATCGATCAAAACAATGTTATTGTCCTCGTCTAAACCTTTATTTATCAAACCTGATATAAATGAATCAAAATCCAACATATATATATTTGCAAAAAAACCTCCAGCAACTAATCCTTGTGGAATGCCTTTACCTTTTCTCAATTGTGGTACAATTGCATTTGAACAGGTTTTTTTATATAAATTTTTTGAACTTGAATCCCATTGCCAATCTTTAAATTGTTCTAGAATATGATTAATAGTTGGATCTATTGTTTTTCCTGAAGTTATATTTTTAATTATCCTTTTAATTTTGCTAATTAGTTTTACTCTATTAATTGAGTCGTAAAATTTTGAAAAGTCGAGTTGAATTTCATAAATTTGTTCATCATCTTTTTTTAAACCAACTGCTTTTTTTCCAAAAAATTTTGGTCGATTTAAAAAACGTTGATAATCCCTAAAAAACTTACTATAAACATTGCTATTACCCCAAGAGTATTTGGCAATTGAATCTTCATAAGAGCAATGGAGTCTATTACCGTAATTAACCAAATTTGACTTATGCACCTTCTCATAACTTAGTGAAGGATCACCCTGCAAAGTTTCAACTTCATTTGCTATCAGCATCATTAAAGCAGTGTATAATGTTTGGTCGTCAATTGAAACCTGAGCTAGCGGTCGGAGTGGTTGTGTTATCTCAGATGAATCACCTTTCTGAATAAATTCCTCTGGTCTCCATTTATTGCTTTCGATTGGAAAATTTGGATCGTTATAGAATATCCATTTGCTCGACTTAGGTGCAGGAATCAGCCTCAACTCTTTAGGGGTGTAATTTTTATTTAAAAGTTGTTTTTTTAAATGGCTAATTCTTTTTTTTAATTCAACTGAAGATCTATCCAAATCTAAATAGTCAACATACCAACTAATACTCCTAATATACTGTTGGGATTTTTTCCATGCATTAACCAGGATGACATCGTCAGTTATAAAAACGTCATTAGGTAGAATATTTTGATATTTTTCATCTATTAGCATATTTATTCTTATTTAACAGTTAGGCTTAATTAAACATACCATTTTAATAGTTATGATGTTTGGTTTTAGCTCGCTGGGCATCAAGTTCCTTTCTTCCAAGGGTCTTGAGCCAATTACCTAAACTCATCCCTTCAGCTTTAGCTGCGGCCTCGAACTGCTCTTTTAACTCAGGAGTAATCCGCATTTGAAAAGTCGGTGCTTTTCCGGTTTTTGACTGATTTGGGTCACGTTTAACAGTTGACATGTACGTACCTACAAGAGCAAGATATCTTCACTGAGGTACGTACCTTAACATACAAAAACCTCAAATTGAAACGCCCTCGCAAGGTACTCGCAATACCGGACGAGAGCTAACCTCACCAACTATCAAGGAGTTGATTATGGCTGATTCGCATTCTACCCCAGACTCCGACCAATCCGGAACCGAGCGTTCGTTAATTGTGGGATACCGCCCGAATTTTTTCGACAAATCCACGCCGAAAATCATCCTTTCCGGCAAGTGGCTACGCGCGGCGGGTTTTGATACCGGGCAGCAGGTCACGGTAAAGGTGATGAAGGGATGCATCGTTCTGGTGGCGTATAACGAGCTGGAGCAGAGGTTGCAGGATGATTATAAACGGACGAAAGCAAAGCTTATTGAGATAGAGAACGCGCTTGCGGCGATTCAAACTCCACGTCCTGGAAAGCGCCTCGCAAAATCAAATACAAACCACCTGGCTTAGCGGCTGTTTCTGGCATACTACACGCTGGTAAGGTTAATCACTCGAAAGAGGGAGGCGACATGGCAGATCAAAACGTAATCCACTCTCCGGCTAGCGAATTTATTATGTTTGCCAGCGATGATGGAACCGTTCGCATCACATGTCGCTTTGAACATGAAACGCTCTGGCTGTCGCAAGCAGCCATAGCGGCGCTTTATCAGGTCACTCCTCAAGCCATTACTCAGCATATTAAAGCGATTTACGAAGAGGGTGAGCTTGAACAAAAAGCAACTTGTAAGGCTTACTTACAAGTTCAGCAAGAAGGTCAGCGCAAGGTTAATCGCAACACGCTTCACTATAGCCTGCCCGTCATTCTCGCCATCGGCTATCGCGTCCGCTCCACGCGTGGGACACAGTTCCGCCAGTGGGCCACCCAAACGCTGCAGGAATATCTGGTAAAAGGCTTCGTTATGGATGACGAGCGCCTGAAAAACCCGCCTGTCGGATCATCCGCCGTACCTGACTATTTTGATGAAATGCTGGAACGCATTCGCGATATACGGGCCAGCGAACGCCGGCTCTATCTCCGCGTGAGGGAGATTTTTGCATTAGCCGCTGACTATCAGCCGTCGCTCAAAGAAACCACGCAATTCTTCCAGACCATCCAGAATAAACTGCATTTTGCCTGCACGGGCCACACCGCTGCAGAGTTGATTCACCAGCGTGCGGACGCCACTCAACCGCATATGGAGCTGACAAGCTATAAAGGCGAAGAAGTCCGTAAAAGCGATGTCACCACTGCAAAAAATTATCTGTCTCAGGATGAGGTGAGCGAACTTAATCGCGTCGTTAATATGTGGCTCGATTTTGCCGAAGATCAGGCCAAACGCCGGAAGCAGGTATTTTTACGAGACTGGCAAACCAAGCTCGATCAGTTTCTGCAATTTAACGACCGGGACGTTTTAGAAGGAGCAGGAAAGGTCAGCAAGAAAGCGGCTGATGAAAAGGCGTGCTCAGAATTCATTGAGTTTGAAAAAAAGCAGCGCCTGCTGAAAGAAGCCGAAGGTGAGAAAGATATCGTCGGCTTATTAAGATGGGATAAGCAGGCTAAGCGCTAATCCCGGTATTCCTGCTCAGCTTCATATGCAGCAACGGAAACGGATTCCCCTGCCCGTCCAGTTCCGAGCGTCCGACCTGCTCAAATCCCATATGGCGATAAAACGCGACGCCCTGCGGATTCTGCTCATTCACATCCACCTCGTTTACGCCAAACTCGGCGATGGCGTATTTCAGCAGCAATTTCCCGACGCCCTTCCCGCGGCTCGCGTCGTCAACAAACAGCATTTCAATGCGGTTTTCATCCACGCCTAAAAAGCCGTGAATAACGCCTGTTTCATCACGGGCAATGAAAACGTTGAGGTTAGGCAGATAGGCGTTAAGCAATAACGGACGCAGCGCCGCAATATCGCTTTCCTGTAAAAAGTGATGGGTGGCGCGGACGGAGGATTCCCAGATCGCGACCAGACGTTCGAAGTGTGTGGGGAGTGCGGTTTCAATTTTCATGGGGCGGATCATGTGCGGTTTAGGACGTTAATTCAAGTAACTCCGTGCGCCCTGTTCCCCCCTCACCCTAACCTTCTCCCTCAGGGAGAGGGAAAAGATCGCGCTAACCCCTAATCTCCATCACCGCATACACCCCGTCCTTCGGCACGATCACGGTGACGTTTTCCACCGGCACGCCCGCCGCGAGGTGAATATCCTGCAGCTGCTGCAGCGTCCTCGGGTGAATATCCTCCCAGCCGATACCGCGCAGCACAAAGTCAATGTGCGGGCTGCTGGTGAGCATGTTCGACACAATCACCGCCCCGCCGGGCTTGACCAGCCGCAGCGCGCGCTGGAGGAAAGTCACCGCATCGACGTCGTTGAAGTATTCAAATATCCCCAGCGCGTCGACCAGTTCGGCCTGATGCTCGCCCAGCTCCAGCAGCAGGTCCTCGTTACGCACCAGCGTATGGAGCAGGTTGCGCCTGAGCAGCGTCAGCTGTTCGCCCACCACAATGCCTTCCTGCGCCGCCATGGTTTCCGCCCAGCTCAGCGCCACCGGGTCTTTGTCCACCAGCGTGAGATAGACCTGCTGGCCATCAAGCTTTGCTTCACGCAGCGCCTCCAGCACCGGGATGGCGGCGCCGCTCGCGAGGCTGACCCAGTTGTTCTCGCTCTCATTGTGAATGTACTTATCCACCAGCGCGGCCAGCACCCGGGCGCGGGAACGCACGCCAACCGCATCGTTAGCGTGGATAAACCACTGGCGGCTGTCGCTGTCCATTTTCGCGCCGTCGGGCAGGCGGTCCTCCAGCGGGTTTTGCACCACAAACAGCGCCAGCGCGGAGGGGACCAGCCGGGTGCGCCACGCGGTGAGCGCCGGGCGGTTGCGGAAGGCCTGTTCGGAATAGCGGTTCTGGGTGACAAGCACGGCCAGCCCCCCTTCGTCGTATTCTACCTTCGGAGGCCGGAGCGCTGGCTCGGCTTTCAGGGCGCGGTCAAGGGAGGCGATCTCACGGGCAGCGTCGTCTTTCAGCGGCCACTGGTCGCTGACGTCGGGAAATGACGCGCTGAAAATCGTCATATTTTCCGGCGCATCGCCGCGAAAAGGCTGCCAGTTCATGTCGTCTTCCCTCCGTTAGGCTTTTAACGGAAGTCTATCCAGGCGAGCCAGTAAAACCCTACGAAGAAAGCACGAAATAGGTGCATCAGTTCTGCGACATGCGCCATACCCCCGGCGTGCAGCCGTACTCGCTCTGAAAATGACGAATAAAGTGGGCGCAGTCGCTAAACCGCATCCGTCGCGCGATATCCGTAACGCTTTGCTGAGAGTTTTTCAGCAGCCAGCAGGCATAGCGCAGCCTGGCGCTGCGAATAAACTCCCGCGCCGTTTTGCCAAACTCGGCGTGAAACAGGCGATTAAGCTGACGTTCGCTCAGCTTAACGTCCTGCGCGAGCCTGGCGGCGTTCAGCGGGTGAGTCAGATACTGTTCGACGATCGTCACCGCCCTGCGCAGCCGCGAATCAGGGATCATGGCGATATTCGCGGGCCGCGGCGTGGCGGCATCATGCGGAGGAAGGGACAGCCGCTGGGAGGTGGTGGCCGCAATGTCGTCTCCCCCGTGGGCGCGGATCAGCGCCGTTATCAGGGTGAGCGTTGAGATCCCCCCCGGGCAGGTCAGCACATCGCCTTCGTCGATAAAATCGAGGCTTTGCTCAGCATAAACCTGCGGAAAACGTTGCGTGAAAACGTCATGGTGATGCGGATGAATCGAGGCGCGGCGCTCGTTCAGTAAGCCTTCCTCCGCCAGAATAAAGCTGCCGGTACCAATACCAATCAGGGGAACGTTGTTGTGATGAGCATCCGTGAGAAACGCTCTGTCGCCACGGTGTCCCAGGTGAAGATGAGCAAGACTTCCGCCGATCGCCGCAATATAGTCGAAGTCGCCGGGCGGCGCATGGGCGGCCTCGGGCCGCACGCTGAGCCCTGAGCTGCTCACTACCGGTAAGTCGGGGTAAGTGCTTATCAGGCTGAGTTTAAAGCGTATTTTCTGGCTACGCTTCTGGACGCTGGAAGCAATACGTAACGCCTCTATCAATCCTGAATATGCGAAAAGCGAGAAATGAGGCCACAGGAGTAACCCCATATGCAGGGATTTTTTCCGCGCAGGCGTCATTCTGACGCTATCATCAATTATATTTTTCATTAACTTGCCGAAGAATAATTACATTATCGCAACATTGTTGTTGCTGTTATATTTTCCTAAGATAGGTCCTGGCTGTTAAATCAAACATAAATGATGGTTGCAAAAACTTAAAAACATTTCTCCCTGTCGCTATCCGTTTTTTGACGTGTGGCACACATAGGTCGGCAGCGTTCCCAGAATAAATAAATAATTCTCATTCTGCTGTTTCTTAATACGCATATAAATATTCTTATTCGGATAGATAAAAAATAAGGGCTCGTACTTCTCCAGCCAGCTGTCGCTGATGTTGTCGTCCGGAAATTTCATATTGCGTATGGACGTCAGATTATAGACGCTGTCTTTGCGCTCAATCTGAAAGAAAACTTTGCGATTCAGGGTCTTCGTAGGATCGCTTTTCAACCGGCCATTCATGCTGAGTATTCCGCTGTTACCCTCCACGGTGTAATTCAGCCACAGAGAGAGCGTCTCATCACGGTGATGCTGAATAAAGTTCGCCTGGCAGGAAAAGGGCTTGATGTAATGGCGATGCAAGAGGTAATACGTCGCCACGACAGCCCCTATCAGCAGGCACAGGCAGAGCACAACAAGCGTTTGACGGTAGCGAACCATACTAGCGATCCTCTATAAAATAATCGGACATACAGCGGTTGGGTTCCGTCATCGGTCTGTCACAGCGAATGACCGATGCACGGGGCAGCAGGATGTAACCGCTGACGTACACCCAGGGATAGTTCGCGCACTGGTCCTTAAACGGGGCGGCATAGGCCAGGGCTTTATCCCTGTCGCGCTGCGTTTCAATATCGCGAGAAAAATAGAGCTGACACTCGCCCATCTTCATCGCGAAGCGGTACCCGTCTACGAAATAGCTGTCATGCAGCAGGTTATGGCTGATAACGCTCACGCCAGCCAGCATCAGCAATAGCCCCAGCGCGCCCGACAGCCAGAAGCGGTTTCTTGAGACCGTCGGGGCGACGGTCTCTTCGTAGACATCCGGAGCAGCACATTCTTCCTCTTCAGCCTGCGGCTGCATCTCTTTAATAGTGATTTGCGTATCGCTTGCGAGCGTCAGCCCTATGCGCGGGATAGTGACAATTGGATCGGTTTCGAAACCCACCTTCTTCAGACCTTTGCGCAGAATAGAAATGTTCTGGTAATAGGTATTAGGCGAAACCAGCATCCCCCGGCGCTGCCAGACAATATCCATGCACTCCTGTTGAGTCACAATACTTCCGACTCTTTCTATTAATAACAACAAACAGCGGCCCGCCGGGGAATTTAATACCACCACCCGGTCAGGATTGTTGAGATCGCGTAATGTGCTGGCGGCTGGGTGAAACTCTACCAGGCCATTAATAATGTAATGCTTATGCATAGAATAGGCTAAATACCTCCGGTCAACGCCTGTTGCTCCAGTAGATTCCCTTCACGGTTAACCTGCGTATCCCTCGCCTGTGTAAGGCTTAATGTGACGGATAATTGCGCAACTGTATATCCTGGCACCTGGCGAAAAATCTTATTTTTCCTTTCTCTTTATCTGACCGGTCTGAAGTTTTCTTAACCGCCATTTAAAGCCGTCTTGACACTGACAAAACTCGACAAAGGCGCCCGTTGAACGCTTTAGCCATTGTTGTCTGAATTATTCAGCGTGCTTAATTTGTTTTTTTGATAAAAAGCAGAGGGGACGCTCTCTGCCAGCGGGTTTCGAAATTACAACCAGTTCGAAAGCTGTCGTCTTAATTAACAATTTCGCCACGAAACTGTTAGCTACCGTCAGTAACTACCCTCATCACATGACGTCAGCAGACTATTTCCTTACAAAACATTTATTAAAGCTAACTTTTCAATAAAAACTACCGGTATGATTATTTACAGGCAGATAAGCAAAAGCCGGTTTAGCGAGGAGAAATTGATGCCACACCTAAACTGTACTTAAAACAAATTAAGATTAATTCAGGTTACCTATTTAACGCCCTGAGTATAGTGGGCTCACACCGTGCAATGCTTAATTGCTTCGAAAATACAGGCATCGCTCTGCCCGACAGAGGAGTCTCATTACAATTATAAATCGAGGGAATGACATGGCGAATAAACTCAACAACACACGTCATTTAAATATCGCGCTATTGGGTGGAGATCACTTTGCGCGTCAGGGGATCGCCGCGTTATTAAAAAATATCACCCCGACCATGCAGATAACAGCATCGATCGATAATTATGCGGAGATCGAAACAATACTCGCGGCCGCACCGGTAGACTTAATTTTTTTATCCGGTACGGAGAAATATCACGCGGGATATGATTGCCTGAAATATATCAGGAAGATGAAAGTCCTCTATCCCGACGTACTTATTTGCATGTATTCCGCACCGGCAAATTCCTGGCTGTGGATACGCGGTGAAATAGACGCCTATATCTCGCTACAGGACCCGCTTTATCACTGGCGAGCCAGCGTATTAAAAATGGTCGATAGCCGTTATCGCCCAATAAAAAAACCCACGGCGTTATCGCTGACGCCGGGTGAATGGAGGGTATTGAAGGAACTACGAAAGGGTCTGGATATGCGTTACATCGCCGAAACAGAGCAGCTTTCTTACCGTCGTGTCAGCGCGTTAAAAAGCTCAGCGATAAGAAAACTAGGGCTCAGGAACAAGACAGATTTGCTGGTCTTTTTAACCAGTTAGACCTGCTGCTTTCAGAGCAAATCTCGACATAACACCATAATGGAATCAGGACAATGAAAGCTCAATTCAATAATAAAACGCTGCTTGCGATCGCTATTGCGGCAGTACTGCCAGTGGGCTCGGCGCTGGCTGCCGGCACCAGCGGCGGCACGGTGAACTTTAGCGGCAAAGTGGTGACCTCCGCCTGCGCCATCAGCGCAGGAAGCGCCAACATTGACGTGGATATGGGTGAAGTGCGGACCGCAACGCTGAAGACGGCAGGCAGTGAAGCCAGCACGGCAAAAGCGTTTGCCATCACCCTGGAAGATTGTGAAATCGCCGATACCTCAGCCTCAACGGCAGAGAACCCGATTGCTGCGACCACAGTGGCCGTCACCTTCACCGGTACGCCGGACGGTTCCGATGTCAATAGCTTGTCCGTCGGTGCAAACGGCAGCGCCAACTCTGCGCAAAACGTGGCTATTCGCCTTTATGACGAGCAAGGCAACGTGGTGAAGCTGGGTGAACCGGCATCGGCCATCCCTCTGCGTAAGGGTGCCAACACACTGAACTTCAGCGCGAAATATTACTCGCCGAAGGGCGGCGCCACCGCGGGCGATGCCAGCGCCGTCGCGACTTACACCGTGACCTATTCGTAATCTTCAGGCCCGGTCTGCGAGCCGGGCCTGTCTTAGCTTTCAGGAGAAACACTATGCGCGTAAATACATGGATTTGCCTGGCGGGCGCGTTATGTTCATCCGCCGTCTATGCCGGTGGCGTGGGATTGGGCGCAACGCGAATGGTCTACTCCAGCGCCACCAGCCAGGCCATGATGCAGGTGAGAAACACCCATCCCGAGGCCACGTTCCTCATCCAGTCCTGGATGGAGAATGAGAAAGGCGAACGCACCAACGACTTCGTGATCACGCCACCGCTGTACGTCATGAAACCGGCCAGCGAAAGCGCGGTAAAAATCATGTTTAACGGCAAAGCCCTGCCAGAGGATCGGGAGACGCTCTACTGGATGACCGTCAAAGCCATCCCCCAGCAGGCTAAAAGCGGCTCCGGGAACACGCTGCAGTTTGCGTCGGCTAACCGCATCAAGGTCTTTTATCGCCCAGAAGGACTCAGTGAGAGCCCGGCAGAGGCATGGAAAAAACTGGCCGGTGTCTACCGTGCCGGAAAGGTTACGCTCAGCAACCCCACGCCGTACTACCTCACCACCATCAACGTGAAAATTGACGGCATGCCGGTGCAGCCGGTGATGGTGCCCCCGAAAGGCAGCGTGACGCTGGCCGAAACCTTCAGCCATGCGGGCAGCATGAGCTATCAGACCATTAACGATTACGGGGCATGGACTCCCGCCACGCGCGCGTCGTTATCCCAATAAAAAAAGTAAGGCGTGACCACGTGAAAATAAAAATCCTGTGCGCCACGGTGATCTCCCTGGTGATTCGGCAAGCCGTGGCTGCTGAAAGCGAGCTGCAATTTAACCCCGCATTCCTCAACGGCGAGAGCGCGAACAGCGCCGATCTCGCCTGGGTCAACGCCGGGAGCGCGTTGCCGCCGGGTGATTACAACCTCAACGTGTATATCAATACCAACTACGCGTTCACAGGTAACGTCACGTTCCGCCTTGCTGAAGACAGTACGGGTGAAGCACTGCCCTGCCTCACGCCCGAGCAATTCGACGCGCTGGGCATCGATAGCCATCAGGCGAAGGGCGGAGTGCTGCCGCTGGCGCAACGCTGCATCGTCTTAACGAAGGCGTTTGCGGATACGCAGTTTGATCTGGACCAGAAGACGCTCACCCTGAGCTTCACCGTACCGCAAAGTGCGATGCGCAATTTGCCGCGCGGATATGTCAGCCCGGAAAGCTGGGAGGCGGGCATTCCTGCCGCGTGGCTGAATTACGTGGTCAATGGTTCGAATAATGAATATCGCGGCGAGACGCGCACACGGGAACAGCAGCTGTTTGCAAGCCTCAACAGCGGCGTCAACCTGGGCGCGTGGCGGCTGCGTGATTTCACCACGTGGACCAAAGACAGCAATGAACTTGCCCACGTGCAGACCTGGCTGCAGCGCGATATTCACGCCCTGCGCGCGCAGGTGTACGCCGGGGAAACGTACACCTCGGCGCAGGTTTTCGACTCCGTGGGCCTGCGCGGTATCGCCCTGAAAACCGATGACAACATGCTGCCCGCCAGCCTCAGCGGCTATGCTCCTGAAGTCCGGGGCATTGCGCGCAGCAACGCCACGGTCACGGTTCGCCAGAACGGCAACATCATCTATCAAACCTCCGTTCCGCCGGGGGCGTTCGTGCTGAAAGATCTCTACCCGACCTCCTCGGGAGGCGATCTGGCGGTCACCATTCAGGAGAACGACGGCAGCAAAACGCAATACACGCTTCCCTTTGCCAGCGTGCCGAACCTGGTGCGTAACGGACAGGTGAAATATGCCCTGGGCGCCGGGAAATACCGTCCGACGGGCAATCAGGACGCGCCCTCTTTCGCGCAGGGCGAGCTGTTCTACGGCTGGCGATACGGCCTGACGTTTTACGGTGGGGCGCAGTTTGCCGATCGCTATAACGGCCTGGCCCTCGGGTTTGGGCAAAACCTCGGCCGCTTTGGCGCCTACTCCATCGACCTGACCCACGCCCGCAGCCAGCTGGCGGACGATCGGCACTATACCGGTGATTCGGTGCGCCTGCGCTACAGCAAGCTGCTGAACGACATTGGCACGCGGGTTAACTTCTTCTCGCTGCGCTACTCCACGAAAGGGTTTTATACCCTCAGCGACACCACGTACAAAGGCATGTCGGGCGGATCGCCAAAGCAGACGGTGGAAGACGATGGCACCGTCACCACCCAATACGACACTGTGTACAACCTGCGCATGTCGCGTAAGGCAAAAAACCAGCTGCTGCTGTCGCAGCCGATGGGAGAATACGGCTCGCTGTCACTTTCGTGGGATCAGCAGACCTACTGGAACACATCAAATACCACGCAAAGCCTGCAGTTTGCGTGGAACGCCACGTTTCGTAATGTGTCTCTTGGCGTCAGCGTCCAGCGAAGCTCGAGCCTGTACGATGACAAGAAAGATAACATCCTGTCGATGTCGATTTCGGTCCCGCTGGGCAACCCGACGCTGTCGACCCGTGCGCGCTTTACCACGACCCATGCGGACTCCACCGGCACAACCGCCAGCACGGGCGTGAGCGGCTACCTGCCGGGCCAGGAAAACCTGTTCTATAGCGTCAACCAGCGCTACAGCGCGCAGCAGCACTACGGCGGCGATGCCACTCTGCAATACGAAGGCGCGTGGGGAGATTACAACCTGGGCTACAGCTACACCAGCGACTCCCGCAACCTTAGCTACGGCATCAGCGGCGGCGCGGTAGTGCATGAAGATGGCCTGACGCTGAGCCAGCCGCTTGGGAACACCAACATTCTGGTGAAAGCCCCGGGGGCCAGCAACGTTGCCGTGCTTAACCATAAGGGCATCAAAACGGACAGCCGTGGCTACGCGGTGATCCCGTACGCCACGCCGTACCGCGTTAACCAGGTCGCGCTGGACGTGACGACCGCTGGCAACGACGTGGAGCTGGAAAACGCCATCGCCAACAAAACGCCTACCGATGGCGCCCTGGTTCGCGCCACCTTCGCTACGCACCAGGGGGCAAAAGCGATGTTTATCGTGCGTCACGGCAACGACGTACTCCCCTTCGGCACGCTGGTCTCGCTCGATGATGACAAAACCAGCGGCATCGTCGGCGATGGCGGCAGCCTGTATCTCTCCGGTTTGTCAGAGAAGGGCACGCTGAACGCCGTGTGGGGTCGCGGCAACCGCCAGCGCTGCGCCGTTACCTATGCCTTAAACAAGCAGAACTATAGCGCCCGCACCGGTCTTTATTCTCAGGAGGTGGTATGTCAGTAACGCTTCGGATCGGCTGCATTGCGCTGCTGCTGGTTTTCACGCTCCCCGTTCGCGGCTACGACGTGCTGGTCTCCGTCACCGGCAATTTGATCGGCAACACCTGCGTGGTGGCGCAGGACTCCGGGGAGCAGAACGTGCCGCTGGGCACTATTGGTATTAAACAGTTCAGCCGTGCCGGGGCCGTCAGCAATATCAAAACGCCCTTCACGCTCAGGCTTGAAGCGTGCGGGCCAACCTTTGCTGGCGTAAAAATTCGCTTCAGCGGAACGCCGGATGATGCCAACCCGCAGCTGCTGAAAATTGCCGACGGTGGCGCTACCGGCGTGGCGGTGCAAATCCTCGATAAAGAGAGCGTACTCATTCCCCTGAATACAAAGACCACCGCATACGGAACCGCGGGGGATGACAGCGTACAGATGACCTTCTACGCGCAGCTGGTTGCCACCGCTACGCCGGTGAGCGCCGGTGATGTGTCAGCCCTCGCCACCTGGACAACGGAGTATCTATGATGCGTTTAGCGTTTCTTCTCAGCGGATTACTTTTCTGCACCAGCGTACAGGCGCTGGACTGGAAATCGGATATTACGCTCTCCCCTCAGCCGATGACCTACAGCGGGCCAGCGGACTCCGTGGTGCCGGGAAGCATTATCGGCTCAACCTGGAGCGCCACCGCCAGCGTGCAGCAGGTGTTCTGGTGCGGGCTTATTTTTACCTGCAGCAAAGGCACGCTGCAGCCCAGCAGCAGCGCCATCTCAAGCGGTGCGACGGTCACCGTCGACGGCGCGAATTACACCATTTTTGAGACCGGCGTACCGGGCGTGGGATATATCATCGGGCTGAAGGATTTTAAGAGTACACAATATATTCCCCTGCAGACCGGTATCACGCAAAGCTACCCGGCAGAGGGCACCAGTGGGTTTGCCCAGGATCTGGGATGGTCAGCAAAGGTCACCTTTATTAAAACCGGTGCCGCCCTTAAATCCGGCGTCTATCAAATCCCGACCATCAACGCCGCGGTGCTCACCGCCTATAACAACGAGACAAAAACGGCGCAGGTGATTATCAGCCCGACCACCATCACGGTGACCGCCAGCGGGTGTACGGTCGGCAGCAAAAACGCCAGCGTGGCGCTGGGCACCATTGATATTCGCACCCTGCCCACGGTAGGAAGCACGTCGCCATCAGGGACGTTTACCGTCGGCCTGACCTGCGACGCGAACGTGGCGGTTCACGCGGTGATGACCGATCAGACCACGCCGTCGAACACCTCGTCGGTGGTGACGCTGACCGGAGACTCCACGGCGTCCGGCGTTGGGGTGCAGTTTTTCTACAACGGCAGCGGGCCGCTGATGATGGGGCCGGACAGCTCGGCCGCGGGTGCGACCGGCCAGTTCTTTATCCAGAGTACCACGGCGGCACAAACGCTCACGTTACCGTTCCAGGCGCGGTACATCCGAACCGGTGAACTGGTCCCCGGCTCGGCCAACGCGCTGGCCAGCATTACGTTTTCCTACCAGTAGGGGCTACTGCTTCACCCACACCAGCTGGTCAACCCGGAAGCCCAGACTGCGCGCGGTGTTCAGGTAATCCTGCTTCACCGCATCCGGGATGGTTGGCGTGCGCGACAGGATCCACAGGTAATCGCGGTTCGGGCCGCTCACCAGCGCGTACTGGTACTTATCGTCCAGCCTGATGACGTTATAGCCACCGTAGAACGGGCCGAAGAACGACACCTTCAGCGCGGCCGTGGTCGGCTCGCCGGTGAAGTACGCTTTGCCTTCGCTCTCATTCCACTTGTTCTTCACCGGATCGTAGCCCCGATTAAGCACGCTGATGCCGCCGTCGCTGCGCTCGCCGTAGGTCGCCGTCACCTGCTCCAGCCCGCGTTCGAAGCGGTTTTCCAGACGGGCGACTTCGTACCATTTGCCGAGATAGCGGCTGGCTTCGAAGTTGGTAATAGGCTGCACGCCTTTCGGCGGCGTGGGGGATTTACAGGCGACCAGCGTCAAAGCAATCGCAACACCGGTCACAACAGGCCATAGCTTCATGAGAATTCCTTTCATTTGCGCGGTTGGATGTTAAGTGTAGTGCACCGTTTCGGCGCTTCATCCCGTTCGGGAAAATTCGTAGTATATTGAGAGTATTCCTCCACTCTGGACACGGACATGGCTTACTCCATCGGCGAATTCGCCAGACTCAGCGGCATCACCGCCACCACCCTGCGGGCGTGGCAGCGTCGCTACGGTTTACTCAAGCCACAGCGCACGGAAGGCGGCCACCGCCAGTACAGCGATGAGGACGTCCAGCAGGCGCTCAAAATCCTCGACTGGGTCAAAAAAGGCGTCCCGATCGGCCAGGTCAAACCGCTGCTGGAACGCCCGACGCCGGGACGGACCAACAACTGGCAAACCCTCCAGCAGAACATGCTGCAACGCCTGCAGGACGGCAAAGTCGAGTCCCTGCGCCAGATGATTTACGACGCCGGACGCGAGTACCCAAGGCCAGAGCTGGTCGCGAACGTGCTGCGCCCGCTGCGCAGCCAGGTCTCGGCCAACGTCGCCGCCGCCATGACCCTGCGCGCGATCCTCGACGGCATCATCATGGCCTACACCTCGTTTTGCCTCGAAGGCGATAAAAAAGCGCCGGGCGATAATATTCTGCTCAGCGGCTGGCACCTGAACGACCCGTGCGAGATCTGGCTCGAAGCCCTAACGCGCACCGGCCAGGGCCACCGCATCGACATCCTGCCGGTTCCGCCTGACGCGCTGGCACCGGAAATTTTCCCGGAGCGTAAATGGCTGCTGGTCACCAGCGGCAAGCTCACCGCCGCGCGGAAAAAGCAGGTGGAGCAGTGGCAGCAGCAGGTATCGCTTGAAGTAATTATCCTCTGATAATTTTCTCCTGCGGGAATCTTCACGAAAAGTTGAATATTTTCCCGCGCCGCAGATGCTAACGTTTTCCTGTGACGTATAACTCCACAGGAAAATACCATGAAAAAAACTGTCCCTCTGCTGATGCTGGCCGCGATGGCCTTTACCCCTGCCGCCTTTAGCGCCGCCCCGGCCGGCACCCTGAGCGTACACATCCTCGACCAGCAAACCGGCACGCCTCCACCGGGCGTCACCGTCACGCTGGAAAAGCAGCAGCAGGACAAATGGACCCCGATCGCCAGCGGTAAAACTGACCAGGACGGACGCATCAAATCACTCTATCCGCAGAACCAGGACATGCAGCCTGGCGTGTATAAAGTGACCTTCAAAACCGCAGAGTACTTCCACGGCAAAAAACTGGACTCCTTCTTCCCGGAGATCCCGGTGCTGTTTACCGTGACCCGCACCAACGAGAAGCTGCACATCCCGCTTCTGCTGAGCCAGTACGGTTACTCGACCTATAAGGGCAGCTAAGACGCATTGATTCTAAAGGAATAAAAAAAATAGTTCCGCGAATACTTGGACAAATTAGTCATTTTGTGTAAGTTTTAATTATATGAACGGGAGGACGACACCATGACGACGAAACCAGTGCTGGGTATTAGCGGATGTTTGACCGGATCCGCCGTTCGCTTTGACGGCGGACACAAGCGTATGGGCTTCGTCATGGATGAGCTGGCCCAGTGGGTAAATTTCAGGCCCGTCTGCCCTGAGATGGCCATCGGTCTGCCGACGCCTCGCCCGGCCATACGCCTGACGCTGACGGAAAGCGGCGAAACGCAGCTCCGTTTTAGCAAGCCGCCTCATGATGACCTCACGCAGAAAATGGCCGACTTTACGGCGGACTATCTGCCAAAAATCGGCGATCTGTCGGGATTTATCGTCTGTGCAAAATCCCCAAGCTGCGGCCTGGAACGCGTGCGGCTGTACGATGAAAACGGCAACCGGGGCCGCAAGGAGGGGGTCGGGCTGTTCACCGCTGCCCTCCTTGAAACCTGGCCGTGGCTGCCCGTGGAAGAGGATGGACGCCTGCACGATCCGGTGCTGCGGGAAAACTTTGTCGAACGTGTTTTTGCCCTGCACGAACTGAACACGCTGCGTAAAAATGGCCTCACGCGCCGCGCGCTGCTGGACTTCCACAGCCGTTACAAACTCCAGCTGCTGGCGCACCATCAGGCGGGTTACCGTGAAATCGGCCCGTTCGTTGCCTCGCTGCACGAGTGGGAAGACCTGGACGCCTTCTTCGTGGCGTACCGGGAAAAGCTGATGACCATCCTGAAGAAACCCGCCTCGCGGAAGAATCACACCAACGTGCTGATGCATATTCAGGGCTATTTTCGTAACCAGCTCAACACCCGCCAGCGCGGCGAGCTGCGCGATGTGATCCTGCATTATCGCAACGGACAGTTGCCTATCCTCGCCCCGATCACGCTGCTGAAGCACTACCTGGCCGAATATCCCGACCGGTATCTGATGACGCAAAACTACTTTGATCCCTATCCTGATGATTTGGGTCTGCGTCTGGCAGTCAAGTGATGAAAAAAATGCGAAGGCCCCATTGACCCACAGAGGCCCAAAGCAGTACCCCGTTTAGACGACATCCTCACTGTCGTCTCTTTTTTGCATTTCATCTCAAAGACTGTGATTATATACAGGCTTATTCTGCGAAAGGGGCCTGCCTGTGATCAACACCCTGCACATTCAAAACTACCGCTCCATCCGCGACATGTCGCTGGAGCTTGAGCAGCTCAACATCGTCTTCGGCCCGAACGGTACCGGGAAATCCAATATCTACAAGGCGATACACCTGATGCACAGCGCCGCTCAGGGGCAGTTTTCCCAGGCGCTGGCGAACGAGGGCGGCATTCTGAAGGTGTTCTGGGCAGGCAAAACCCGCAGCGACCAGCTGCGGCGGATGAACCTCGCGGTAGAAACAGAGGCCTACGAATACGAGCTGCAGGTCGGGTTTGTGGAGAAGCTGCCCTATCCCTCGCAGTTTCAGCTCGACCCGGTGATCAAAGAGGAGTCCATCTGGCTGAGCGGCCAGCACCGTCGTCCTTCGTCCCAGCTGATGAAGCGCAGGAATCAGGCCGTATTTCTGAATAACGTGCATCACGAGAAGGTGACCCACAGCGGCACGCTGTACGAGAACGAATCGGTATTCGGACAGCTCGGCGAACCGCACCTTTACCCGGAAGTGTCGCAGATGCGCGAGTCCCTGCGTAACTGGCGATTTTATCATGAGTTTTCTGTATCAATCGGCTCGGCGATGCGGGCTCCGCAGGTCGGCTTCCGCTCTCCGGTGCTGGCCAGCGACGGCGCTAACCTGGCGGCCGCGTTTCAGACCATTGTCGAGATTGGCGACGAGCTGCTGCTGATGCGCATCCTTGACCAGGCCTTCCCCGGCTGCGTGTTTTACAGCGACAACGCCGGCGGACGTTTTCGCATGATGATGCAGCGGGAGGGGCTGAGCAGGCCGCTGGAACCGGCGGAGTTCTCCGACGGCACCCTGCGCTTTCTGTGCCTGGCGGTAGCGCTGTTAAGCCCGCGCCCACCGGCGTTTATCGCGTTGAACGAACCGGAAAACAGCCTGCACCCGCAGATGCTGCCCGCCCTGGCGAGCTTAATCGCCGAGGCCAGCCGCTACTCTCAGATCTGGCTCACCAGCCACTCGCCGGAGCTGGCGCAGTTGATTGAGAAGCAGCGATCGTTTTCGCTGTATCAGCTGTCTATGGCGGAGGGGGAGACGAGGGTGGAGAGGCTGGGGTAGTCTCCAGGGGCACGGAGACTGTTTTTTCGCATCTCGCTCATGCTAACTATCCTCGATAACAATTCTATCCGACGACGAATGCTGGTGAGCGGTTCATTTTTCTATTTTAATTCTCATCCACTTAAACTTTTGTAGTTGAGTTTTCCTGCACCTTAATTACTTTGCCAGCAACATCACCTGCACACGTTATAATCCCGATAACAGTGGCGAGATAATCAAGCGCACTGTGTGCTTCTATAAAACGGCACAATTTTTTCTTATAAAACTCATTCGTTTTCTGCTTCGACACGCTCTTGCGCCATCTGCCGGGCCGTTTTGCAGTGAGATACTTCATCCAGCAAGTCGCTCAGTGAGCTATCCTCAGCGACTATTTTTCCGGCGATACTCATGCAATTTATTTTTTAACCATATCCCTACACCTAATATTAATCCTGTAATACTCCCTTTTATTAATGCGATATGTAATGCCTTTTTCCATGAAAAAAGGAATTCACCATCGTTAAAATAAAAAATTGTTGACACTCCGAACTGGCATATGAACAGAACAATAGTGACTAAAAATGTACAGTACACAACTAAGAAAAGTAGCCAAAAGATACCAACCTTACTGAAGACACTCATTGCTTCTTCTCCCGTTTGTCTAACTCATCTTTTACCACTTTCCCTGTAAATTCAGAAGCAGTAGAACCTGTAACTGCACCAATAACATCCTTTGTCACTTGATCAGCTACTGGAGACAATGAATCAACAACTTTCCCTCCTAAACTACCAGCTAAACTTCCAAATCCAGTACTTATCACAGAGTTAGTCGGGTCTTCCCCTTTAATCGCACTGCCAATCGCAGCCCCCCCCATATTGATTGCCGCTGATACTTTCCAGCCTTTCCCCGTAGTTGCGGCAGATGCCACTCCCGCCATAATGGCATCAACGTAGCTGAATGGTTCATTTCCACTAAGTTGAAAACCAGTATTCACTGCTGTTCCTATCGCAGCATTAACAGCCATACCTTCTCTTATTGTAATTCCCAGCACGCTACTACCAAACATAAGAGGCGCATCACCAATACTGGCATTAGACTCATGGTAGCCCCAGGTATTTACAATGCTCTGGGCCTGATTCAAAACTCCATTGTCAGGATTACGTTCATAACCAGGATAAGCAAAAAGATTCTGCACCATCTCTTTAGCTCTATCTGCACCATAAATGTTCTGCATTTCAGCAGCATAGACTCTAACATAGGTACTTAATTCGGTTCGTTCAGATTCTGATAATGAAGAAGGATCGCGCCGAAACTTATCCATTAGCGCATCACTACGTTTATCAGCATTTTCCAGTTTAATCACGTCATTAGCCGCCGCCAGCGATCTATCCCCCTGCTTTATTTTCTCAATAGCTTTATCAAGCTTGTCCGAAGATGTCGCACCAAGGAAATTATTCTCAACACTATTCTTCCCGGCACTGGCTCCAGCCGCCGCACCAGCCGTATTTCCTCCAGCAATCCCGCCTGCTATGCCCGCTGAAACAGATGCCAGCGTACTCACGGTCTGCTTCTGCTCTTCCGTCAGTTTCGACGGGTCTGTGTCCGGATAGAACTGTCTGGCGATTGCTGTCGCAATCAGTTCGCCGGATGCGGCCCCCACAGCGCCTGCTGCGGCACTGTTGCCCTGAAGGGCTGCGGTTACGCCGCCGAGGATGGCATGGGCAATCGCTTTTGCCGCCGTATCGTCATCAATGCCTGCATGATGGCCGATGATATTCGCCAGCTCCGGTGCCGATGCGCCCGCCAGCGCCCCTCCGATATTGCCGCCCGCCAGTCCCTGCAGCGCTGCCGTGGCCGCCTGGATGCCGCGCTGCATGGCGCTGCCGGTTCCGTACGTCACCATCACTTCTTTGTATGCCTGGGTATCTCGCAGTTTCGCCAGATAATCCTGGCGCTCTTTTTCTGTCGCGTTTGCCGGGAGTGTTGCGCCGGTTTCTTTCTGGGCCGCCTTCAGCCCGTTAAGATCACCCTGCGTCCTGGCAATATCCGCTACCTGGCTGCCAATTTCGCTGATCATCCCAACCGCGTTCAGGCGGTTCTGCTCTTTCTCCTTGTCGAAGATGGGGCTGATGCTGTCGTTAGCATGTTCGGTGTCGCGGCTCAGATCGGCCACGTCCTGCTTCTGGTTTGCCTTGTCGCGGATGGTGAGGGAGCCTTCTGCTAAGGCGGCCTGCGTGGTGCCCTCCTTATGGCCTTTATTACCCGCAGCGGAGATCATGCCGCCCGGCAGGTTACCCTGGAATTTATCTCCAAAGCTGCCGCCGCCGCTCAGGCTGATACCGGAGTGCGAGGTTTTAAAGTCCGCCTCGTTGTGGATATCGCTGAAGCCCAGCGTCCCGGTGTCGAGGCTGTTTTTATCCGGCGTGGCGGTAGAGGCGATAACCGCGCCATCAAGCTGGGTGTGATGCCCGACGGTGATGTCGAAGCCGCCGTCCCCGGCATACAGCCCGGTTTGTTCGGCCACCGAATCAAAGCGGCTCTTCATCTTGTCCTGGCTGGCGTTGATATAGCCTGAACCGGACATGGTTCCGAAGGTGAAGCTGCCCCCCGCTGCAACGCTGGTCTGCTTGCTGTCGTAGTCGCTGTTGTTCTGCTGGCTGCGCATCAGCAGGTCGTGACCAACGTCTGCCACGATTTTATTGCCGTTAACCTGAGCGCCATCAAGCACGGTGTCGTGCCCGCTTTTAAGGGTGACGTTTTTGCCGCTGTCGATTGTGGTTTCGGTCCAGTCGGTACCGTTGCCTTTATCCTTGCCGTGCGCGGCGTTGACGTTGGCAAACACGCTGATACCCGCGCCGCTGCCTCCGGCACCGATGCTCACGCCAATGCCGCCACCGCTGCTGCTGTTCTTGCCGCTGGTCTTTTGGGTATTCGCCGCGCCGGACAGCAGAATATCGTTCTGTGCATCCAGCGTGGTATCGCCCCCGGCTTTCAGCTGGCTGCCCGCAATCACGATGTCCCCGCTGTTCGCGCCTTTGTTTTTACCGTTCGCGGTGATGGAGAGATTATTGCCTGCGTTCAGCGTGCTGCCTGCCACCGCATCACTCTCAGCATGCTGCTGTGATTTCGACTTCTGGGTCGTCAGCGAGAGGCTCACACCCATTGCGTTCGGATCGCCGGTGGTTGCCGCCATATCCGCTGCCTGCCCGGCCTGCACGCCGGACAACACCGTTTTGGTGGCCTGAAGGGCTTTCAGACGGCCATCACTTTGCTCTTTGGTCTCCTGCGCCGCGCTCACGGCATTGTTAATAGCGCTACCGACGGTGCCGGAGAGCGCCACGGTGAGCCCGCTTTTCTTCTGCTCGAAGGTTTCATCCCGGGTGCGCTTGTCGTGCCCCGGCTCGATGATGACGCTGTCGCCGCTGAGGCTTAAATCCTTCCCGGTGATAAGATCCGCACCGCCGATATGGGCCTGGTTTCCGGCAGAAATCGCGACGTTACCCCCCGTCGAACCCACCGTACTGAAGCTCTGACTCTGGGTGGTGCCCTTCTCACGGAGATCGTGCGTGCTTTTGCTGCTGCCGATGGTGAAGCCAATCCCGCCCGAGCCCATCAGGCCGGATTTTTTCTCTTCCTTAAAGCGCCAGGAGGTGTCCGTGTTGGTGGCCGCCACGATATCAACGTTGTTGCCTGCCTTCAGCTGCACGTCGCCATCGCCCGCGATAGCGGAGCCTGACACCAACAGGTTATTGCCCGCAACCACCTGCACGTTGTCGCCGCTCAGCAAAGAGCCGGATTCACGCGTCGCGCTGTTCTCCTCGATGGTGTGGGTGGTTTTCTTGCTCAGGAACCCTTTTTTGGTTTTGGTCTGCTCTTTGTAGTGATAATCGCTTTCGGTTGCGGTATTGAGATTGACGTCACGGCCTGCCGCCACGCCGATATCGCCCTTCGCCGTCACCTGCGCGGCTTCGGTGGTGACATCGCGCCCCGCGAGGATTTGGGTATTCGCCCCGCTGGCGATCTCGGTTCCCTGCTGGCGTACCGATTCGTTGATGACGGTTTTCTTGCCTGACCTATAGCTGTCGCCCTGCGTGGTCTCTTCCGCCGCCAGATTCACGTCGCGACCCGCCTGCAGCCCGACGCTTTTCTCCGCTGCCAGCGCGGCGGCCTGAGCGTTGATATCCTGCCCGGCCTTCAACACCAGGTTATCGCCTGCGGAAATCGTGGTGCGGTCAAGCCCGGTGCTGTGGGACTCGCTTTTCCCTTTCCGGCTGCTTTCGCTGGTTTGCTCTGCGTTCAGGTTCAGGTCGTTGCCCGCGCTCAGCCCCGCGCTGCCGCCCGCCTTCAGGTCGCTGGCGGTCACGTCAAGGTTGTGCCCGGCATTCACCAGCAGGTTACCGCCCGCGGTGACGTTACTGCCCTGATACGTGACGGACGAACGGCTGGTTTTCGCCCGGCTGGAGCTGAATGCGTCGTTGATCTGATTCGCGTTGACGGCAATATCGCCCCACGCGTTCAGCAGCATATCGCCGCCGGAGGCCAGGTTCGCCCCGGTAACGGTGATGTTTTTCCCCGCCTCAAGGGACAGACCATCCTGCGCGGTAATCGATGCCGTGTTGCCCAGCAGGGTGTCTTTCAGGCCGATGTTGCCGTACTTCCCGCCGGCGTTGATATCAATCTGCTCAACCTGGGTCAGGTTATTGATGCTGCCGTCCAGGCTCTCCAGCGCGATCGTTTTGCCGCTGATGGTGGAGCTGATGTTATTGATATCGCCGATGGCGCTCAGGTTCAGGTCGCCGCCCGCTTTCATCAGGCCGTTGCTGAGGTTGCTGATGCTGTTCTGGCTGTCGAGCGTCAGGCTGTTTTTCGCCAGCAGCGTGCTGCCGCCGTTGGTGATGCTGCCGCCCTTCAGGGTGACGTTGTTGCCTGCGATCACGCTGCCGTTGTTGACGGTGACGTCCTTCGGCGACAGGTAGAGTTTCGGTACCATCACCGTTTCGCCGTTGACGGTGGCTTTCTCCCACCACAGCAGGCTGTGGTCGAGCGCGGCAATCTGATCGGCGGTCAGCGAGACGCCAAACTGCAGGCCCAGCGACTGCTGCGCCGCCGCGGCGTTGTCCATCAGGTAGCGCATCTGATCCAGATCGGAGCCGATACCGTTCAGGTAACGGTTACCGGTCTGGTTGAGCACCACGTTGGAAACGTAGCGGGTATCGAACGCCGCATCGCCGAGGAAGCGGTAATCGTAGTCCGGGTTCAGGTTGAGGCGGCCCAGCATGTAAGACGAGCCGAGGAACTGCTTCTCGTCCGTAAACGCCAGCCGCGTCTCCTGCGGCGCAGTGGACGACGCTTTGATCCCGAGCATCGCGTTCAGGTCGGCAAACAGGGCGGGATCAAGCTGTCCGAGACCGTTCAGTTTCGGGTTGATGCTGATCAGGTACGGGCTTTTCGGGTTGTCGGAGAAGACAAAATAGCCGTTGTTGCCCGACGGCAGCGGGTAAGCGCTGGTATCGACGCGCTGGCCCTGATAATGCCCGACGGCGCCGCCCTGAGCGGTTCGGAGATCGGCGGTGGTGACCCCGGCGTTCGCCAGCGCGCCCAGTTGGCCGAGGTTCGCGTTGCCTTTCTGCGTGGTGGCAATGTTGCTGAGAAGCGTGCCGGACGCGCCGCCGTTTTCCAGCGCGCCGCCGCCGTTAAGCTGCTGCAGCGCGCCCTGGAGCCGATCGTTCCACTGCGGCGAGTTCACCGCCACGGTGCCGGTAGCGTTCAGCCCCTGTTTTTGCACGCCGCTGCCGATGGTCTGGTTGCTGAGGGTGTTCAGCGACGGGGTGGAGATAACGTTGCTGACGCCGCCCGCGTTAGCGGTGGTATTAGTGTTGCTGATGTTGCTGGTGAAGTTTGCGGTGACGTTGCCGCCCGCCTGGATGACGGCGCGTAAGGTTTCGCCCTCCACAGATTCAGTCGTCAGACCTTGTAACTCATAAATAAAGGTCGAGTTAGCTTTTGGTCCAGGATATCCCGATTCCGAAGATGAACCCCCAGTAGAACTGAGATACTTATAATTATAAAAAGTCCCCGTTGTTCCCGATTGATAGCTCTCATTGTTCAGCTGCGAGCCTGAAAGAGATGCGTTACGTTCACTCAGTATTTGACTTGATTTATTTTCCAGAGTACCAGCATTGATAACCAAATCGCGCCCGGAAGCGATGCGCCCCGCGCCACCGCTCGCACTTACATCAAGATGTACCACTGAGCCAGCAAAGCGCATTTGGCTGCTCTCTGCGGTAGGAACAAAAGATGAACTGTAAATATCGTACTCAATTGCACAAGTACAGTTGCGATATCCTTTGGTTTTCGTATTGCTGATTCTGTAAGACGTTGAAGGGAGACTCAGGACAAGCAGTTCAATCGTTGCATCACCGACGTTTTCAGCCAGTTGTGAAGTCTCCGTCCAGCTATTTACCGAAAGTCCATCACGGGTATTCAGCAAATGCCCCGTTCTGATCGCAATATCACCCCCCTGCGTCTCAATATTCCCCGACGTGTTCACCACCTGGCTGTTCGCATTCCCCGCCGCATCCCGCTGCATCCACAGGTTGTTCCCCGCCATGATGTCGCCGCGCTGGTTAGTGATGCTGTCGGCAAACAGCGCCAGATTATTCGCCGCGTACAGCAGCGCGGTATTAACGATGGAGCCCGGCGCGCTGAGGGTCAGCGAGCCGCGCGTGCCGGTGAAGCCGTCGACGGTAATATTGCCCCTACTGGCAATGGTGATGTCGCCCCCGCCCTGCACCGAGCCCGCGGCGTTCAGCGCCACATTGCTGCCGGAGAGCGTGCTGGTGCCGCCGCCGGTGGTGATTTGTCCGTTGTTGCTGAGCTGCCCGCCCGCGCTGAGGTTAACCGCCTGCCCCTGCAGCACGCTGCGGTTATCGATGTCGCCGCCGCTGCTGATGGTCAGGGTTCGGCCTGCCGCCACGGCGGTCCGGCTGGTAAACGCGTTCGTCAGCTGCAGCGTTAAGTCCCCCAGGGACACCAGCTGGCCGGTCAGGTCCAGCCCCCGGCTCTGCAGCCACAGGTTGCCGCCGCTCAGCAGCCTGCCGCCCGCGCTCTGGATTACCTGGTCGGCATTGATGTTCAGCTGCGCGTTGCCGAGCAGCGTGCCGCTGTTGTTCAGCTGGCCGTAGTTAACCGTCAGCTGTCCCGCCTGGGTGGTGCCCTGGCTGGCAAACGCGGTGCCGGTCAGGGTGGCGCGATCGGCCACCCACGTGCCGCCGTTGGTGGCGTTTGCCGCATTGAGTATCAGGTCGGTGGCCTGCAGCCAGCCGGTGCCGGTGAACTGCGGCGTGCCGAGCGTCAGGCGCGCGCCGGAGAGCAGCCTGCCGTCGTTACGCGCCTGCGAGGAGGCTGTCACGCGCGTCTCGCCGCCGCCCTGAATCAGGCCGTAGTTAAACAGCGCGGGCGTGGTCAGCGTCAGCGCATCGCGGCTGACGATTTCGCCTCCGCTGCTGTTGGTGAGCGTCCCGCTGAGGGCCAGCGTCGCGCCGTTATCGCCCTGCAGACGTCCGCCGTTGGTGAGCGCCCCGGTGGTGATGCCGAGCGTGCCCCCCTGCATTTTGCCGTCGCTGGTGACGGAGGCCGCCGTGACGTTCAGCGCCCCGCCGGACAGCAGGGTGCCGCCAGACTGCTGGCTGACCGCGCCGGTCTGGCTGAGGGTCAGGCCATTCACGCCGCTGATGGCGCCGCTGTTGCTGAGCGTGCCGCCCGTCAGCGTCAGGTTTTTCGCCGCCCACTGCCCCTGGTTCGCCAGCGTCGCGGCCTGCAGCGTCGCCGCACCCAGCGCGGTGATCTTACTGCCCGCGGTTCCGGTGAGCGTGTCGGCCAGCGTCATCTGCAGCCCGTCGGCGCTCTGCACCGTGCCGCTGTTGGTGAGCGACTGCGCGTTAAGCAGAATGTTCTGCGCCTGCCAGCTCCCGGCGTTGGTCACCGCGCCGGATGCCATGGTCAGCACGCCCTGAGTGAGAAGCCTGCCGCCTGCGCCGTTAATCAGCGCCTGCTGCGGCGCGGCCATCGCCATGCGCGCCATCAGCCGCTGCTCCCCCTGAACGGTCAGGCTCTGCAGGCCGGTCAGCGTGCCCTGGTTGTTAATGCTGTTCTGATGCAGCGTGAGGGTGTTCCCCTGCACGGTGCCGCTGTTTTTAAGCGTGCTGCCGCCGAGCGTCACATCCCCCTCGCTGAGGAGCTGCCCGCGGTTGTCCAGCGTCTGTGCGGTGATATCCGCCCGCCCCTGGCTCATCAGCGAGCCGGCTGAGGTCAGCGTGCCGCCGGTCGTGGCCGTCAGCGCTCCCTGGCTGAGCAGGGACCCGCCGTGCGTCCAGTCGCCGGTGGCGCGGATGTCCGCGCCGTTCCCCTGCAGCGTGCCCTGGGTGGTCAGCTGGCCTGCGTCCAGCGTCAGCATGCCGCCGGAGAGGGTGCGCGAGGTCGCGCCCGTGGTCAGCGTGGTGCCGGTGAGCGCCAGGCCATTCGTTCCCTGCATCAGCCCGCCGTTGTTCATATCGCGGGCGGTGAGGGACAGCGTGCCGCCGGTGATGCGCCCCGGGTTCGCCAGGGTGTCCGCGGTGAAGGTGGTTGTGCCGCCGCTCTGCAGCAGCCCGGTATTGGTTAACGCCCCGCTGAGCGTGCCGCCAAGTCCCGTCTGCCCGTTCACCGTGCCGCTGTTGGTGAGGGTGGTGCCGGTCATGCCCAGCGTCGCGCCCTGCAGCGTACCGGCGTTCGTCAGCTCTCCCCCCGTCAGCGTGAAGCCGCCGCCGGAGAGCCATTTGCCGTTCAGCTCGTTGATAAAGCGGTCGGCGGCGGCGTTAACCGCGCTGCTGCCCTGCATCAGGCCGCTGTTGCGCAGCTCCGTCGCGCCAGCTGTCAGCGTTTTGCCCGCCACCGTGCCGCTGCTGGTCAGCGTTGTCGCGTGAAGCGCGGCATCTCCGGTGGCAACGATGTTCCCCGTGCTGGTCAGTGCACTGCTCAGGCCCAAATCCAGGCTCTGCGCCTGAATATCGCCCCGGTTCGTCAGGTCGCTGCCCCGCAGGGTAAACCCGCCGTTCACCAGCAGCAGGCCGGCGTTATCGAGCGTGTCGAGGGACAGGTCCAGAGAACTGCCGCTAATCAGCTGCCCGGTGGCGCCGTTGCTCAGCGCGCGGGTGGTCAGCGCCAGCGTGTCGTTGCCCTGCAGCATGCCGGTGTTGGTCAGCTGCGCGGCGTTCACCGTCAGCGCCTTCCCGGCCAGCTGGCCGTCGTTGAACAGCTGGGCCGCCGTCAGCGTGAACAGGTTCTGGCTGAGCAGGGCGCCGGTGTTATCCAGCCTGCCGGTCGCGGAAAGCGTCAGGGCGTCCAGCGCCTGAACGCTGCCCTGGTTATTCAGGCTCGCGGCGTCCAGCGTCGCGCGGCGCCCCTGCAGGCTGCCCGCGTTGCTCAGCGTTTGTCCGCTGAGCGTCAGGGTCTCGCCGCCCGTCACCTGGCCCTGAGGCTGGTTCGTGAAGGTGTTGCCGGACCAGGCCAGCGTGCTGCTGCCCTGAAGCAGGCCGCTGTTCTGCAGGTCGCCCCGCAGGGTCAGCACTTTCGCCAGCAGCTGGCCCCGGTTATCGGTCCTGCCGGCCTGGACGTCCAGCGCCTGCTGGCTGAGCACCTTGCCGCTGTTGGTCAGCGTGCCGGTCACCGCCGCCGTCACGCCCGCTTCCCCCAGCGCGTTGCCGGTATTCATCCACTCGCCGGTGGCCAGGTTCAGGGTGTTGCCCTGCAGCAGCCCGGCGTTGGTCAGGGTGGTGTGGCGCAGGCCGAGCGCGCCGCCGGAGAGCAGCATGCCCGCCTGCAGGTTGCTGAGCTGTGCCCCGGTCGCCGTCAGGGAACGGGTCCCCTGCAGCGTGCCGCCGTTGGTCACCGACGCGCTGTTAAACTGCGCGTCAGTACCGGCCATCAGGCCGCCGTTCGTCAGGCTGGCGGCGGTCAGCGTCAGGCCGTCCCGGGCAATCACCCGCCCGTCGGCATCGTTGCTGGCCTGGCGGGTCAGGTTCAGCAGCAGCGCGGTGGCGCTGAGCTCGCCGCTGTTGGCCAGCGTTTCACCGTTAAGCGTGAGCGTTCCGCCGCTGCGCAGCGCGCCCCGGTTAGTGAGGTCTGCCACGCCGAGCGTCAGCGCCGAGTCCCCCCCGACGGTGCCCTGGTTCTGCAGGCTGTCCGCCGTGATGTGCAGGTCGCCGGCCGCAATATTGCCCGCGTTAGCAAACGCAGTGCCGTTCAGGGTGAGCCGGTCGTCCGCCAGCAGGCGTCCGCTGTTGGTCAGGCTGAGGTAGTCGCTGCTCAGGCTGACGCCGTTGATTTCACCCTGGTTTGTCAGCGTGTCGCCTTTAATGCGCAGCGTGCCGTCGGTAGTGATAAGCCCGCTGTTAGACAGCACCGGAACGTTCAGCGTTAAATCCTGCGTGCTGTAGACCGATCCGCCCGCGAGGTTCGTGAGCGACCCGGTCTTCAGGTCGAGCAGGGTGGTTCCCTGCAGCAGCCCGCCGTTCTCCACCGAGGCACCGTCCAGCGCCAGCGTACCGGCAATCAGCGTACCGCTGCTGGTGATGCGCCCGGGGGCCGTCAGGGTCATGCGGTCCGCTTTTGCGACGCCGGAGTGGAGGATGTTATTTCCGCTGAGGCTGAGGGTACCGGCGGTGAGCTCGCCGCCGCTGGTCAGGTCGCCGGTTGCGTTAAAACTCAGCGCGTTACCGGTGGATTTCCCGGCGTGCGCAATCGTGCCCGCCGTCACCGACAGAGCACCCTTCGCCGCCTGCGTGCCGTTCAGCGCGGCATTCTGCGCCTGCAGAGTGAGCGCCTGCCCACTCTGCAGATGCGCATCCTGGCCGGTGCTCAGGTCGCCGGTGCTGACGGTTAATGCCCCCGCCGCGTCCGTCTGCCCGTTCAGGCTGGCGCTGCGGGCCGCGGTAATCTGAACATTGCCCTGACTGGTGGTACGGGACGCCTGACCGCTGGTCAGGGTGCCGGTCTGCGCCGTCAGCGCCGTCGCGCCGGACAGGGTGCCATTCTGTTCAAGCGCGTCTGCCGTCACGCTCATCGTCCCGTCAGCCAGCAGGCTGCCGCTATTACGCAGGGTCTGCTGCGCCGTGACGTTCGCGTTGCCTTTCGCGCTGAGCGTGCCCCGCTGCTCCAGGGTACCGGCGCTCAGCGCCAGGTTGCCGGCGCTCTGCAGGGTACCGCTGTTAGTGACCGTCTGCCCCTTCAGGGTGACGTCGTTACCCTGCGCCGTGCCGCCGTTCGTCAGCTCTCCCGCGTTCACGTCCAGGCGGCCTTTCGCCGCCAGCTGGCCGCTGCTGGACACCCTGTCGCCGGAGAGCGCAATGTCGCGCCCCGCATTCACCTGCCCCTGGTTACTGACGGCGCTGCCCGTCAGGCGGACATCGCCCGCGGCATCGGCCCGGCTCTGGCCGTCCAGGACTATTTGCCCGCCGCTCAGGGACAGACTTTCTCCTGCCGAGACCGCGCTGGCCGTGGAGGACAGCGTGCCGCCGCTGCTGAGCGTCGCGCGGGTATTGCTTCCGCTGCGGGTATTCGTCAGGGTGATATCCTTCCCGGTCGCCACGCTGAGCGCGCCTTTGCTGGTGACGCTGCCGCCGCGCTGCGTCAGGCTGCCGCCGGTGGACAGCGTGGTGTCGGCCTGACCCGTCAGCGTCGCATCCGCAAGCGCCATTCCCTGTTTGCTCGTGACGGTCAGCGCCCCGCCCTGTGCCGACACGCCGCCGCCGTTGACGGTCAGGGTGTCTTTACTGTCCAGCGTCGCCGCGCCGCGGGAAACCAGGGAGGTATTGCTGAGCATCATCCCCTGCCCGCTGCTCACCGCCAGCGCGCCCGCGCTGTTTGTCCCGCCGCCTGTCGTCTGCACTTTCCCCGCAGCGGAAAGGCGCATATCGCCCTGGCTGGCGAGCGTGCTGTTACTGAGCTCCACATCCCGCGAGCTGGCCACGCTCAGCGCCCCCCCGGCCTGATGGCTGCCGCTGAGGGCCACCCCCGCGCCGTTCGCGGTAATCGAGCCGCTGGCCAGGCTGTTCGTGACCGTCAGTTTCCCGCCCGCGTCCAGCTGAATGTCGCCCTGGCGCGCGGTGAGGTTGCCGAGGTTCACCCCCACGCCCGTCTCGCTGGAGACCAGGCGAATACGGTTCGCATACATCCCGCCGAGCGCGCCGGTATCCACGGCCACCACGGGCGCGGCGCCCTCACCGGCAATCGGCCTGACGCTGCCGTCTGCCCCCACGCGGTTCGCCCCTGCGGTCACCGTCAGGTCGTTCGCGTGGATCGCGGCGTTCACTTCCGTCGCGCGCGCAATAATCGACAGCGCGTCGCTCTTGCTGGCATCCAGCCCCTGGCCTTCAACCGTGATGGCCCCTTTCGTCACCTCCAGCGCCAGCAGGTTACCGCTGGCGTCGAACTGCGGTTTCCCCGTGGTCAGGGTGACGTTCGGGGTGTTGATAAATCCGCACCCGTTACAGGTAATGCCGTACGGGTTGGCCACCATGACGTTTGCTGCTTTACCGGCAACTTCCGTGTAGCCCTGTAGCTGCGAGCGGCTGGCACCCGTGACTTCGTTGATAATGCCTTTCGCTTCCCGCCCGGCCTGCAGGTTGGGGTTGTTCTGGATAAGCCCGCCCAGCTGGGTCTGGGTTAAACGGTCCGTACCGTTGTTGAGGATAAGCCCCTCTTTGCCGACGTTATACTCACCGAACTGGTTATGCGAGATACCCGCCCCGTTGGGCGTGGCGATGTTGACGACCGGCACCCCGTTCCCCGCCCGATCGACCGTGGTCTGCCCGGTCGGCGTGAGCGCCGCCGCGACGGCAGGCGCCATCGGCTGCCAGACCATCAGGCCGCAGACAATCCAGCTGATCAGACGCTGTGAGAAACGAACGGGTGGGTGACGGGTATCCATAGTCGTAGAGTCTCTTAAAGCATGAAGGCAATGCGCCAGTTAACGCTCACATGATCCGGGCCGAGCCAGTCGGGGTAGTGCAGGGGCGTACCGACCGAAATCTGGCTGCTGTACCAGCGCCCTGCGCTGCTCAGCCCCACCGAGCCTCCCCATAACGTGCCGGAGGCAAAGCGGTCCTGACGGTCTTTTTCCAGCCAGCCGCCGTCAACGGCGACCGTTGCGCTCACTGCGCCAATCACCGGAAGGGTGAAGAGGGAGTACCCCAGCTCGTTACGCCAGTAGCCGCCGTTATCCCCGGACAGGTACTGCTCTTTAAAACCGCGCACGGAGCTTTCGCCGCCGAGCGTCAGGCGCTCAGAGCCGTACAGCCGGTCGGGCGACCACTGGCCGTAGGCGCTGGTCAGCCACCAGGCATTACGGGTAATCGGCCGCTGGAAGCTGGCGTTCAGACTCCATTTACGGAATTCCGCGCGCGGCACATCCCCGGACTTATCTTCGTCGGTTTCGGCACTGAACCACGGCATGCCGTGGCTCCAGGTCGGGTTGAAGGTCGCCACGCCGCCCAGCATTTTTTGCGTGTGCGTAATGCCCAGAATCAGGCTGGAGAGGTTGCGCGTGCTGCTCTGAAGCGGCGCGTCGTTGAGCCAGTTGCGGCTGGATCGCTGAACCACGCCAGCCGCAATGCCGGTTTTCACCTCCCCGTTGCGGAAGACCACCCAGGACGCGTTAACGCGGTGGGTTTTGGTATCGCCCGTGGAGAGCCAGTTGAATCCCTGGTTACTGATGGTGGTCCGGTAGTTACTCCAGGCGTAGCTGTAGTCCAGCAGGCCGTAGCCAAACGGCACGCTGACGCCCGCCTGGAAATTCTGCGCATCGTACGCGCTGGCAAAATCGCTGCTGCGCCCGCCGCTGACAAACCATTTATCCGCCAGCCCAAGCATATTATTGGCGGTGAGCACGCCACTCAGCTGATCTTCGCCGGTACTTTTCTGCCCGCTATTATCCAGGCTTACCGATGCACTTAAGGGAAATTCCGGTTTTGCCGTGAGGTTAACGATGGAATATCCGGCCTGCGTTCCCGGAAGAATTTCAATCTGAACCGGGTCGGCACGCAAACGGTTAATTTGCTCCATGCCCTGTTCGATGTCGCGTAAATTAAGGATGCCGCCGACCCGTCCCGGAAACGCCATTTTCAGCATGTGCGGCGTTTCGCCTTCCAGACGGATCGCTTCCAGCCGTCCTTCCAGCACCACAATATTCAGCTGACCGCCGGAGAGATCCTGCTCGGTAAGAAAAGCGCGGCTGGTGATATATCCCCGGCTGATATACCAGTCAGAAATATGGGCGAGAAGCTCCGTTATTTTTGCCATATCCAGACACCGGCCCTGCCACGGCGCGACAAGGGCCTGCCGGGTTTTCGGGGAGATTAGGGTCGCACCGGAAAGGGTAATGGTATTAATGGTGAAGCAGGGCCCGGCACCGGTAGCAGGCAGCGGTCTGGCGGGCGCGGGACGAGGAATACTCCGCTCCAGCTCCTCACGCTGTTGCTGGTTCTGTAATAAAAGCTGCTGCTGTTGCTGCTGGATGGAATCGCGATCGGCTGGAGACAAGGGGGCAGCGTTAGCGCTCGCTGAAAAAAGCGCAACCGATAAGATAAAAATAATATAATTTGCTAATGAAATTATTCTCTTTTTTATTTTATTGCTATTCATCCATGCCACAAAATTATTCGCAATTAATATTTTCGAAATATAAGAGCATTCTTAATGCGAGTATATCTAATTTGCGTTAGGGCTCATCAAATAAAATATTTTTTTAGAAAAATGAGAGGTCGATTAAGAAAAAATAATAAATTATTTAACTAGGCCTTAAATCTTGAGTTAGCCCAAATAAACTAGCTGTGAAGACGAAAGGTTTTTCTCCATTCCGCAGGGCTCACCCCAAAACGAGCCTTAAACTGCTGTCGCCAGGTGACGGCGGAATTAAATCCCACCAGCTCAGCCACGCGCTCAATCGGCATATTTCCGGCTTCAAGCAGGATCTGGCTGCGCCGCAGGCGTTCGGCGGTCAGCCAGTCGGCGACGCTCATCCCCGTAGCGTTAACAAAATGACGGGTCAGGGTGCGGCGGCTCATCGAGACGACCTCCGCCAGCGAGTCCAGGCTATGCGGTTCGGTGATGTGCTGCTGCAGGTAGTCGATCAGGCAGTTAATGCGTCCGTCGCGGGTATCTTTGGGTACCGGCTGGGCGATGAACTGCGCCTGACCGCCCTCGCGGTGGGGCGGTACAATCATCCGGCGGGCAATCTGGTTGGCGACCACGCTGCCAAAGCGCTGGCGAATGATATACAGGCAGCAGTCTAGTGCGGCGGCAGTCCCGGCAGAGGTAATGATATTGCCGTCATCCACGTAAAGGGCATTAATATCCAGCCGAACGTTCGGGAAGAGGGACTGAAACTGACGTTCGAACTCCCAGTGGGTGGCCGCACGCTTACCGTCGAGGATCCCCGCCCAGGCCAGCACAAACGACCCCAGACACAGCCCGACGATTTCTGCGCCGCGGTCTCTCGCCTGCACCAGGCTATCGAGCAGCGACTGTGGCGGGCGTTCAAAAACGTGCTGCCAGTAGGGAACGACAACAATATCGGCCTGCCCAATGGCGGTAAAATCCTGCGTGGCGTTGAGGGCAAATCCGTCTTTTGAGGTGAGGAATCCCGGCGTTTCGGCGCAGATCGTCACGTTAAAGCGCTTTTCTCCGGAGACCGAGTCGCCAAACAGAATGCAGGGAACGGAGTAGTGGAACGGGCTGAACCCGTCTACCGCGACAATCGCGACGTTGGCTAGCGGCATTTGTCTCTCCTTTCCCTTTTAGATACTCAGAATATAACGGTTTCGCCATCCTGGGGAATGCTCACTGCGTCACTCACCTGGTTGGCTTCAACGTACTCACGCAGCGCGCTGCGGGTTAACAGGCAGTGGTTAATGGCTTCCATATGGCTCGCCACAATTTTGGCCTGCGGCAGCAGGAAATGGACGTTGAGCACGTCCTCCTGCCCCATAATAATGGGCCCAAAGCCAATGACGTGAGCATAGCCGGCGTTCAGCACCACCACGTCCGGCTGATGCTTTTGCAGATCGGCCGCCACCTCGTCACGCCAGACGGTATCCCCGGCAATATAGAGCGTCTTCTCATCAGGATGGCGGAGCACCACGCCACAGGCCTCGCCCAGCCGCTCCGCCAGTTCGGGCACGGCATATGCGCGATCGGTCCCGTGCTGCCCACCGTGGGTTTTCGTAATCAGAATATCGCCGAAGAAGGTCGCGTCGGTCATGACCGTCAGGTTGCTAAACCCCTGGCTGCGCAGCAGCGCGGCGTCACGCTCGTTTTGCACGTAGATCGGCTTATCTTTGGCGATCAGCTCTGCCGCGGCGCGATCCCAGTGATCGTCATGAGTATGGGTGACGATCACCGCGTCGGCGTCCAGCAGCGTGTTGACGTCAACGGGGAGCTCGACAGTCGGATTACGGCGTTCGGCATACGCAGTGCCGGGAAAGCCCGGGTAAGCCCCTTTAGGGGCCAGCATCGGGTCGATTAAAAGACGTTTTCCGGCGTAGGTAATCAGCTGGGTGGCGTTGCGAATGTGGGTAATGTTCATGGGCTATCCTCCGGTTGGTGTGATAAGGAGAATAGCCAGCCGTCTCAGCTGACGCTGTGGGTTAAAGGGCGATTACCGATGGAATCGGGCCAATTTAAGCAACCCTTTTTCCATCAGATTGTTACCAGCCCGGCACCGCCCCGCCGTTAAAGATCGTCTCCGCCGCTTTCGCCACTTCAGGCGACTGATACGACTTGATAAATTCCTTCACGTTCTCCGCGTCTTTGTTCTCTTCGCGCGTCACAACGATGTTCACGTACGGCGAGTTTTTGTCTTCGATAAAGACGCTGTCATGCACCGGCGACAGCCCGGTTTGCTGGATATAGGTAGTGCTGATGATGGCGACATCGACTTTCGGGTCGTCCAGCACGCGCGGCAGCTGCGCCCCTTCGAGCTCCATGATTTTCAGCTGTTTAGGGTTGGCGGTAATATCCAGCGCCGTTGGCAGCAGCCCGGTGTCCGGCTTCAGGGTGATGAGCTTCTCTTTTTGCAACAGCAGCAGCGCGCGGCCCAGGTTTGTAGGGTCGTTTGGAATGGCAATGGTCGCTCCGTCCTTCAGGTCAGAGACGGATTTGATTTTGCGGGAATAGCCGGCCATCGGGAAAACAAAGGTGTTCGCCACGGCCACCAGCTTGTAGCCATGCGCCTTGTTATCCTCTGCAAGGAACGGGCGATGCTGGAAGACGTTGGCATCCAGTTCCCCCTGGTTGGTGGCATCGTTAGGCAACAGCGAGCCGCTGAAGCCCACCAGCTCCACGTCGAGGCCATATTTCTCTTTCGCCACCTTTTTGGCGACTTCCGCCACGTCCTGCTCGGCGCCGTTGATGACGCCGACTTTAATGCGTTTGGCATCGCTGCCACTTTGATCGCACCCTGCCAGCAACAGGCCAGCCAGTACCAGAGCACCCAATCGACGTTTCACAAGACAGTTCCTTTTGCTGAATGTTGTAATGACTATATCGACAACGAGGCGGTGAAATAAAAACCGAAAAAGAATCAATAAGAAGGATAAGTTATATGCGGGTATAGCCGGGTGGCGCTGCGCTTACCCGGCCTGCGGATTCAGAGCTAAAGGGCTTTCGCCAGGTAATGTCGCTGCATGCCCGGATAAGGATAATCCTGCAAAGACATTTGCAACTGGTACCCCTGTTTTTCATAGAACGGCCGCGCCTGGAAGCTGGCGGTATCGACCAGCGCGTGCTTGCAGCCTTTGCGTCTGGCTTCCTCTTCGGCCGTTCTGATGAGCTGGCTGCCAACGCCGGATCCGCGCACGGTCTCGCTCACCCAGAGATAGTCGATATTCAGCCAGTCGCCTTTTCGCACACCGATTAACCCGCCCAGCATGGCGCCATTATCGTCACGCACGTAAACGCCAACGTCGCCGCTAAAGGTCGCCATATCCAAAAATTGCGCGTTGTAGGCACGCAGCCCCACGAATAATTCTTCTTTTTCCTGCTGCGTAACCGTATTGGTAATGCTCAGTTGCATGACGTTCTCCCTGTTTTTGTGTGCTGTTTGACTATCTCACAGATACTTTACGGAGAAAATTCATACTTTCGGCTGGCGTCGCTACACTGAATGTAACGATATATTTCATGGGAAGCCTGTGACGTCAAAAGGGGGTTGTTGATGAAAGCTGCGCACCTGGTCTGCCTGCTGGTTTGTCTGCTCTTCGCCGCATTTGTCCATGCTCAGGAAAAAGAAGATCCCGCGAAAGAGGCGCAAATAAAGCAGCAGGTCCTTAAAGATATTAAGAAAACCTGTACCCCACAGAAAAAGCAGAGCGATAAAGCCTGGCAGGAGATGATTTTGTCGTCCGAGGCCAATCAGCTGCTAATCAAAAATGCCATTACCGCCGTGAAGCGCGACAACCTGGATGCCTACTGGGGGGCGATTGGGCAGGTGGATTGTATGGAAGATTATTGAATGCTGCTTGCCGGGTGGCGCTACGCTTACCCGGCCTGGAAAACATGTTTAACGCTTACGCACATCCGGAATAATTAAATCTCCGCGCAGCACATACGAGCCCAGCATCTGCGTTTTCTCCGTCAGCCAGCCCACAATGCGCGCCGCCATGGCATCCATGGAATATTCAATCGCCGGGATCACCGGAATACCCGGCAGGTGCAGCGATCCGGCAAGGCTAAAGACCATGATGTCGTCCGGTACCGATTTATTAAACGCCTGCAGCTGCGGGATCACCCGCTGGGCTTCCTGCTCGTCCGCCACCAGCAGCGCGTTGAAGTTCAGCGTGCTGGCGTTATTCAGCAGCTCCTGCAGCGCAACGGACGAAGACGTCGCGTCCATAAAGACCAGGTTGCGATTAAAGGGCAGGAAATTTTTCTCCAGCGCGTGCTTGTAGCCGAGCAGCACCTGGTCGGCAAAACCGCTGCCGTGGGGGTGGATCAGCGCAATCTGGCGACGCCCCTGGCTGGTGAGATAATTACAGGCAGTTTCTGCGGCAAAAGCGTGATCGAACTGGATGCTGTTGGAATTATCAGACTCCATGCAGTCGACCAGGATGACGTTGTCCATATCGACGTCCAGCGGGAAACGGGCGCCGATCACCAGGATGTCATCACAAAGCCCGCAGGAAAGTTCTTCAAGGGCGTTCATCACTTCCGCTTTGCTGTGCGCGAAACGCAGCAGCAGGTGTTTTTGATGCTGGCTGAGCTGTTTTTCCAGCGCGTACAGATAACCGGTGGTCTGGTTAATATTCTCCTGCGCGCAAATGACCCCAATGCAGCCCGTCGACTGGCTCAGCAGCGACTGGGCAATCACGTTGGGACGATAGTTCAGCTCATCCACAGCTTTCAGAACGGCCTGACGGCTGGCTTCCTTAACGCCACGCGACCCACTCAACACTCGCGAAACCGTGGCTTTAGACACCCCGGCAAGACGTGATACATCATTGATTGTCGACATCTTTTTCCCCTGGCAGGCTTACCTCGCGCCTGCAAATTCCATCACCGCTTCGGCTCACATTATAGCCAGAACGGAGTATATCCGTTTCCGTTTTCCATGGAAACCGATTTTCCGTTTCCACTCAAAATGATGTCAAAACAGCCAAATTATGTGACACACATCCGGTTAATTAGCCTCATAAGTATTGGATCTTGATGGCTATCACAGTTCTGCTCTTTATAAATGGAAACCGGTTTCCGTATCATGTCCAATCATCCTCGCAATAACTTTTTACATTTAGAGGATGGTTGTCGATGTTCAAGATTATGCTGTGCTGCTCTGCCGGGATGTCCACCAGCCTGTTGGTCAGCAAAATGGTCGATGTCGCGAAAGAACGTGGTTTGCCGGTGAAGATTGATGCGTACGGTGTTTCCGAATTTGATACGCAGTTTCCGCAATACCAGGTTGTCCTTCTCGGACCGCAAGTGAAATACATGTTACAGACACTCTCAGACAAGGCGGCGACGCATGGCATTCCGGTGCAGCCCATCGATATGATGGACTACGGCATGCAGCGTGGCGATAAAGTACTGGACTATGCTCTGTCGCTCATCGAAGCGGCACACTAAAAGGTGTTCACATGAGTTCGTTATATCAATCCATGGTCGCGGTGATTGAGCAGTCAATTACCCCGCTGGCCGCGAAGCTCGGCCAGCAAAAGTATGTGATTGCCATCCGCGACGGCTTTACCGCCGCGCTGCCGTTCATGATCATCGGCTCGTTTATGCTGGTGTTCATCTTCCCGCCGTTCTCGGCGGATACCACCAACAGCTTCGCCCGCGGCTGGCTGGATTTCTCCCAGACCTACCGCGAGCAGCTGATGCTGCCGTTTAACCTCAGCATGGGCGTTATGACCTTCTTCATCTCGGTGGGGATTGGGGCGAGCCTGGGACGTCAGTTTAACCTCGACCCGGTGATGTCCGGCCTGCTGGCCTTTATGGCCTTCCTGCTGGTCGCCGCGCCGTATGCCGATGGCAAAATCTCGACCCAGTATCTCTCCGGTCAGGGCATCTTCACCGCGCTGATTACCGCGATCTACTCCACCCGCGTTTACGCGTGGCTGAAGCAGAACAACGTGACCATTCGTCTGCCGAAGGAAGTCCCGACCGGCGTGGCGCGCTCGTTTGAGATCCTGATCCCGGTGATGGTGGTGATCGGTACGCTGCACCCGCTGAACCTGTTCATTGAAGCGCAGACCGGGATGATTATCCCGCAGGCGATTATGCACCTGCTGGAGCCGCTGGTGTCCGCCTCTGACTCCCTGCCCGCCATTCTGCTCTCCGTGCTGCTGTGCCAGATCTTCTGGTTTGCGGGTATCCACGGCTCGCTGATCGTTACCGGCATCATGAACCCGTTCTGGATGGCCAACCTCTCGGCAAACCAGGCGGCACTGGCCGCAGGCGCGGCGCTGCCGCACGTTTACCTGCAGGGCTTCTGGGATCACTACCTGCTGATTGGCGGCGTCGGTTCCACCCTGCCGCTGGCGTTCCTGCTGCTGCGTAGCCGCGTTACGCACCTGCGCACTATCGGCAAAATGGGCGTGGTGCCTAGCTTCTTTAACATCAACGAGCCGATTCTGTTCGGCGCGCCGATCATCATGAACCCGATGCTGTTTATCCCGTTCGTGTTCGTTCCGCTGGTCAACGCCTGTCTGGCGTACGCGGCAACCAAGCTCGGCTGGCTGGCACAGGTTGTGTCATTGACCCCATGGACTACCCCTGCACCGATCGGCGCATCGTGGGCGGCGAACTGGGCGTTGAGCCCGGTGGTGATGTGCCTGGTCTGTATGGTGATGTCCGCGCTGATGTACCTGCCGTTCCTGCGCGCCTATGAGCGTACGCTCATCAAAAACGAAGAGCAGAAGGCCCAGGCAACCGTCGGTGCCGCCGAGACCGCCAGCAATTAAGTCAAAGAGGAAGAGTCATGAAATACGCATTTCCCGATAACTTCTGGTGGGGCAGCGCAAGCTCCGCTCTCCAGACGGAAGGGGCAAGAGAGGGGGAAACCACTTGGGACTACTGGTTTGCCCGCGAGCCGAACCGTTTTCACAACGGCGTGGGGCCACAGCAGACCTCCACGTTTTATCAGCACTGGAAAACGGACATTCAGCTGTTGAAGCAGCTGAACCACAACAGCTTTCGCACCTCGATTAGCTGGGCGCGCCTGATCCCCGACGGTATCGGTGAAGTGAACCCGGACGCGGTCGATTTTTATAATCAGGTCATTGACAAGCTGAACGAACAGGGCATCACGCCGTTTATCACTCTGTTCCATTTCGACATGCCGATGGCGATGCAGGAAATAGGCGGCTGGGAAAACCGCGACGTGGTGGACGCGTACGCCCGTTACGCGCAGATTTGCTTCGAGCTGTTCGGCGATCGCGTGCTGCACTGGTTTACCTTCAACGAGCCGATCGTGCCGGTGGAAGGCGGTTATCTGTACGACTTCCACTACCCCAACGTAGTGGATTTCCGCAGGGCGGCCACCGTGGCGTATCACACGGTGCTGGCCCATGCGAAGGCAGTTCAGGCCTACCGCGCCGGGCACTACGCGGGGGAGATCGGCATCGTGTTGAACCTGACGCCGTCGTATCCGCGCTCGCAGAACCCGGCAGACGTGAAGGCGGCGCACGTTGCGGATCTGATGTTTAACCGCAGCTTCCTTGACCCGGTTCTGCGAGGCGAATACCCGGCGGATCTGGTGGCGCTGCTAAAATCCTACGATCAATTACCCGCCTGCAAGCCGAAAGACGGTTTCCTGATTGCGGAAGGGAAAATCGATCTGCTCGGCATTAACTACTATCAGCCGCGTCGCGTGAAGTGTCGCGACAGCGCGGTGAACCCGCAGGCGCCATTTATGCCGGAGTGGTTCTTTGATAATTACGAGATGCCGGGGCGCAAGATGAATCCGCACCGCGGCTGGGAAATCTACGAGCCGGGTATCTACGATATTCTGATTAACCTGCGCGACAATTACGGCAACCCTCGCTGCTTTATTTCCGAAAACGGCATGGGCGTCGAAAATGAGCAGCGTTTTATTGAAAATGGTCAGATTAACGATCAATACCGCATCGAGTTTATTTCCGAACATTTAGCCTGGCTGCATAAAGGGATTAGCGAAGGGTGTAATTGTCTTGGCTACCATATGTGGACGTTTATAGATAACTGGTCGTGGTGCAACGCGTATAAAAATCGCTACGGATTTATCCAGCTCGATTTAGAGACGCAGAAACGCACCATTAAGAAAAGCGGGGAGTGGTTTGCCGCCACCGCGTTAAATAATAGTTTTGAAAAAGAGTCATGATTATGATCGCATTAGAAGAAGCCGTAATGGAAATTATCGTCAATGCCGGGCAGTCCCGCAGCCTGTGCTTTGAAGCCCTGCACGCCGCGCGCCAGGGCAACATTGACGAAGCCAAAAGCCTGCTGCGCGAAGCCGACGGCTACGCGCGCCAGGCGCACAAGATGCAGACCAAACTGATCGAGCAGGATGCGGGCGAAGGCCGCCAGCCGATGACGTTAATTATGGTGCACGCGCAGGATCATTTAATGAATTCCTTATTAGCGCGTGAATTATCCGAAGAAATTATTCATTTATATCAGAGATAGCCTATGTCGAAATAAATTAATGTAACACCTCTGTACCTAAAACTAGAAATCCACTTGTTCTGATGATAGCGACATATTCTGTCAGATCGGAGCGGGATGGTTATTGTCTGAATAAAATTAAACTATATTGAGATAACCATGAATACGATTAAAAAACTTCCATTAACCATGGCGGTTATCGCCGCGCTTTGCCCAATTTCCGTGCTCGCACAGGAATTCACGCAGGAACAAATCGACGCCATTGTGGCGAAAGCGGTGGATAAAGCCCTGGCTGAACGTCAGGCCAAAATGGATGCTGCCGTCGCGAAAAAAGCGGACGTGGTGACCGAGCCGCAAAGCGCGGCGCAATCTCCGGATATGGCGATTCCGTTTGGGGTTAAATTTACCGGCTACGCCCGATACGGCGCGCACTTCCAGGCCGCCGATCAGAAATACGTGGCGGTGGACGGTTCATACAACGGCGCGTCCGCCATTGGTCGTCTGGGCAACGAAGGCAACGGCGGGGAATTCCAGCTTTCCAAGGCCTTTAAAGGCGAAAACGGCGCCATCTGGGACATCAACGTGATGATCGACCACTGGGGCGACGAAGTTAACCTGAAAAAAGCCTACGCCGGGGTGACCAATATTATGGCCTCCAACCCGAACGCCTATTTCTGGGCCGGTCGTGACTTCCACCAGCGTCCGCAGCAGGGCATCAACGATTACTTCTGGATGAACCACGACGGCCAGGGCGCCGGGGTGAAGAACTTCGACATCGGCGGCGTGCAGTTTGACGTCGCCGCCGTGGCGGCGGTGGAATCCTGTAGCCCGGAAGTGATGGAAGATGAAGCCAACCCGTCGCGCATCACCTGTACCGGCGGGTCCGGCACGGGCGACAAAGGCAACTACGCCGCGACCTCAAAAATCCACGGCATGAAGCTCGGACCGATCGACATGGAGCTTTACGCCAACTACGGCTTTGACTCCAAAGCGGTGGAGAGCGACGAACGTCTGAACGCGTGGCAGGGCGGCGTGGTGCTGAGCCACACCAACGACAGCGGCGTGAACAAGGTGATTGCCCGCTACTCCGATAATTCGGACAACAGCGTGTTCAACAAAACCGAGGATCTGACCACGGTCTACGCCAGCTTCGAAGGGCTGTACAAATTCACCCAGGCCACGCAGGTGGAGTATATCCTCGCCTTCCACGACTACGACAACAGCCGCGATAAGACCGACAACCGTAAGAACTACAACGCCATCGTGCGTCCGATGCACTGGTGGAACGACGTTCACTCCACCTGGCTGGAAGCAGGCTGGCAGCACGTGGATTACGACAACGGCGGCGACAACAAGGGCTGGAAGCTGACCCTGTCGCAGAACATGTCTATCGCCATGGGGCCAGAGTTCCGTCCGATGCTGCGCTTCTACGTGACCGGCGGCAAGGTGGATAACGCACGCACCGCGCGCGTGAACAACACCAAAGACGAAACGCTCGACGACTTCAACGTCGGCGCGATGTGGGAGGCGTGGTTCTAGTACAGCGCCGTTTGTTTCGCCCGGCGGCGCTGCGCTTGCACGGGCCTACAAGGTTTTGTAGGCCGGGTAAGCGTAGCGCCACCCGGAAAGATCCCATGTTATGCTAGAAAAAAACCAACATAACAGGGGAGAAAATGGGTTCTACACGTAAAGGGATGCTGAACGTCCTGATCGCCGCCGTTTTATGGGGCAGTTCCGGCGTTTGCGCGCAGTACATCATGGAGAAAAGCCACATTTCTTCGCCTTACCTGACCATGGTTCGCCTGCTGTTTACCGGCGTGATCCTGCTGACGCTCTCCTTCGTACACGGCGACAAGATTTTCTCGGTCATCAAACATCGCAAAGACGCCCTCAGCCTGCTGTTTTTCTCGCTGGTCGGCGCGCTCACCGTGCAGCTCACCTTCCTGCTGACGATTGAAAAATCCAATGCGGCAACGGCCACTGTGCTGCAGTTTCTGTCGCCAACCATTATCGTGGCCTGGTTCGCGCTGGCGCGGAAAAAGCGCCCCGGCGTGTTTGTTTTATCCGCGATTGTGACCTCGCTTGTCGGGACGTTCCTGCTGGTCACCCACGGCGACCCGACCTCGCTCTCCATCTCGCCTGCCGCACTGTTCTTCGGCATCGCCTCGGCGTTTGCCGCGGCGTTTTACACGACCTATCCGTCAACGCTGATTGCCCGCTACGGCACATTGCCGATTGTCGGCTGGAGTATGTTGATTGCCGGGTTAATGCTGACGCCGTTCTACGCCGGGCGCGGGACGACCTTCGTCATTGACGGCAGCCTGCTGCTGGCGTTTTTCTACCTGGTCGTGATCGGCACCGCGCTGACGTTCAGCCTGTATCTGAAAGGCGCGCAGACGATCGGCGGGCCGAAAGCGAGCATTCTGAGCTGCGCCGAGCCGCTGAGCAGCGCGCTGCTGTCGGTGGTGTTGCTGGGCGTGGCGTTCACCCTGCCGGACTGGCTGGGGACGTTGCTTATCGTGTCGTCGGTTATACTGATTTCGATGGATTCAAGAAGACGGGTGAGGACATCGGCGTGATCTACGAATAATAGTGATAGCGGCACATTAAAATAGTAAGAGCGCTATCTGACACCCCGTAAACCAGACGATCGGTATCATTGATTCGACGGGACCAGTATCCGGAAAGGTTACCTTTAAGGGGTTCCGGCTTACCCAGGCCATCGAAAGGTTGACGCTTCGCATCTTCAATCAATTTATTGATTCTGCGAAGCGTTTTCTTGTCCTGCTCCTGCCACCACAGGTAATCATCCCAGCCGTTATCAGTCCAAATCAGTAGCCTGGTCATCTATCAGATCCCTCTGCGTGGTTTTTCCGGTATTTGCCTGTGCGATTGACTCCATCAGTCGGCTGGCGTTAGCAGGCGAACTCATCAGATGGATGGTTTCCATCATCGAGTTGTAGTGCTGCAGAGACATAACCACCGCATCCCCCCCGTTTCGGCGGCTGATGATGGTTGTCTCCACGTTGTCATTCACGTCGTCCAACACATCTTTGAGTCGGCTTCGTGCTTCGGTAAACGTCACAACCTGCATATTCCCTCCTGTACAAGTTACGGTACAAGTATATCGATGAAGTGACTATTTATCAATCAACGTGCTTTAACCTTGCCCGCCACCAGCAGCGCGGTCAAAAGCATCAGCGTGCCGGAAATCACCAGCGGTGACGTCAGCCCCAGGTGGTCGAGCGCCACGCCGCCAATCGCCGCGCCGCAGGTGTTTGCCAGCTGGATCACCGCCACCTGAATCGACCCGGCTTTTTCCGCCTGATCGGCAAGCGAGCGGGTGATCCACGTCGACCAGCCCACCGGCACCAGCGCAAAGGCAAAGCCCCAGATAATCGCAATGGCAGACGCGACCCACTTATCGCTGCCCCACAGCACCAGCACCGCGGCGCTTGCAGCCAGCACCAGCGGCGCACCCGCCAGCGCCACTTTCAGGGAGCGCTTCAGGAACTGGGACGAAAGCGAGGTACCGACAAAGCTGGCGATACCGAAGCTCAGCAGCACCAGCGTCAGGCCGTCTACGTCAAAGCCCGCCATGGTCATAAACACCGGGCGGATATAGGTAAAGAAGGCAAACTGCCCGGCAAAGGACATAAAGATCGCGGTCATCCCCGCCAGCACGCCGGGACGCTTCAGCAGGCTAAACATGTTCTGTTTGTGGTGCGCCGCTTCGCCAGGCAGGGACGGCAGCGCCTTCCACACCCAGATAACGCAAAGCACGCCCATAACCGCCGCCGCATTAAAGACGTTACGCCAGCCGATAATCCCGCCCAGGAAGCTGCCCAGCGGCGCGGCAATCACCAGCGCGATGGAGACCGCGCCAAATATGACGGACAGCGCTTTCGGCACGGTGCGCGCAGGCACCAGGCGCATGGTGAGCGAGGCGGACATCGCCCAGAAGCCGCCGAGCCCCAGTCCCAGACAGGCGCGCCCCAGCAGCAGCAGGGTAAAGCTTTCCGCGAAGGAGACCAGCAGGCAGGAGAGCGTCAGCAGCACGCTGAACAGAATGACCACTTTGCGGCGGTCGATGGTGCCAATCACCTGGGTGATAAACAGGCTGGCAAACATCGCCACAAACGCGGTGACGGTAACGGACTGCCCCGCCACGCCTTCGGAAATGCCCAGGTCCTGCGCCATCGGTGTCAGCAGGCTCACCGGCAGAAACTCAACGGTAATCAGGCAGGCGACGCAGAACGCCACGGAGAAAACCGCCGACCAGTTGGGGCGTGAAACCTCTTTGGTCTGCGGTCTGGTCGTGGGCTGGATATGTTCTGTCATGGCGTCACCTGAAGATAAAAACGTGCGGAAAAGTCGCGCAGTTTATCATCAAAAGTGTGACGGATTTAACGATTTGACAACTTTTGTCGTTTTTAATGAGCCAGGAGGGAGAGCGTCGTCGACTGATACCTTTTCAGCATAACGAAAATGAAAATTCAGTATCCACATTTGAGGTGAAACAATCATAGCGTCTGAAAAGGAGAAACTATGAAAACACGTAACTTATCTCAAAATCTTAGTGTTAGTGCTATTGGCTTTGGTGCGATGGGGCTGAGTGAATTTTACGGGCAGACGGATGACAATGCATCACTTGAGGTGTTGCATAAGCTCATCGAACTGAACGTGACGTTCATTGATACCGCAAATCTTTATGGCCGCGGTCACAATGAAAGGCTGATCGGTCACTTTCTTGCCGGGCTGGATAAAAGCACACGCGAGCAGTTTAAAATTGCCACGAAGTGCGGTATCGATCGCTCTCCCGACGAGTCCTATGCCCGCTCCATTAATAACACACCCGACTATATCATCCGTTGCTGTAACGAATCCCTTAAGCGCCTTGGCGTTGAACGCATCGATCTCTTTTACCTTCACAGAGTAAGCAACGAAACACCGGTCGAAGAAAGCATGGATTGCCTCAGTGCGCTCGTTAAAGAAGGTAAAATTAACCATATTGGTCTTTGTGAAGTTTCAGCTTCAACGCTACGACGGGCCCATGAAGTCCATCCTGTCACCGCGCTGCAAACGGAATATTCTCTGTGGACGCGTGATATTGAAGATACCGTTCTGCCGGTCGTGAAAGAGTTGGATATCGGCCTGGTGCCTTACTCGCCTCTTGGTAGAGGCTTCCTTACTGGAAAATACCTGAACAACAGTGATTTTGCAGAGGGTGATTTTCGCAAGAATAACGAACGTTTTATTCAGTCCAGTCTTGATCATAATCGCCAGTTGCTCGATGCGATTACGCCGCTTGCGCAGAAATACGGTTGCACTTCGGGTCAAATTGCACTGGCGTGGTTGCTGGCGCAATACGATAAACTGGTTCCCATTCCGGGCACTAAGCACACCCGTTACCTGGCAGAGAATGCACACTCAGCCGACATTGTTCTGGAAAAAAGCGATATTCAATCACTGAACGATATTCGTCGAAAGATAGAGATAAAAGGTGAACGATATTCTGCAGAGGGAATGAAGGGTGTAAACGCCTGATACCTCATCATGAAATAAAAAAACCGGGTTTACCCGGTTTTTTTATCCGTTGTCAGCAATGATTATTTTTCATCCATGCCGGATGCGGGCATTAATTGGACTCATAAGATTTCTCCATCCGGGATTGTTTAGCGGTCAACGTGGCAGGGATAAACGCAATAAGCAGAACGGAAAGGCCGATGGCCGTGGCGGCGACGATATACAGGAGCGGCAGTGAAAATGATGAAACTATCCAGGCACCGACCGACGCGCCGATACCAATGGCGGTATTGAAAAATGAAACGTAGATTGCAGAGGCGGGGAAGGCTTTATCCTCTGCCATACATAAAACCCAGGTCTGGAAGCCGACAAATATTCCTGACACGGCGATACCCCAGACAATCATGCTGGTGAATATCATCGCAGCAGAGAGCGAGGAACCTGACAGACCCAGGAACAGCAGCACTGCACAGATCAGCAGTACAGACAACGAGACCGTCAGCTTGAGATACTTATCAATCAACACGCCGGTGAGGAAATTACCGGCCAGACCCGCGATGCCGTAAACAAAAAGCACAGCGGGAATAAAGGTGATGGACAGTGAACTCTGCGCATGTAGCCAGGGTTCAATATACGTAAAAGCAGCAAAGTGGGCCGTAACGGCCAGCAAGGTTGCTGAGTAAATTTTCCACAAGGTAGACGACTTTAGCACGCCTTTAAGCGCATCCAGGCCAAGCGAACTTTTGCTGACGATCCGGGGAACAAGCACACTAATACCCACAAAGGCAATTACGCTCAGCGCGGCCATCAGCCAAAATGCCTGCCGCCAGCCGAAGTGAATACCAATATAGTTGGATACCGGCACGCCAAAAACGCTTGCTGCGGAAACGCCTCCAAATACGATTGACGTCGCCGCGCCAATATATCTGGCAGGTACGATAGCTACCGCCGCCGCGCCGATCATCGCCCAGAATGCACCGTGAGCAAGCGCACCCAGTACGCGGGCGCTAAGCAGCATGCTGTAGGTGTCTACGGTCGCGGCCATGACGTTAGAAATCAGAAGTACCACGGTAAGCACGAGTAAAAGGCGCTTCCTGGACACATTCCCTAAAAAGACGGAGGCAAACAGCGCACTCAACGCCCCGACCCAGGCATAAAGCGATACGGTCATACCCACTGCAGATTCCGAAGACTGTAGCCCATCTGCAATTGGGGTTAATAAACCTACTGGCGCCAGTTCAGTGGTAACAATAGTAAACGTTGAAATAGCCAGAATAAATAAAGCAAGCCATGACTTTAAGGTCATTTTTTGCGGAAAACGTTCTACAGCCATAATCGCCACCTCAATATACTAATCAGTAAATTCTTTTACGAATTGGATAAATGTTGAATGTTGTTACCCACAAACGGGATACTCAATATCTTCGGGCCAACGATGATATTTCTGAGAGCCGTACTTAGTTTCCACGCGATACTTTAGAACAGAGAAATCCTTTTAATAAAAATAAGAAAAAAACAGAAATTAATTTATCAACTCAGTGCATAAGTGGAATTATTAAATTTGTAATATACTTTTTGTATTACTATTAAATTGGGTTTTTCTTCATAGCGTTACCGTGTAATATCGAAATCGAAAAAAGACTAAATACCTTTTCGCATTCAGGACTCACGTATGGCCACAGCAGAACATTTAATCAGCAATAACCTGCCCAGTATCAAACAATTACAATGCTTTCTCGCTGTTGCACATGAACTGAATTTCCGTAAGGCTGCCGAACGTCTACGCATGACTCAACCGCCATTGACGCGCCAGATAAAGTGCCTTGAAGCTGTTCTGAAACGTCAGTTGTTCAGCCGCAGCACGCATGACGTTAGCCTCACTGAAGCAGGTCGTGCGCTGGTTGTTCAGGCTGAAAAAATACTCAAAGACATCAGCAATTTAAAAGAAGACACGCTCTCCTCTGAAACGAGCCTCCGAATCGGGCTGACGCGGACGCTTAATTTTGAATATATTGAACCGGTGAACACCCAGCTTCAAAAAATGAACGCGGGAGATGATGTCGAAACGCCGGATCTGACGTCAGCGCAACTGCTGCAAAGCTTGTCTAAAAATATGCTGGATCTGGTGCTGACCGGTGAAAAAGGAACGGGTCATGAAGACATTGTTCAGTACCGGTGGGTCTGCCAGGAGCCGTTACTCATCGCAATGCCCTCTTTACACCCTGCAAGTCTCAAAGAGAAAGTCTCCCTCGAAGATATCAGTGATTTACCCATATTCTGGTTTTCCAGAAGTGCAAACCCTTCATTCTACGACAAATGCGAAAGCTACTTTGATACGCTAAAAGCGCCGCTGAAGCGTATTAAAGAGCCGGATGATACCCTCGTGATGCTGAGCCGTATCGCAAGAGGGAAAGGATTTGCGCTGCTGCCGCAGTCGAAATGCACCTTTAATCAGGAAGGACTTTACTACCGTGAACTCACGGACGCGGAGGCAAAAAGGTTAAACATAGATATCTATGTCGCCACCCGCCTCAATGAAAACAGAGAGGAGATTCTGAACGCTCAGAATGTCTTATGCGGGAAAATGCCTTAATGCAGATAAAACACACCCTCTTCCGGCAGGAAGAGCTGGTTGTAGCGTAGCTGGAAGGCGTTCAGCTCCTGCGGATCGGGCTCCATCTCCCGCATGAAGCCAAGCGCCAGACGAATTTGCGCATCGGTAATGGGTGCGGCAAGGCGGGCTTTTCGCAGCATGCGGTACCAGGCGTGCAGGTTCTCCTCGCTGGCGTCGACAATGCAGACCTGCCAGATCAGCAGCACCTGCGCGGCGTTTTGCAGATGCGCTTCGTCCGGGCGCTCAAGGTAGCGGATAAACTCATTGCCCGGCATTTTGCCGAACTGATCGATCATCGACTCAACCGGCATCGGGGTGATGCCCAGACGCTCGCTTAAACGTTTGATGGCGCGGCGGGAATCTGAGGTCAGGACGCGAAATCCCACCACAAACACCACGGCAAGCGTTGCCAGCATTATCCAGACCATGCGTTCTCCTATGAATAGCCGCTCATCATAGCGGGAAACGCACGGCGTCAACAGCGGGCAGAACCAGAATAGTGCACTGAAAAGACGTTGCGGGACGGGGGATAAGGTATTAATGCCGTCGGCGGAAATAAAAAAGCCCGGCATCACACACCGGGCAAAGACGTTACCTGCACACTCAGGCTGTTTTTAATTTCTGCGCACGATTCTCACGGCGAATTTTACGTTCCTCCAGCACCGCGACCATCGCCATCAGGACGATACAGCCGATCGCTGCCGCATCCAGCGCCGCGAAGGTGCCCGCCCAGCCGGTGAGGCCGAAAATTGGCGTACCGTCAGCGATCATCCCCAGACCCAGCTTGGCGAAGCTGTCGCCGATCAGATAGGCGAAGGTGCCTTTAATCCCATCGGCAGCGCCGATCGCTTTTTTCGGTACGAAGCCCACTGCCGCCACGCCGATCAGCAGCTGCGGACCAAACACCAGGAAGCCAAGCGCGAACAGGGATGCGAGGTAAACGTACTGGTTGCTGGCATGCTGGTAGACGCCAAGTGTGGCGATAATCAGCGCCAGCGCGACGCAGGCCACCAGCGCACGACGGCCGTTGGCGAGGTCAGAGAGCCAGCCCCACAGCAGGGTGCCGACAAGCGCGCCCACTTCGAACAGGGTGAAGCCCTGAATCGCCACCTCTTTAGAGAGCTTCAGCTCCTGGAAGGCGTACACGGTGGACCACTGGTCGATGCCGATGCGCACCACGTACAGGAAGATGTTTGAGAAGCACAGCAGCCAGATCACTTTGTTTTTCAGCACGTACTCAACAAAGATCTGCCATTTGGACATCTCGTTCTCTTCGGTCTCTTTGTCCTCTTCGCTGATCTCTTCCCCGAACAGCTCTTCGGCTTTGCCGAGGCCGTACGATTCCGGGGAGTCGCTGCCGTAGCGCAGGCCGATAAAGCCGACAATCAGGGCGATAATCGACGGGAAGATAAACATGCCGATCACGTGGCCGTCGAACAGGTAGTTTGCGCCAAACAGCGCCACGCCTGCCGCACCCGCTCCGCCGAGGTTGTGGGAGATGTTCCACATGCCGAGGTACGAACCACGCTTGCGGCGCGGGGTCCACTTGGTGATGGTGGAGTAGCTGCACGACCCGCCGGTACTCTGGAAGAAGCCGCTCAGGGCGTAGAAGGCGATCATCAGGAACAGGCTGACAGACCCTGCGCCCATGCTGGCGCTGAAGCCGAGCATACAGATGGCGGAGAGGATCAGCATAAACGGCAGGAACTGCTTGGTGTTTTTGCCGTCCGCGTAGTAGGACACAACCGTTTTTCCCACGCCGTAGGTGATGGAGAAGCCCAGGCCAATCATCCCCAGCTGCGTCATGCTCAGCCCGTAGGTGGAGATCATGTCGTTCTGCGCGATATTAAAGTTTTTGCGGATCAGGTACATGGTCAGGTAGCCGATAAAGACCACCAGATAGGACTGCATGAACGGTTTGAACCACATTTTGCGCCGCACGTCGAGCGGCAGATCCAGGGTCGGTTTGCGCACCTGGTTGAGGAAGGCCAGCATGGTTTGCTCCTGAGCTGATTTTTACCTGCGAATGGCAGGCATTGTAAAAATCAGCCAGGAGAGATGCCTGAGACAGCGTCCAGGTAAAACCGGGAAAATTTCTTAGTTTTACGCCACTCGGGCCAGAAAGGTGAGGCGCATCACGCTTCACCCATCTCGCGCGGGGCCTGCGCGTGCAGGAAAGGCAGCAGCAGCAGGGCGGAAATTCCCGCCGCGATGGCGATCACCGCGAAGAAACCGCTCCAGTGCCAGATATCGATCACCCGCGCCAGCGGCCAGCCGGAGAGCGATGCGCCAAGGTAGGCAAACAGCCCGACAAAGCCCGTCGCCGCGCCTGCCGCCTCTTTGTGGGAACACTCCGCCGCTGCCATGCCGATGAGCATCTGCGGGCCAAAGACGAAGAAGCCGGTGGTAAAAAAGCACGCCGCCTGCATCACGTAGCTGGCGAACGGCATCAGCCACAGCGAGCCGACGGAGAGCAAAATCCCGGCGGCAAAAATCAGGTTCATCGGGCCGCGGTTGCCGTTGAACAGCTTATCCGAACCCCAGCCCGCTACCAGCGCGCCGATAAACCCGCCCAGTTCGAACATCGTCACCGCCGAGTTAGCGGTGACCAGGTCCACGCCGAGCGTCTCGGACATGTACAGATTGCCCCAGTCGTTAATGGCCGCGCGCACCACGTAGACCAGCACGTAGCAGAGCGACAGCAGCCAGATGTACGGGTTTTTCAGCACGTATTTGGTGAGGATCTCCTTACGGGTCAGCCCCGCCCCCTCCTGCTGCTGGGCAATCTCCATTTCGTCGTGCCGCCAGTCGCCCACCGCAGGCAGGCCAACGGTTTGCGGCCTGTCGCGGAGGCGCCAGCAGAGGAACAGCCCGGCGAGAATGGCGAGGCCACCTGCAATCATCATCCCCGCGCGCCAGCCGTAGTGCAGCGCCGCGGCGCCGACCACCATCGGGATCAGCGCCCCGCCGACGTTATGCGCGGTGTTCCAGACGGCCCACCAGCCGCCGCGCTCGTTGCGCGAGTACCACGCCGTGAGCAGGCGGGCGCAGACCGGCGCGCCCCAGCCCTGGAAAAAGGCGTTCAGCGCCCACAGCAGGGCGAAGGCCCAAAGCGATGTGGAGAAACCAAACAGGATGTTCACCACCCCGGTAGCGATCAGCCCAACGCCCATGAAATAGCGGGCGTTAGAGCGGTCGCTAACAATACCGGAGAAGAACTTCGACAGGCCGTAGGTGATGTAAAACAGCGTCGCCAGCAGGCCGATATCGGTGCGCGTCATCACGCCGCTGGCGAGGATCTCCGGCGCGGCGGCGTTGAAGCTTTTGCGAGTGAAGTAGAACAGCGCGTAGCCGAGCCAGATGGTAATCAGAATATGACGTCGCCAGTAGCTGTAGCGGGCATCAATTTCCGCTTTGTTGCTTAATGGGGCTGCGCTGGCTGGGGTTTTAAACATGATGCGTCCTTAACGGCAAACTGACGCTGACGCGCGTCCCGTGGGTACAGGAAAGGTTCAGCGTGCCGCCCAGCGCCTTGACGCGCTCGCGCATGCCCGCCAGGCCAAAGCCCTGTTGGCCGGAGCCCGGCGGCAGGCCGCAGCCGTCGTCTTCAATCACCAGCATCAGGCGCTCGTCCTGCTGCCAGCCCTGTATCGTGACCGCGCTGGCACTGGCGTGTTTGACGATATTGTTCAGCCCCTCCTGACAGACGCGGAACAGCGTCACGCGCTGGCCTTCGCTCAGGGCAGATTCGTTAATTCGCCAGTCGAGATGGCTGACAATGCCGCGGCTTTCCAGCTCCATCTCGCGCATCAGGGAGCGTACCGCCTGCTCCAGCGACAGGTCGTCAAGCTGGCGCGGGCGCAGCCTGCCGAGCAGGCGTCGCACCGAGTCATATACGCCAAGTGAAAGCTGCTCGATATGCGCCCCGCCCTGCTTCACGCCCGCATTTTCCGCCGCAAGACGCTGGACAATGCCCGCCTGGGTGCGGATGGCGGTGATCGTCTGGCCGATATCATCGTGCAGCTCGCGGGCCACCTCCTGCCGCACGCTCTCTTCCGTCTCCAGCAGGCGTTCAGCCAGACGGCGATTGCGCGCCAGCTCGGTCTGCAGGGACTGGTTCAGCTCGCGCAGGCGCTGAATGCCCGCGCCGAGCAGCAGCCCGGTCAGGCTCTGGGCCAGCAGCGAGAGCAGCAAATCCACCGGATGGTCGTGCCAGGTCTGGCTGGCGATCAGCGCGATGGCGTTCATCAGGGTGGCGATCAGCGCCCCCTGCCAGCCATAGTGCCAGGCCAGAGCAATAATCGGCAGCGCAAGGCAAAACGGCGTGAAGCGTGAAAGCTCGGCGGGCAAACCCAGCTGAAGCCAGAGGCTCACCACGAACAGCAGCAGATACCAGATGAGATGCCGGGCGCGCCAGTTCACCGGTTGGGAAACCAGCCCCGGGCCGAGCGGCTGCCAGACGGTGCTGGTGAGGTAGTGCCAGATCACGAGGCAGGTGGGTGCCAGCGTCAGGCCACCGGTGAGGGTCAGCAGCAGAGCGTTGAGCATCTCCTTGTCGCCAACCCACGGCAGGGACTGCAGCAGTGCGGCGGCAATCAGCGCCGCCCCCTGCCGCAGCAGGGTGCGCCAGTCGCGCTGGTGACGATAGCGGGAAATGAGGGCAACAGGGAGAAGCGTGAGCAGGCTTCCGGTCATCAATAAGGGAAGATGCGCGAGGGCAACCTCCTGAGCCAGCCAGACCAGCATCAGCCACTCTGCCCCGAGCAAAACGGGCCAGTAGCCGCGCGGGCATTGCAGCATCAGCCCCAGACGCAGGCCGAATGGAAACAGCAGCACCGCCAGCTCCGGGCGCTCCACCAGATGCAGGCTGATGCTCCACAGGCAGAACCACGCGGCAGAGAAGATAAAAAAGCTGGCAACGACGGCGATCAGCCGTGAAAAAGCGGAACTCATTGCCAGCTGTCGAACATGCGGCGCGCCAGCTCGACGTCGTTACTGACGTTGAGTTTTTCCAGCAGGTTGGCGCGATGGACATGCACGGTTTTTGGCGACAAATCCAGCTCAGCCGCAATCTCTTTCACCGACATCCCCTGCGCGAGCTTCTCAGCCACCTGACGCTCGCGTCTGGTGAGCGGATCCTGCCTGCCGGCCGCCAGCTTGATGGCGATCTCCGGCGTCAGGTAGCAGCCGCCGGTGGAGACGGTGCGCACGGCGGCAATCAGCTCGTCCGGGCTACAGCGTTTGGAAAGGAAGCCGCGCGCGCCCGCGTTAAGCGCCTGCTCGACCAGCGCCGGGCTATCGTGAACCGACAGCATGATCGTCGCCATCCCTTTTGGCAGCTGGCTTAACAGCTCCAGCCCGGAGAGATCCGGCATCGAGATATCGCAGATACAGACCTGCACCCCGCGTCCCGGCAGGCCCGCCAGCGCCTCGCGACCAGAGCCAAACTCGGCCACCACCTGAAAATCCGGTTCGAGGTTCAGAAGCTGGGCAAATCCAGAGCGGACGATAAGGTGGTCGTCGATAAGGGCGATGGTGGTCATGGCGCGTTCCTGGCGGGCGGATAAAAAAACGCGCCTACCTTAACGATAAGCGCGCGGGTGTTCAAGCAATGAGCGATCTATTCGAAAAACACCGCAATTTTGTTAAACATGGTGGGATCGGACTGGTTGCGCGCCACGTTGGTGACGTCCTCCAGCTTGTCAATCTGCGCCATCATCTGCTCCAGACGCTGGTCATCGTTCACCAGGAGCCAGATGCGGCTGTGCTCGCTGCCCTGAATCGGCAGACAGAGAATGCCTTCCACGTTAAACGCGCGGCGGGCAAACAGCCCGCAGACGTGAGTCATGACGCCGGGATGGTTGCGGACGGTGAGTTCCAGAATGACGTTATCATGTTGTTTCTGCATGGCTTATTCTCCCACCATCTCAGTATTTGCCGCACCCGGCGGCACCATCGGATACACTTTTTGTTCAGGGTCGATACGGACGTGGATCAGCGCCGGGCCCGGACGAGAAATCGCCGCCTGCAGCGCCGCATGGGCATCCTCTTCCGCGTTCAGATCGCAGGTGTGCAGGCCAAAGCCGGCAGCAATCTGCATAAAGTTAATCATCCCCGGATAGGTCGCCGCAAACACGCCCTGCTTGTAGAACAGGCTCTGCTGCTGGTGCACCAGCCCCAGCGCCTCGTTGTTCATCAGGATGATTTTCACGTCTAACTGGTTTTCGGCCGCGGTCGCCATTTCCTGAATGTTCATCATCAGGCTGCCGTCACCGGAGAAGCAGATGACCTTGCGGTCCGGGTTGGCGAGCGCTGCACCGACCGCCGCAGGCAGGCCGAAGCCCATGGTTCCCAGACCGCCGGAGGTCAGCCACTGGCGCGGACGGTTCAGCGGGTAGGCCTGCGCGGTCCACATCTGATGCTGGCCGACGTCGGTGGTGATAATCGCGCTGTCGTCCACGCAGGCGGCCACGGCGTTGATAAGACCATAGTGGCTCAGCGGGTCGCCTTCGGTTGGGATGGCACCCGGGAACTCGCGCTGCAGATCGGCCACCAGCTGACGCCAGTCGGCGCGGTCGGTTGCGTCGGTTTGCGGGATCAGCTGCGTCAGTACTTCCGCCACATCTCCCTGAATCGCCACGTGCGGCTGCTTGATTTTGCCGAGCTCGGCGCGATCGATATCCACGTGAATGATTTTCGCATTCGGGCAGAACTGCTCGGTTTTGCCAATCGCCCGGTCATCAAAACGCGCGCCCATAACAATCAATAAATCCGCCTCCTGCAGGATGTAGTTGGTGCTGCGCGCGCCGTGCATCCCCAGCATCCCCAGGGACAGCGGGTGCGCTTTTGGCAGCATGCCGAGCGCCATCAGGGTCATGGTAGTCGGCAGGTTGGCTTTTTCTGCAAACTCGCGGATTTCATCTGCGGCGTTAATCGCCCCGCCACCCAGATAGAGCACCGGGCGTTTGGCGGCGTTAATCATGGCGGCAGCGTCGCGCACGCTCTCAGCGCTGAATTCCGGCGCGGGGGCTCGCTCACCCGGCTCCGGCAGAACGTCGATCTCAATTTCTGCGGTCTGGACATCCTTAGGAATGTCTATCCACACCGGGCCCGGGCGGCCGGACTGCGCAATGCGGAACGCATCGCTGATAACCTGAGGAAGCTCGCTGATATCGCGAACTAAATAGTTATGTTTGGTGATGGGGATAGAGATGCCGTAGGTATCCACTTCCTGGAACGCATCGGTGCCGATCATCGAGGACGGCACCTGGCCGGTGATGCAGATCAGCGGAATGGAGTCGAGGCGCGCGTCGGCGATGGCGGTCACCAGGTTGGTTGCGCCCGGCCCGCTGCAGGCCATACAGACCGCCGGTTTACCCTGGGTACGCGCCATGCCCTGAGCGATAAAGCCTGCCCCCTGCTCGTGACGCGCCAGCACGTGGCGGATCTGCGTGCTTTGGCTTAACGCATCGTACAGCGGCAGCACCGTGCCGCCGGGGATGCCCGCAACCGTGGTGATGCCCTGTCGCTCCAGCAGATGAACGATCAGCTGCGCGCCGGTAAAACGCGTCTTGGTGGATGTTGTGCCCGAACTTGCCATGCTCCAGTCCTTTTCTTCTGGGCCGACTTTCCGGGGAGGGTCCTAAACGAAAAACCCCGCCCGGTTTGCGCCGGCGGGGTTTTGGATTCGTGTGTTGATCCAGTCCCTACGGCGCATTGCCGACGACCACCACCACACGCACGACGACCACTGCGGCTGGTTGCGCAGTTTTTAGTAGGGTCGAAGTGAAGATGGATGAAGTCATTGGGGACCTGTGTTTGGATTCATTGATTGAATTTATACAAACACAGGTTTTCGGGCGTGACAATGGAAAAATTTTCATCTGCGCAAAAATGCGTCAGGGATCACGTTTCGTTTGTTGGGTGATGAAAACAAAAAACCCCGCCTAAGCGAGGTTTTTATCAGGGTTTTGCGGTTGGTCGCCGCAGAACACACTGTGTTACGTCAACGCAAAAAAGTATACGCGATCGAAGACGAACGCGCAATTGAGGCACGGATTTTGACGTTTTTGAGTATGGATCGCCATCCAGATTTTGTCCACAAAATACTGTTCATACGTACAGTATTTATCTATACTGAGGGTGTTCGCAGTGAGCGAGGGGGCCGCAGTTCTACCGGCGCAACGAAGTCCTGGCTGAAACGGGTGGTGCCGTCAGTGCCTTAACCCTCTGAAGTGAGCACACTGTGTTACGTCAATCCAGGTGCTGGCAACAGGCGGCGGAAAGGTACGCCAGCATCGTGCTCCTTTTAACCAAAAGGAGACGCGTATGAGCGTAGTGGATATGGTGATACTTATCCTCAAACTCATTGTTGCTGTACTGCAACTGCTTGATGCTGTCCTGAAATTCGTTCGGTAATTCAGCTTCAAGTCGCACCTGAGAGGGGCGGGCAACCGCCCCTCTTTAATAACGAGGGAATGCTATGTCGCGTCTGTTAATTGAGCCTGTCACGCCAGACGAGCCGGGGTATATCGCCCTGAAGGCGGAAAGTATTGCACTGAATTTCAATATGCTGCGCAGGCTCGAAGAGAGCTGGCAGCGGGGTGAGAACCGCTTTAACGCGCCGGGCGAAAAGCTGTTAGGCGCGTTTCTCAACGGCAAGCTGGTCGGCGTGTGCGGTCTGAATCGCGATCCGTTCAGCCAGCAGCCGCGCGCCGGACGTATTCGCCATCTCTACGTCAGCGAAAAGTGCCGCGGGCTGGGAATTGGCAAGCAGCTTTTGACCGTGGTGATGGCCGATGCCAGCATCTGGTTTGATTTCCTCAATACCCATGCGCCGGACGCTGCCTACGGGTTTTATCGCCAGGCAGGATTTACGCTGGTCTCGGACGAACCGCGGGTGACGCACCGCCTTTTTTGTGCGGTGTAAGCGGCTGGCAGCTTCAGGACGTGAATGTTACAGTTGAGTGACAATTCATCACCCGATACGCCATGACCATCACCGTATTCTGCATTTTGCTCTTCGCCGCGCTGCTGCATGCCAGCTGGAACGCCATCGTTAAGGCCGGAACGGACAAGCTCTATTCCGCAATAAGCGTCAGCGGATCCGCCACGGTTATCGCTCTGGTCTTACTGCCGTTTTCCCCACAACCTTCAGCAGAAAGCTGGCCGTTTTTGATTGTCTCCTGCGCCCTACAGGTGGTGTACACCGTGCTGGTTGCGAAGACCTATCAGGTCTCCGATATGAGCCAGACCTACCCGCTGATGCGCGGCACCGCCCCGCTGCTGGTGGCGCTGATCAGCGTGCTGGCGCTCGGCGATCGTCTCTCCTGGCTCGCCTGGTCCGGCATCGGGGTAATTTGCCTGTCGATTCTGGCGATGGCGATGAACGGGCGCATGCAGTCACGCAAAGGGATCTGGCTGGCGCTGCTGAATGCCTGCTTTATTGCCGGGTATACGCTGGTGGACGGCACCGGCGTGCGGCTGTCGGACACCGCGCTGGGCTATACGCTATGGACCTTCTTTATGAACGGCTTCTGCCTGCTCGGCTGGGCGATGGTGGCGCGTCGGCGCGAGGCGTCCGGCTACCTGCGCCTGCACTGGAAAAAGGGGCTGCTCGGCGGGGTTGGCACCATGGGCTCTTACGGTCTGGCGCTGTGGGCAATGACGCAGGCGCCGCTGGCGGTAGTCGCGGCGCTGCGTGAAACCTCCATACTCTTTGGCGCGCTGATCGCTTTTATCCTTTTAAAAGAGAAGGTTGCGGGCCTGCGCATCGCGGCGGCACTGGGTATCGCCGGCGGCGCCATTCTGCTGCGCCTGGCGTAAATCACTGGCAACATTAGTTGCCGTTATTGTTTACAAATCCTGCCTTTCACGTTTTTTTCATTCACCACGACAATGCTTAATTTGCCATCTCTCTGTGGTAGATTCCTCGCGCATTTATGGGAATGCGCAGTTACTTATTCTACATTTTTCTCTTTTGGCAAAAGTATTCAGCGACATGAAAAAACAAAGGAACGTTAACTTATTGTTGATGCTGGTGTTACTGGTGGCCGTCGGTCAGATGGCGCAAACCATCTACATTCCGGCGATTGCCGACATGGCAAAGGAATTAAACGTCCGCGAGGGCGCAGTACAAAGCGTGATGGCAGCCTACCTGCTGACCTATGGCGTTTCGCAGCTGTTCTATGGACCGCTCTCCGACCGTATCGGACGCCGTCCGGTGATTTTAGTCGGTATGTGCATTTTCATGGTGGCGACCGTGATTGCGATGACCACCCACAGCCTGACCGTATTGATTGCCGCCAGCGCCCTGCAGGGCGTCGGGACCGGCGTCGGCGGGGTAATGGCGCGAACCCTACCGCGCGATATGTATCAGGGCACTCAGCTTCGTCATGCCAACAGCCTGTTGAATATGGGGATTCTGGTGAGCCCACTGCTGGCCCCGCTGATTGGCGGCCTGCTGGACACTATGTGGTCCTGGCGCGCCTGCTACGCCTTCCTGCTGGTGCTCTGCATGATTGTCACCTTCAGCATGGCGCGCTGGATGCCGGAAACGCGGCCGCAGGACGCGCCGCGCACGAAGCTTATCGCCAGCTATAAAACGCTGTTCGGCAACGGCGCGTTCACCTGCTACCTGCTGATGCTGATCGGCGGCCTGGCGGGCATCGCGGTGTTTGAAGCCTGCTCCGGCGTGCTGCTGGGCGCGGGGCTGGGCCTGAGCAGCATGGTAGTGAGCATTCTGTTTATTCTGCCAATCCCGGCGGCGTTCTTCGGCGCGTGGTTTGCCGGGCGTCAGAACAAGCGCTTCTCCACCCTGATGTGGCAGTCGGTGATCAGCTGCCTGCTGGCGGGTCTGATGATGTGGATCCCGGGGCTGTTTGGCGTGATGACCGTCTGGACGCTGCTCATCCCGGCAGCGCTGTTCTTCTTCGGCGCGGGGATGCTGTTCCCGCTCGCCACCAGCGGCGCGATGGAGCCGTTCCCGTTCCTCGCAGGCACGGCGGGCGCGCTGGTGGGCGGTTTGCAGAACATTGGTTCCGGCGCGCTGGCCTGGCTGTCGGCGATGATGCCGCAGACCGGGCAGTCTAGTTTGGGGTTGCTGATGACGCTGATGGGGCTGCTGATTTTACTGTGCTGGCTGCCGCTGGCGTCGCGCGTTCCGCATCACGAGCAGCCGGTTTAAGCGCATGATGGCCCGGCTTCTCGCCGGGCTTTTCACAGGCAGGGGTTATCATCGCCTGCAGTAAGGGCTCTGGCGCTGGCCGCCAGGCCCCCTCTTCCCCGTCGTAAAACTGGAAATCCGCGTTAAGCGCATACGGGATTTTCGCTTTTTGCAGTTCGCAGGCCATAAAGGTGGCGAAGGCCATTTGCGAAGCGGTTGGCGTGAGGTGGTTTGACTCCCCCACGCCCCAGCCCCCGACCCAGCTAACGTGCCCGGTTTTTTGCTGCCAGCGCAGCGCGGTATTGATGCGATTATGGATAGCCGCTTTCTCCGCCGCCGTGCCGGACGTCCACGGGTATTTACCACCATTTTTCAGCGGCCCCCACGGGAAAATATGCCACTCCGCCAGCAGGTAGTTTTGACTATGCGCAGGCAGCTTCAGGCTGGATAAATCCTCCGGTGCGGCACGCAGGCGCGGCGCAATAAAGATCATGCGCTGGGGGTCGATGTCGTGGATCGCTTTAATAGATTTTTCATACACGCGGTTTAGCGACGCCAGGCTGTGGTTAAGCTTGTCGGCCGGCTCATAGATGAGATCAAAACCCAGCTGCGGATAGCTTTGGCCGAAATAGTGTGCCACGGCAATCCACCAGTTGACCGTCTCTTTCTCGTTATCGGCTTTCGGGTCGTTTTTATATTCATCAGCCTGATAAGCAATTATCGGGATCACGCCATACTGCTCGCAGGCTTCTACCAGCTTGCGCAGGTGAATTAACCGCGCTTCCGTCGGCTCATCGGCCACGCGGATGCGCACGTGGGTAATGCCTTTTGCACGAAAATCGCGAACCACCAGCGGGTCGAATTCACGTATGCCGCGCTCGGTGCGCGCCCAGTCCACATCCATCCCGACGCCCAGCTGCTGCGCATAACGGGCAGCCGTCAGCGGCGGCTCAGCGGCCATCGCCCAGCCGGAAGAGATCAGTAATGCACAGGCAATAAAAGGCTTTAACACGGTTTACCCTGGATAAATCGAAAGCATTACCTGTATTTAGCACGCTTTTTCACATTTGGTGTAGAGCGAAAGCGTAATAATTCTTCAACCTGCCAGTTCTTTCAGCCAGCCGATAAAGGCGTCTATTTTCGGCCACTGCCGGCCAGAAAGCGTCGAAATATAGTAGTGCTGATGACATTTCAGGGTCTTGTCACCAAACGGAGCGATCAGCTCGCCCCGTTCAAGCCGTTTTTGCACCAGCCGCTTTCTGCCCATCGCGACGCCGACGTGATTAATGGCCGCAATGATCGCCAAATCGGAACGATCGAAACCAATTCCCGATGATGGCGGCATATTCACCGCAAAGTGCTGCGCCCAGCTCAGCCACTCATCCGTACCGGAATCATTACTCCAGGCCTGACGGTCATGCAGCAGCGTGCAGTGGCTGAGGTTATCGGGGTTTTTCAACAGCTCATGCTCGCGGGCATACTGCGGCGAGCAGACGGGCAAAATCTCCTCGTCCATCAGGAAGTGATGAGACAGATGGTTTGGCGGCGTATCGTCGAAATAGAGCGCCAGATCGACACCCGTTCGCTGCATATTGACGTAATCATTACCGGTCAGGACGGTGAGCGATATTGACGGATAGCGGCGGGTAAAGTCGCCCAGCATGGGTACCAGCCAGCACTGGGCGATCGACGGCCGGGAGTAGACCGTCAGCGTGCCGGACAGCGCCTGGTTTTTGATGTCCAGGATCTCCTGATTCAGGGTGTCGAGGGACGATTTTAGCGTCCAGTAAACGCGCTTTCCCTCCTGCGTCAGCTCGACTTTACGGTGCGAACGGACAAACAGCTGAATACCCAGCTCCTCTTCCAGCAGATTAATGCGGTGGCTCACCGCGCTGGGGCTAAGCGACAGTTCCTCCGCCGCCAGCGCGAAGGATTCATGCCGGGCCGCCACTTCAAAGGTGTACATTTTCGACAGTTGCCAGCCGTTGAGCAGCCGGTTTCTGGCTTCATTTGCATCGGTCATCACAATTCTCACGCGTGGTTTCTGCGCTCAGCATACTGTTTAAGGGTGAATTTATGTGAACCTAATGCGGATTAAGTGCGTTTTTTAGAGCGCAGTCACTCAGTTGATTCAATCTGGCTCACCTGAACGCCAATTTATATCGTTTGTCAGCCCACGCCGCTTTTTCGTCCAATACCCCCAGATGACATAAGGGTGAGGTGAGATATGGGATCTCAGGTCTGGGTTGTGGCAACGCTGCTGGTCAGCATTGTGTTGATTGTTTTAACCATCGTAAAACTGAAGTTTCACCCGTTCCTCGCGCTGCTGCTGGCGAGCTTTTTCGTCGGCGCAATGATGGGAATGAGCCCGCTGGATATGGTAAACGCCATCGAGAGCGGGATTGGCGGCACGCTGGGCTTCCTGGCGGCGGTTATCGGCCTTGGAACCATTCTCGGCAAGATGATGGAGGTTTCCGGCGCGGCAGAGCGCATCGGGATCGCCCTGCAGCGCTGTCGCTGGCTGTCAGCAGACGTGATTATGGTGCTGGTCGGCCTGATCTGCGGCATTACGCTGTTCGTGGAAGTGGGCGTGGTCCTGCTGATCCCGCTGGCGTTTTCCATCGCCAAAAAGACCCACACGTCGCTGCTTAAGCTGGCCATTCCGCTCTGTACCGCGCTGATGGCGGTGCACTGCGTGGTGCCGCCGCATCCGGCTGCGCTGTTTGTGACCAATAAATTAGGGGCGGACATCGGGACGGTGATCGTCTACGGCCTGCTGGTGGGCCTGATGGCCTCTCTGGTCGGCGGCCCGCTGTTCCTGAAACTGCTCGGCAACCGTCTGCCGTTTAAACCGGTTCCGGCGGAATTTTCAGACCTGAAGGTGCGGGAAGAGCACACCCTGCCGTCGCTGAGCGCCACGCTGTTCACGGTGCTGCTGCCGATTGCCCTGATGCTGGTGAAAACCATTGCCGAGCTGAATATGGCAAAAGAAGGCACGCTGTATACGCTGCTGGAGTTTATCGGCAACCCGATCACCGCGATGTTTATCGCCGTGTTTGTCGCCTACTACCTGCTGGGCATCCGCCAGCATATGGGCATGGGCACGATGCTGACGCATACCGAGCACGGCTTCGGCTCTATCGCCAACATTTTGCTGATTATCGGCGCGGGCGGCGCGTTTAACGCCATCCTGAAAACCAGCGGACTGGCGGACTCGCTGGCGCATATTCTCTCGAACCTGCACATGCACCCTATCCTGCTTGCCTGGCTGGTGGCGCTGGTGCTGCATGCCGCCGTAGGCTCCGCGACGGTGGCGATGATGGGCGCCACGGCGATAGTCGCGCCGATGCTGCCGCTGTACCCGAATGTGAGCCCGGAGATCATCACCATTGCCATCGGTTCCGGCGCCATTGGCTGCACAATCGTAACCGATTCCCTCTTCTGGCTGGTGAAGCAATACTGCGGCGCGACCCTGAATGAGACCTTCAAATACTATACGACGGCGACGTTTATCGCCTCGGTGCTTGCACTTGGCGGCACATTCCTGCTTTCTTTCATTATCTGAGCGCGAAGAGACGTATTATGGAAAACGCAACTATCACTACTTTAACCGCACGGTTTCCTCTGGTTGAGGATCTGATTGCCCTGAAAGAAACCACCTGGCTTAACCCGCGCACCACGACGCTGGCTGAAGGGCTGCCCTATGTCGGGCTGACCAAAGCCGACGTGGACGACGCCCACGCTCGCCTGAAACGCTTCGCGCCTTATCTGGTGAAAGCCTTCCCGGAGACGGCGGCAACGGGCGGGATTATTGAATCCGAACTGGTCGCGATTCCGGCAATGCAGGCGCGGCTGGAGAAAGAGTCCGGCAAGGCCATTCCCGGCACCCTGCTGCTGAAAAAAGACAGCCATTTGCCGATCTCCGGCTCGATTAAAGCGCGCGGCGGTATCTATGAGGTGCTGACCCACGCGGAAAAACTGGCGCTGGAAGCCGGGTTGCTGAGCGTTGAAGACGACTACAGCGTTCTGCTGGAGCCGCGCTTTAAGGACTTCTTCAGCCAGTACAGCATCGCCGTGGGCTCAACCGGCAACCTGGGTATGTCCATCGGCATTATGAGCGCCCGCATCGGCTTTAAGGTGACGGTGCATATGTCCGCCGACGCCCGCGAGTGGAAGAAAGCCAAACTGCGCAGCCACGGCGTGATCGTCGTGGAATACGAGCAGGATTACGGCGTGGCGGTGGAGCAGGGACGCAAAGCGGCGGAAAGCGATCCTAACTGTTTCTTCATTGACGATGAAAACTCCCGCACCCTGTTCCTGGGCTATGCGGTGGCGGGCGAGCGGCTGAAGGCGCAGTTTGCCGCACAGGGCCGCGTGGTGGATGCGGAGCATCCGCTATACGTCTACCTGCCGTGCGGCGTCGGCGGCGGCCCCGGCGGCGTGGCGTTTGGCCTGAAGCTGGCCTTTGGCGACAACGTCCACTGCTTCTTCGCGGAGCCCACGCACTCCCCGTGCATGCTGCTGGGGGTTTACACCGGCCTGCACGACGAGATTGCCGTACAGGACCTGGGCATTGATAACGTGACGGCGGCGGACGGGCTGGCGGTAGGGCGCGCGTCTGGCTTCGTGGGTCGCGCGATGGAGCGCCTGCTCGACGGGTTCTATACGCTTTCCGATCAGAGCATGTACGACATGCTCGGCTGGCTGGCGCAGGAGGAAGGCATTCGTCTGGAACCGTCGGCGCTGGCGGGGATGGCCGGGCCGGTGCGCGTCAGTGCCGGTGCGAACGTTACCCACGTTGTGTGGGCGACCGGCGGCGGGATGGTGCCGGAAGACGAGATGGCGAAGTATTTAGCAAAAGGCCGCTAATCGTAGGCCCGGTAAGGCGTAGCCGCCACCGGGCTTTAAAAGCCCACAATTTGCTGAATGTGAGTCACTGCGAAGAGTAAAGACAGAGACAGCACGGCCAGCGCAATCAGGAACTTATCCCGCACCGCCTTCGGCTGCACAAAGTCGTTCTGCGCCACGTCCATCAGGTTACGGCTGCGGGTATAGCGCCATAAAACGATCGCCACCAGCGCCAGCACAACAAGCGAGATCCAGAACGGCACCCCGGTGCGGTGCCAGTTGTGCTTAATCGCCAGGGCAATCAGCGCGCCATACCCCAGCAGCGTACGCAGCCAGGCGAGCGACGTCCGCTCCGGCTGCAGGCCGGGGTCCGCTTCCCGTCGCGCTTTGCGGCTATCCGCCATAGAACACCAGCACCATCACCACGCCCGCCACCGCCAGCAAAACCGCGCTGATGATGAGTAACCCGCGCGTATAGGGCAGATCCTGCTTCAGGCGCATCGCCTTCTCATTGCGCAGCCAGCGCAGATAGCCGTAAACCGCCAGCACGCCCGCAAACAGGCACAGGAGCAGCGCCAGCACCTCTCGAATCAGCGGCGTGGCAAAATCAGGCGCGAGCTGGTCGAGACCCACCCCTGCGGCAAGGAATCCCAGCGCGGTGCGGATCCACGCTAAAAACGTGCGTTCATTAGCCAGCGAGAAGCGGTAGTCCGGCGCTTCGCCGAGGCGGGAAATTTTCATGAAGGTTCCTTGTCGAGCTACGGGCAGGCTTCAGCATAGCGTAAATCGACAAGGACAAGGAGACCGACATCGGGCGATGTCGGTCAGGACGATCAGTGCAGCTCTGGCCAGTAATCCTTGTTGGCCTCGATCAGGTCATCCAGAATCGCTTTCGCGACGGACGCGCTCGGCACGGTTTTCGACAGGGTAATCGCCTGCCAGAGTTTCTGGTACGAGCGCTGCTCCCAGGCATCCACCACCAGTTTTTCCACCGCTACCTGCTGGCTCATCAGCCCTTTCTGGAAGTGTGGAATATCGCCCACCGTAAGCGGCTCAGGACCGTTATGGCCGACCAGGCACGGTATCTCAACCATCGCGTCGGCATCGAAGTTATGGATGGCCCCGTTGTTTGGCACAATCAGAAGCATCCGCTCCTGGGTGTTAAAGGCAATGGCGGTCGCCAGATCGACGATGTACGACGCGTGTTCATCAATTTCCAGCTCACCGGCGGAGGATTTGCCCGCCTCGATAATCGCCCGGCAGGAACTGAACACATGCTTTTCACGGTGATCCATGACCTCATTGGCGCGGGTGCGTTCCGGGTTGGAATGCGCGACCACGTAGTCCGGGAACAGGTAATACTTCAGGTAGGTGTTCGGCATGGTGTCCGGATCCAGCGCCTGCACGTCTTTTGCTTTAGCGAACGTATCGTTCCAGCTCGCTTCGGTGTGCGCATCTTCCGAAGGCGGAACATAGCCGTTTTTCGCCACGTATTCGCGCAGCTTCGGCATCAGATCGTTGCCGTTCAGGTCTTCAATCGACGTCCACCAGCCGAAGTGATTCAGGCCGTAGTAGCGCACGCGCATCTCTTTGCGGTCCTTCAGGCCGACTATCTGCGCCATGCGCCCTTCAATGCCGATCGGCATATCGCAGATGTTGAGGATTTTGGCGTTCGGACGCAGGCGGCGCGTGGCTTCCGCGACAATCGCCGCCGGGTTGGAGTAGTTCAGCATCCACGCGTTTGGGGAGTACTGCTCCATGTAATCCACCAGCTCCAGCACGCCGCCGATAGAGCGCATGCCGTAGGAGATGCCGCCCGGGCCGCAGGTTTCCTGGCCCAGCACGCCGTGGCGCAGCGGGATTTTTTCATCTTTTTCACGCATTGGGTATTTGCCCACGCGGATATGCGCCATTACGAAATCGACATCGGTAAACGCCGCTTTCGGATTGGTGGTGTAGCTGAATTCAATCTCCGGAGCCTGCTCCTTAAGGATGATTTTGCACGCTTCGGCGATGGTCTCCTGACGCGCGCCGTCGTTGTCATAAAACTTCAGGGCGCGCAGCGGGAAACGGTCACGGTTGGCTAACAGCATCAGGACGATACCAGGCGTAAAGGTGCTGCCGCCGCCTGCAATGACAACTGAGAATTTTTTCATGATATAGCCTCTGTCAGGGTGGTTTGTTCATTCGTTAAGGGGGTTTTCATCAGCGATTCCAGCTGGTCGCGCACCTGAGGAACGTGCAGGCCGACAATCACCTGAATACCGTTGCCGCGTCGCACCACGCCGTGGGCGCCGAGGGCTTTGAAGACGTCATCGCTTTGCGTTTTCGCCATATCGACCAGGGCGATGCGCAGGCGGGTGGCGCAGTTGTTGATGCTTTCGATGTTGGCCGCGCCGCCAAGCGCCTGCAGGAACCCGGCGGCCTGTCCGACCTGCTGGCTGGCCGCCGCCGGGGCGGTGGTTTGCCCGCGCGCCGCCTTATAGTCGGCCTTGCTGTAGAGTTTGATTTCGCTCTCTTCCCGGCCCGGCGTTTTCAGGTTCAGACGCGCAATCAGCGTTTTGAAGACCACGAAGTAGATCCCGGTAAAGCAGAGGCCAATGCCGATCTGGGTGAAGACCATCGCGGCGTGGTTATGGAACATCGGGATCCAGTTTTGCGGCAGGAACTGGTCCAGCAGGCCGCCGCCCATGTTGCCGACCACGCCGAAGGCGTACATCACCGTCGCCATGGTCGCCGCCAGCACGGCGTGAACGGCAAACAGCAGCGGCGAGATAAACAGGAAGGTGAATTCGAGCGGTTCAGTAATGCCCACCAGCACCGCGGTAAGCGTGGCCGGGACCAGCAGCCCCGCGACCTTGACGCGGTTTTCCGGCGACGCGGTGTACCAGATCGCCAGCGCAATCCCGATCGAACCGAACACTTTTGAGTTACCGTGCAGGGCGAAGCCGCCTTCCGGGAAGAGGGTTTTCAGCGGCAGGGTGCTCTGGCTGAATTCCTGCAGGTGCTGCGCCCAGTAGACCTGAATTCCCCCTTCCACCGCCGCCGGGCCGAAGATGAACGGACCGTAGACGAAGTGGTGCAATCCGGTTGGGATCAGAATGCGTTCCAGGAAGGTATACACCCACACGCCCAGCGCCCCGGCAGAGCGCAGGAACGCCTGCAGAGACTCAATGCCCATCTGCACTTTCGGCCAGCCCAGCAGCGTCAGCCAGGCGCAGGGGATCATGACGAAGAACGCGAGGATAACGACAAACGAGCTGCCCTGGAAAATCCCCAGAAACACCGGCAGCGGCTTGTCAAAATAGCGGTTGTGGATGGCGGTGACGATGCCTGAAATCACGATGGCCCCGATGATGCTGGTATCGAGCGTTTTGATCCCGGCAATCATCGCCAGCCCGCTACCTGCCGTCGGTTCGGCGGAGAAATCGACGCCAAAGAAGTGGCCCCAGGTCATCCCCATCGCGTTGATAAAGTAGTTCCAGGTCAGGAAACTAATCAGCACCGCCAGACAGGCGCGGCCCTGGGCCTGCTTCGCCAGGCCAATCGGCAGGCCGACGGCAAAAATCAGCGGCATATTGCGGAACACCGCCCAACCGCCCTCTTCAATGATGTGAACAATCTGCGCGAAAAGATGATCGGGGGCCGTTAAGGCTTCGCCGACAAACAGCGGGTTGCGAAGCATGATGGCGATTCCCACCACGATCCCGGCGAACGGAAACAGCAACACCGGGGTAAACATGGCACCGCCAAAACGTTGTATTTGACTGAGCATTTTTAAATCCTCATGAAACAACCTGTAGGGGTAGAGGCCTTTATGGTTTTTTGCTGGCCTGAGGTGAGCATAAGAACTTACTGATGCGCGAACATGGCGTGCCGCTGCGATTCGTGATCGCATTCATGGTTTTATTTTGACCAATCAGGTCTACTTTTTGTGGTAAATATGGACATGTCAGGACGCCATCTACGCCCTGATAAGGGCAGAGAGGTCTACTGGTGATCTACAAATCCATTGCTGACAGATTGCGGCTGCGGCTGAATTCGTCGGACTACAACATCGGCAGCCCGCTGCCGGGCGAGAAAGCGCTGGCGCAGGAGTTTGGCGTGGCGCGCATGACCATCCGCAAGGCGCTGGATCTGCTGGTGAGCTGGGGGCTGGTTGAACGGCGGCACGGCAGCGGCACGTTTGTGTCGCGCAAAGACGTTCACCACGAAACCACCAACCTGACCGGGCTGGTGGAGGTGCTGCGTCAGCAGGGAAAAGAGGTGCAGAGCAAGGTGCTGCAGTTTGAAGTGATGCCCGCCCCGCCCGCCATCGCCAGCCAGCTGCGGATTCAGGTGGATGAGCGGATCTACTTTTCCAGACGGGTGCGCTACGTGGACGGAAAACCGCTGATGCTGGAGGACAGCTTTATGCCGGTGAAGCTGTTTCGCAACCTGTCGCTGGCGCATCTTGAAGGGTCAAAGTTTGATTACATCGAGAAGGAGTGCGGGATCACCATCAGCGGCAACTACGAGAGCCTGACGCCGGTGCTGGCCGATAAGCAGCTGGCGGGTTATATGAACCTGCCGGAACAGACGCCGCTGCTGCGCATTACGTCTCTTTCCTACAGCGACAGCGGCGAGTTCCTCAATTATTCAGTGATGTTCCGAAATACCAGTGATTACCAGGTGGACTACCATCTGCGGCGCATCCACCCGGACGACCTGCTAGCTCATCCCCCAGAACAGCACCGCCAGTAGCTGCGGAGTGATGATGCGCAGGAACATCACCAGCGGATAGACGGTGGCATAGGAGAGCGCTGCCGCGCCGCTGGTGGCGTGGAGGTTGTTGGCAAAGGCCAGCGCGGGCGGATCGGTCATGGAACCCGCCAGCATGCCGCACAGCGTCAGGTAGTTCATTTTGGCGAACATCCGCGCCAGTATGCCCACCGTCAGCAACGGGATCGCCGTGATAAAGATGCCGTAGCCGACCCAGCTCATCCCTTCGCCCTTGACCAGGGTATCGACAAAATCCCCGCCGGACTTCAGCCCGACCACCGCCAGGAATAGCACGATGCCCAGCTCGCGCAGCGCCAGGTTAGCGCTTGGCGGCATAAACCAGTAGAGCTTACCGATGCAGCCGATACGCCCGAGGATCAGCGCCATAATCAGCGGCCCGCCCGCCAGGCCCAGCTTGAGCGCCACCGGGAAGCCCGGTACGTACACAGGAATAGAACCGAGCAGCACGCCGAGCCCGATACCGATAAACACAGGCAGCATCTGCACCTGCTGCAGTTTCTGCTGGGCGTTGCCCACCATATCCGCTACGGCGTCAATGGACGAGGGGCGCCCAACCAGGTTGAGGATATCCCCGAACTGCAGGCTGGCCTCCGGGCTGGCGACCAGCTCGACACCCGCACGGTTAAGGCGGGAGATCACCACGTCATAGCGCTCTTTTACCTGCAGATCGCGTATTTTCTTGCCGAGAACATGCTCGTTTGTTACCACCACGCGCTCCACCCGCATATCGGTGCCGCGGGTTGAGAGCGAGGTATCCACTTCCTGACCAATCACCAGCCGCGCGTTATTTAAATCTCCGGGCTGACCGACAAGGTGCAGCAGATCGCCTTGCTGAATGACGGTGCCGGGTGCGGGGACCATCAGCATATCGTCGCGCTTAAGGCGGGAGCAGATGATATTGGCGCTGTTCAGGATCGGCACGTCCTGAATCGCCATATTATTCAGATTAGGGTTATCGACCCGAATATTGATGGTTTTGATCGGCATATGGCCGTTGGTGAGCGTGGTTTCATGGTCCTTCGCCTCTTTGTCGACGTTAATGCGAAACAGGACGCGGACCAGCCACATGGAGAGCAGAATGCCGCAAATGCCAAACGGATAGGCCATGGCGTAGCTCATCCCCATCTGGTCGACAATGCCGGGTTCGATACCCAAATCGCGAAGGATCTGCTGCCCCGCGCCGAGCGCAGGCGTGTTGGTGACCGCCCCGGAAAAAATGCCCAGTACTACGGGGAGCGGGATATCGAAGATTTTGTGCAGAATCGCGGTGACCAGCCCGCCCATTATCACAATGCCGAGGGCAAACAGGTTGAGCCGTAATCCGGAGACCCGAAGTGAGGCGAAAAACCCCGGTCCCACCTGAATACCGATAGTATAAACGAAGAGGATCAGGCCGAACTCCTGGGTAAAGTGGAGCATTTCGGCGCTGAGGACCAGCCCGAGCTTGTCGGCAAAGTGCCCGACAAAAATGCCGCCAAACAGCACCCCGCCTATCCCAAACCCAACGCCGCGGATTTTGATATTCCCTATCCACAGGCCAACAACAGCGACCAGGGCCAACACGCTTACGGTTAACGCGATATCACTCATGATCCACTTCCTTGGCATAACCTTAGTTATGCTAAGGATTCTCTCAGAGCCGTGGGCGGTTGTATGGGCGATGGCGCACAAAAAAGCCCTGTCGTGGCAGGGCTTTATCTTTTCACCCTCTCCCTGTGGGAGAGGGCCGGGGTGAGGGCACCAGCCCGCACACTGTTAACTGTTTAACGCCGGCCGGTCGCTAATGGCGATACGCTGTGGCGCGATGGCTTCCGGCACGTTACGGGTCAGGTCGATATGCAGCAGCCCGTTGGTAAACGTTGCGCCGGAGACGTCCATATGGTCTGCCAGAGTAAAGCTCAGGCTAAACGGCTGATTAACCAGCCCCTGATGCAGCCATGTGGTCTCGGTCTCTTGTTTCTCCGGCGTACCTTTCACGGTCAGACGCGTGCCTTCGAGCTGGATATCCAGATCCTCCTGGCGGAAGCCGGCCAGCGCCAGGCTGATGCGATAGTGGTTATCGTCGCTTTTTTCGATGTTGTAAGGCGGAAAAGTCTGTTGCTCAGCGGTGTTTTGCAGGGCGTTAGCCAGTTTGTCAAAACCAATCCACTGACGAAGCAAGGGGGATAAATCGTAGTTACGCATACTAAATCTCCTTCTGAGAAGCGAGTTCGGCACAATTTTTTGTGCGCAGTTGTTCCTGCAAATCCAGGTGGATTCGCATATGCTCCCGTTACGGCAAGCAAGTCCGGGTGGGCCGCTCGCGCGACCCGCATAATTAGTTAATTTCGATACGACGCGGTTTTTTCTCTTCCGGAATCACACGTTCCAGTTCGATAAACAGCAGGCCGTTGACCAGGTTCGCGCCTTTCACGTGAATGTTCTCGGCTAACTGGAACTTGCGTTCAAAGTTGCGCTCGGCGATGCCCTGATAAAGGTAGGTACGTTCTTTCTGCTCGGCCGTATGGGAACCTTTCACCACCAGCAGGTTGTCCTGAGCGGTGATTTCCAGTTCGTTTTCTGCAAAACCGGCGACGGCAATGGCGATGCGGTAGTGGTTTTCGTCAACCAGCTCAACATTGTATGGAGGGTAGCCGTTGCTCTGGCTTTGGTTATTTTCTAAATGATTAAACAGGCGGTCAAAACCAATTGCAGAACGGTAGAGCGGAGAAAGATCGAAGTTACGCATAAATAAAACTCCTGAAATCAGCGAGAAGTTGAAGCCTTCCACCATGGACAGGCCTTTGCGCCCCCGAACACCCATCAGGCGAGTTCGTTATCGGGCCACATGATTAAAATGGGTCTGCAATCGGCCTTTTCAAGAACGACACCTGCACTTTTTTTTGCACTTTCCTGCATCTCGCTTAGACTGGGACAACAGCACAAAGGGTTAAATTGCGATGGCTGCCACAGTGCGGGGTTATCGGGCTATCCATTTTGGATAAGGCTCGCTATAACCCTGAGTTGAAGGTCTATGCAGTGCCATTAACGATGACTGAGTGATGATGAAAAATGTTCTGATAAAGCTGACGACGTTCAGCGGGGTTGTTTTACTTTGCGGGTGTTCGAGCGTGATGTCTCACACCGGCGGTAAAGAAGGAACATATCCGGGGACGCGAGCCAGCGCGACGATGCTCTCCGATGACGATACAAACTGGGGCACCAAATCCCTGGTAATCCTCGATATGCCGTTTACGGCCGTGGCGGATACGCTTCTGCTGCCGTGGGATATGTTTCGTAAGGACAACTCCGTACGTTCACGGGTAGAAAAAAGCGAGCAGGAGAATCTGGCGACAAACGCCGTCATCCCGCCCGCTGACATGCCTCCACGCTAGCGCTGCGCGGTTTCCGTTACCCAAAGCTGACGGAAACCGGCTGTCTCTTCCATCCATGCAATAACGCGTCCGTCCGGAGAAAACACGACCGCATCAGCAGACGGCGGATTGCCGTGATCGGACGTCAAAAACGTCACCTCTCCGGTCTGTGCATCGCAGCACGCGATCCTATTTTCGAGCACAAACCCCAAACGATCGCCGGAAGGATGCCAGTTAAATGCAGACTGGATATCGCTTCCGTTTCGCGTCAACTGGCGCGGCTCGCCGCCCTCCGGCGAGATCAGCCACAGCTGCACAATACCGTTATCATCCCGCATCAGAAACGCAATCTGTGTCCCCTGCGGATTACTGCGAACCCAGTGACGCGGCACGTTTACCAGACCCGGATACGCCCTCTGATGCGTAAAGGTTAAACGACGCTGTTCTACTCCCGCTGGCGGCGCTGGCAGGGTATCCGTCGTGCCCTGTAGCGGCGCATCGCCCGCACGCTTCCAGCCCTGCTCGTCTTCGGGCAGATTAACAATAAAAAGTTCAGGCACTTTCTCGCCCGTTGCAGACAGGGTATCGCCGATAAACGCCAGCCTGTCGTTGCCCACCCAGCCCTCTTCGTAAGCGCGGTTAATCTCGTCGCTGCCCGGCTGCGGATTGGGCGTCGTGCGGCTAACCAGTACGCTCCAGAAGGTTCCCGAATATTCACGGGGATGGTTCCCCTGCGGGTTTACCGGACCGAAAGGCGCCGCCACGCCGACGTTGCGTAAATCAAGTTTAGGATCGCGCTCGTGGAGCACGTGGTCGTTATAGGTAAAGCTGACGAGCAGGCCGTTCGGGCTGAAGACATGGACGTGGCTTCCGCCGCGCAGCGCGCCAGGAGTGTACGGCGAAGTGATATCCATCGCGTCCAGGTTGCTCAACTGGCCGTGATGCGCAATCACCCCCTGACGATGATGAAAATCGTAGTGCCAGTCTGCATCCGGATTTTTCGGACCGTGGATAAACACGTATTTCTCCTGCGCGGGATGAACGGTCACCACGCCGACATGCGCGCCGTCAGTGGCGCGATAAACCACCTCCACCTCACCCGTGCCGACGTTGACCCGCTCGATGGTTTCACCGGTGAACGACGCACCTGACGGGCGCACGTCATAGACCAGCCACTGGCTGTCCGGCGTCCAGGTATTGATGTTGGTCAGCTGGTGGTTGCGGGAAGCGAAGGTGATTTGTTTCATGAGGATACCCTGATGCACAGTTATCGCATCAGGGTATAGCAAGCGGGTGTTTAGTTCAGCACAAACTTCTCGATCGCGTAGGCCACGCCGTCTTCGAGGTTGGATTTGGTGACAAAATTAGCCACTTCTTTCACCGACGGAATAGCGTTTTCCATCGCCACGCCCATGCCCGCATATTCAATCATCGCGATGTCGTTTTCCTGATCGCCCAGGGCCATGATTTCATCCGGCTTAATGCCCAGCGCGTCGGCCAGCGATTTAACGCCGGTGCCTTTATTGACGCGTTTATCGAGGATTTCGAGGAAGTACGGCGCACTTTTCAGCACGGTGTATTTCTCTTTCACCTCGGCCGGAATGCGCGCAATCGCCTTATCCAGGATCTCCGGCTCGTCAATCATCATCACTTTCAGGAACTGGGTCGCCGGGTCCATCTTCTCGGCTTCACAGAACACCAGCGGAATGGTCGCAACGTAGGATTCATGTACCGTGTAGTAGCTGATATCACGGTTGGCGGTGTAAAGCGTATTGCGATCGAGGGCGTGGAAGTGGGAGCCCACCTCACGGGACAGTTTTTCCAGGAACAAGTAGTCATCGTAGCTCAGCGCGGTTTGCGCAACCGTACTGCCATCCGCGGCTTTCTGTACCAGCGCGCCGTTATAGGTGATGCAGTAGTCGCCAGGCTGATTCATGTGCAGCTCTTTCAGGTAGCTGTGCACGCCCGCATACGGACGCCCCGTGGTCAGAACCACATTCACGCCCTTTGCGCGCGCCGCGGCGATCGCGTTTTTAACGGCTGGAGAGATGGTGTGGTCCGGCAACAGCAGCGTGCCGTCCATATCGATTGCAATGAGTTTGATAGCCATGAGTTCCCCAGAATAAATGAGTGCTGCCTCATGCTAACGCGATTAAGCACACAAAAATAGAGCTACATTGCGCAACAGGAACACCCCTTTTACGTTTATTCCGGGGAACAAAGGCTTACTCGCGGGTGAGAACGATTTTACCGAACGCGCCGCGATCCAGATGTCCAAGTGCCTGTTCAAGCTCGTTAAAGCGGTAGCGATGCTCAATCACCGGCTTCAGTCCCGTGACGTCAACAGCGCGAACGAAATCTTCCAGCGCCCTGCGGTGGCCTACGCCGATCCCCTGAATGACGGGAGATTTCAGCAACAGTTCGCCAGCAGAGAGCGAAATGTTAGACCCGGCCAGCACGCCAATGACCGATATGCGTCCATGAACGGCAACGGCGCGCAGGGAATGCTTCAGGTTCTCTCCGCCCACGGTTTCAATAATATGGTCGATGCCGCGATCCTGAGTCAGCGCCAGCGTATTTTCAGCCCAGTCGCCTTTCAGACGGTTGATGCCCTGGCTGGCCCCCAGCGTTTTGGCCAGCGCCAGTTTTTCATCGCTCCCCGAGGTGACAAACACCTCCGCGCCGTGCGCTTTGGCAATTTGCAGGGCGAAAATCGCCACGCCGCCCGTTCCCTGTACCAGCACCGATTGCCCGGCGCGCAGCTGACCGCGTTCCACCAGCGCAAACCAGGCGGTAAGCCCTGCGCAGGGTAAGGTGCTGGCCTCGGCGTCATCCAGGGTCTCCGGGGAGGCCGCCAGCGCGTCTTCCTTCACAATCACGTACTCGGCCAGCATTCCCTGGAAGTATCCGCCGGACGTTTTATAGGGCAAATTGCGCGCGTCAGCCTGCGGTTTACCGTCGATCCACTCCGGGAAGAAGGTTGAGATGACGCGGGCGCCTGGCTGGAAACGCGTGACGCCTTCACCAATGCTGTCGACGACGCCCGCCATGTCAGACGCCGGGGTAAACGGGAAGGAAAGCGGAATCGGCATCGTGCCTTCAATCACCATTTTGTCGCGATAGTTGAGCGCGACGGCATTCACCCTTACGCGCACTTCACCCGGACCGGGCTGTGGAATGGGCTCCTGAATAAGCGTAAGGCTCTCGCGCCCGAGGGCGCTCATCGTCCAGCGTTGCATTGTCTCGGTCATTTTTTTCTCCGGCCATCAAGTAAGCTTTGGTCCTGACAGTCTACCGTTGACTTATGATCTCCAGTGGCGATAAGTTTTCTCTTTATTGATGCCTGAATGGATACAATCCATGACCGATACGCTGAAAGATATTCCTGTTTTTGTCGCTGCCGTTGAGGCGGGAAGTTTTGCTCAGGCCGCAGTTCGCCTGCACCTGTCGCGCTCGGCGGTAGGAAAAAGCATCGCTCGCCTTGAGGAACGCCTGGGAGTACGGCTCTTTCAGCGCACCACCCGCAGCCAGAGACTGACCGATAACGGCGCCCTTTTTTATGAACGCTGCCTGCGCGCGCTGGAGGAGATTCGGGGCGCAGAATCGCTGCTTGAAACAGGGAAACAGCAGGTCAGTGGCCGCCTGCGCGTTGCCATGCCGGTGCTGTTTGGTCGCCAGTGCGTCGCGCCGCTGCTGATAGCGCTGGCACAGGAACACCCCGGGCTTGAACTGGAGATGTCATTCAGCGACCGCGTGGTGGATCTCGTCGAGGAAGGGTTTGATATGGCGGTGCGTAACGGCACGCTTCAGGACAGCAGCGTGCTGGTCGCCAGAAAGCTGGGAGAACACCGCATGGTGCTGTGCGCTTCGCCGGATTATCTGCTGAAAAAAGGCCAGCCGCAAAGCGTGGCTGATTTACCCCTTCATACGGCGATTAACTATCTGCGCGCAGGCAGAGTCCTCTCCTGGCAGCTGATGGATAATGAAGGGACCTCGCACACCTTTACACCCCGATCGTCGCTCAATATGGATGATTTGCAGGCGATCTGCGACGCGGCGCTGGCCGGACACGGCATTGCATGGCTGCCCTGCTGGATGGTCGTTAAAGAAATCCATCAGGGTAAACTCGTCCCGCTTTTAAAGCAGGCACCGGATGTGCATTTCGACGTTCATGCGGTGTGGCAGCAGACGCCGCATCTGCCGCTGAGGGTAAGAATTGCGATCGATACGCTGGCGAGCCGTTTACCTTCCGTGATGTCGCTGGATATGGCTGCGCCCATAAAAAAGCCGCGCTAAAAGCGCGGCCAGTTATCGTGCGGTATAACGTCGATTAAATATCGATATTTGCCGCTTTCAGGGCGTTCTCTTCGATGAAGGCACGACGTGGTTCTACCGCATCACCCATGAGGGTTGTGAACAGCTGGTCTGCAGCAATCGCGTCCTTAACGGTAACGCGCAGCATGCGGCGGCTTTCCGGATCCATGGTGGTTTCCCACAGCTGCTCCGGGTTCATTTCGCCCAGACCTTTATAGCGCTGGATCGCAAGACCACGACGGGACTCTTTCACCAGCCAGTCCAGCGCCTGCTCGAAGCTGGCTACCGGCTGACGACGTTCGCCACGTTCGATGAACGCATCGTCTTCAATCAGACCGCGCAGCTTCTCGCCTAGCGTGCAGATACGACGGTATTCCGGACCGGTCACAAATTCGTGCTCCAGCGGATAGTCGGTGTCGACGCCGTGAGTACGCACGCGAACGATCGGCTCGAACTGCTGATCGGCATTCTGCTGAACATCGCATTTCCACTGGCTGCCGTGCTGCTCTTTTTCGTTGAGATCGGTCACCAGGGCGTTCACCCAGCGAGTGACGGTCTGCTCGTTGCTCAGATCGGCTTCGGTCAGGGTTGGCTGATAAACCAGTTCCTTCAGCAGCGTTTTCGGATAACGGCGTTCCATACGCGTGATCATTTTCTGCGTGGCGTTGAACTCGGACACCAGACGCTCCAGCGGCTCACCGGCCAGCGCAGGGGCGTGGGAGTTCGCATGCAGGGTCGCGCCATCAAGGGCGATCGCGATTTGGTACTGATCCATCGCTTCGTCATCTTTGATGTACTGTTCCTGCTTGCCTTTTTTCACCTTGTACAGAGGCGGCTGGGCAATGTATACGTGGCCACGTTCAACGATTTCAGGCATCTGACGATAGAAGAAGGTCAACAGCAGCGTACGAATGTGCGAGCCGTCGACGTCCGCATCGGTCATGATGATGATGCTGTGGTAGCGCAGTTTGTCCGGGTTGTACTCGTCACGGCCGATACCGCAGCCCAGCGCGGTGATGAGCGTCGCCACTTCCTGAGAAGAGAGCATCTTGTCGAAGCGCGCCTTCTCAACGTTGAGGATTTTACCCTTCAGCGGCAGGATAGCCTGGTTCTTACGGTTACGACCCTGCTTCGCAGAGCCGCCCGCGGAGTCCCCTTCCACGAGGTACAGTTCGGACAATGCCGGGTCGCGTTCCTGACAGTCAGCCAGTTTGCCCGGCAGGCCTGCCAGGTCCAGCGCGCCTTTACGGCGGGTCATTTCACGCGCTTTACGCGCCGCTTCACGGGCACGCGCCGCATCGATAATTTTGCCCACCACGATTTTCGCGTCGGACGGGTTTTCCAGCAGGTATTCGCTCAGCAGTTCGTTCATCTGCTGCTCAACCGCCGATTTCACCTCAGAAGAGACCAGCTTGTCTTTGGTCTGTGAGGAGAACTTCGGATCCGGCACCTTCACGGAAACCACGGCAATCAGGCCTTCACGGGCATCGTCACCGGTGGCGCTGACTTTCGCTTTCTTGCTGTAGCCTTCTTTGTCCATGTAGGCGTTCAGGGTACGGGTCATCGCCGCACGGAAGCCTGCAAGGTGAGTACCACCGTCACGCTGTGGAATGTTGTTGGTAAAGCAGTAGATGTTTTCCTGGAAACCATCGTTCCACTGCAGCGCCACTTCCACGCCGATACCGTCTTTTTCGGTGGAGAAGTAGAAGATATTCGGGTGAATAGGCGTTTTGTTCTTGTTCAGATACTCAACGAACGCCTTGATACCGCCTTCGTAGTGGAAGTGGTCTTCTTTGTTATCACGCTTGTCGCGCAGGCGAATCGAGACGCCGGAGTTCAGGAACGACAGTTCACGCAGGCGTTTCGCCAGGATGTCGTACTCGAACTCGGTGACGTTGGTGAAGGTTTCGAGGCTCGGCCAGAAACGCACCATGGTACCGGTTTTGTCGGTGTCGCCCGTAACGGCCAGCGGTGCCTGCGGCACGCCGTGCGTATAAAGCTGACGGTGGATTTTGCCTTCGCGCTGGATAACCAGCTCCAGCTTCTGCGACAGGGCGTTTACTACCGAAACACCTACGCCGTGCAGGCCGCCGGAAACTTTATAGGAGTTATCGTCGAACTTACCGCCTGCGTGCAGGACGGTCATGATCACTTCCGCTGCAGAGACGCCCTCTTCCGGGTGAATACCGGTTGGGATGCCACGACCGTCATCGGTGACGGAGACGGAGTTGTCCGCATGGATGGTGACCACGATGTCTTTACAGTGACCCGCGAGCGCTTCGTCGATAGCGTTATCTACCACCTCGAATACCATGTGGTGCAGACCGGTGCCGTCATCCGTGTCGCCGATATACATACCCGGGCGCTTACGCACCGCATCCAGCCCTTTCAGGACTTTGATACTGGAGGAGTCATAAGAATTCGACATCAACGTTTCTCGCTCATTTCAACTTGGGTTAATCCGTTATTTTACCCTTTTCCACGGTAAACATCTTCGAATTTTCGTCCGACATGTCTATAACGTGTTCAGCGCTTATCGCGCTAACGAAAACCTGCGACTGCGTGGCTTTTAAGCGGCTGGCAAGCAGCCCGCGCCGCGCGTCGTCAAGTTCCGAGGCAAAATCATCTATCAGGTACAGGCAGCGTCTTCCGCTCTCGCGGGTGAGAAACTCCCCCTGTGCCAGGCGCAGCGCGCACATCAGGAGCTTGAGCTGCCCGCGCGACAGCGTGTCTTCCACCGGCGCACCGTCAGCACGAATGCGGAAATCCGCCTTGTGCGGGCCGTGCGCGGTATAGGTCAACATGCGGTCGCGCTCGAAGCTTCTCTCTAACACCTCGGCATAGTCCGTCTCTTTCTCCCAGCCGCGCTGGAAGGAGAAGGTGAGAGAGAATTCAGGTAAAAACTGTTTGCAGGTGTCGGCCATGTCTTCGGCGATACCAGCGCTGTATTCGGCACGCCAGCGGCTGATCTGTTCCGCAAGAGGGATTAACTCCATGTCCCACGGACGCAGCTGGGCGTAGCGCGTCACCTGGCGCAGCGCGGCGTTACGCTGCTTGAGCAGACGCTTCAGGTTGCTCCAGGCGTTAAAGAATCCGGCTTCGTTGTGAAAGCATCCCCAGTCGAGGAACGCTCTTCTGTATTTGGGGCCGCCATTGAGTAAAGTAAACCCCTCGGGCGTTATCAGCTGCATCGGCATCAGCAGCGCCAGCTCCGCCACTTTATGGCCGTCGGTGCCGTCGATGCGCACCTTGCTGTCGCCCTGCTTGTCTTTGGTCAGGCCGATGGCGGTCTCCCGCTCCGTACCCTGCAAACGCCCGTGCAGAACAAAGGATTCCTGCTCGTGGCGAATAACGCGACCAATCTGCAAACTGCGAAACGCCCGGCCGTGGCCGAGCGTATAGATGGCTTCCAGCACGCTGGTTTTGCCGCTGCCGTTCGCGCCAACCAGGAAGTTAAAGCCGGGGGATAAAGCGAGATCCGCGCTTTCGATATTGCGAAAGTCGCGGATCAACAGACGGGTGAGCGACATTACAGTCTCATTGGCATGACAACATAGGCAGCCGACTGTGATGCGGCATCTTCAATCTGTACGCTCGAAACGGAGTCGGTCAGCAGGATGCGCACGTTCTCGCATTTAAGCGCGTTCAGTACATCCAGCACGTAGCTAACGTTGAAGCCGATTTCCATCTCAGCCCCGGAATAGGTGACGTCCAGAATCTCTTCTGCCTCTTCCTGCTCCGGGTTATTGGCGGTGATTTTGATCTGGTTTTCACTCACGTACAGGCGCACGCCGCGGAATTTCTCGTTAGAGAGAATGGCCGCACGTGCAAACGCCTGCTTGAGGCTATCGCAACCGGCTTCCAGCGTTTTGTCCGGATTCTTCGGCAATACGCGGCGATAATCCGGGAAACGGCCGTCAACCAGCTTCGATGTGAAGACAAAGTCGCCCACGTGTGCGCGGATGTTGTTGCTGCCGATCTGCACGCGCAGCGGCGTGTCGCCACCGTCGAGCATACGCATCAGCTCAATCACCCCTTTACGCGGCACGATCACCGAATGGTTTGGCAGTGAGTCGCCAATCGGCATAGAACAGACCGCCAGACGGTGGCCGTCGGTTGCCACGGTACGCAGCTCTTCACCTTCGGTTTCGAACAGCATGCCGTTTAAGTAGTAACGAACGTCCTGATGCGCCATGGAAAACTGCGTGGCTTCAATCAGACGCTTCATCGTCGCCTGAGGCAGGGTGAATTCAACTTCGCTCTGCCAGTCGTCCAGGTTCGGGAAGTCCGCTGCTGGCAGCGTGGAGAGCGAGAAACGGCTGCGGCCAGAACGCACCAGCATACGGTCGCCTTCCAGCTGCACGGCGATTTCAGCGCCTTCCGGCAGCCCGCGGCAGATATCAAAGAATTTACGTGCCGGAACCGTGGTCGCGCCCGCGTCGTGCGGCTGCGTCAGCGTAACGCGCGCGATCATTTCCATTTCCAGATCTGTACCGGTCAGCGACAGCGTACCGTCCGCGACCTGAAGCAGCAGGTTTCCGAGAATAGGCAGCGTTGGGCGACCGCCTAATGGGCCACTCACCTGTTGCAGCGGTTTTAATAAATGTTCACGTTCAACGGTAAATTTCATAGCGTCACGATGATAATGTTCTGATTAAATTGGAAAAATCTTCTTTTATGTCGTGGCTTTCTTCGCGTAACTGCTCAATCTTGCGACAAGCGTGCAGTACGGTCGTATGGTCACGGCCACCAAACGCATCCCCAATTTCCGGCAGACTGTGGTTGGTTAACTCCTTTGCCAGCGCCATCGCCATCTGACGCGGACGCGCCACCGAGCGGGAACGACGTTTAGACAGTAAATCTGCCACTTTGATCTTGTAGTACTCAGCCACCGTCTTTTGAATATTGTCGATAGTGACCAGTTTTTCCTGCAATGCCAGCAAATCGCGCAGCGCTTCACGCACAAAATCGATGGTAATCGCACGACCGGTGAAGTTGGCATTGGCGATAACGCGGTTCAGTGCCCCCTCCAGCTCACGGACGTTGGAGCGCAGACGCTTGGCAATGAAGAACGCCACTTCACCCGGCAGGCGAATGTCGTTTTCATCGGCTTTCTTCATCAGGATCGCGACGCGGGTTTCCAGCTCCGGTGGCTCGATCGCCACGGTCAGGCCCCAGCCGAAGCGGGATTTCAGACGATCTTCAACGCCGTTGATCTCTTTTGGGTAACGATCCGAGGTCAAAATGATCTGCTGATTGCCTTCCAGCAGGGCATTGAAGGTGTGGAAAAATTCTTCCTGCGATCGTTCTTTATTGGCAAAGAACTGGATGTCATCGATCAGCAGCGCGTCAACGGAACGATAGTAGCGTTTAAACTCTTCGATCGCATTGTTTTGCAGGGCTTTTACCATGTCCTGAACGAAGCGTTCGGAGTGCATATACACCACTTTGGCATTGGGCTTGCGCGCCATGATGCCGTTGCCCACCGCATGCAGCAGGTGCGTTTTACCCAGACCCGTGCCGCCATAAAGGAACAGCGGGTTGTAGGCGCCACCGGGATTATCAGCAACCTGACGAGCCGCCGCGCGCGCCAGCTGGTTCGATTTACCTTCAACGAAGTTATCGAACGTGTGTTTCACGTTAACGTTAGAGCGGTAGGTTGGCTCAGCCGGTGCAGGGACATTATCCCAGCCCTGACGAGCGGGTGCGACGCGAGGGGCCGGAGCAGGAGCGGCCTGAGCAGGCGCTGCGACGTTCACGGTTTCACGTACGGTTTGGGTGACCGGCTTTGTGCCCACTTCAAAGCGCAGCTGCGGGGCATCTGACCCACAGAAATCGTTCAGCAGTCCATTGATGTTATTAAGGTACTTGTCCCTTACCCAATCGAGCACAAAACGGTTTGGCGCATACAAAGCCAGCGTGTTATCGCTCAGTTCCGCCTGCAACGGGCGGATCCACATACTGAATTCTGTGGCTGGTAACTCATCCTGCAATCGGGCAAGACACTGCTGCCAAAGCGAAAGTGACACGGCGGACTCCACTCGAACAATAAAAGAAAACTATTGAATATTCATGATTGTTGGCGCACATCGACATGACCCTGTGTAAAGGGGGACGTGCGAATTGCTATCTGCAATTTATCCTGACCAGGATCCTGGGATCCCGATCGGGACCGCGGATCATAGCCTAAACTGAGCCAGAGATCTTCTGTTTCTCACAGATTCTTCCCGATTTATCCACAGGAAGATCCAGAACCGGGTAAGTGTAAACGATCCTGGCGCGAGTGCCCCGCGATTTAGTCCGCATATTGGAAAAATTAATGAGCACAGACAATTTATTGCTTAAATGATCTAACGAAGATCCGGGACGATCCTTGCGCTTTGTCGGTGAGCCCGTATAATCCTCGACCCGGCGCGTGATGCTCATCTTCCTGCGTCGTCCGTTGCTCATTTTCCACGCGAAAACGTGCGGAAATACGCGGGAAATAAGGAAAGAGAATTGACTCCGGAGTGTACAATTATTACAATCCGGCCTCTTTAATCACCCACGCTGAGGCGTTAGTCGTTCGAAACTCGTTCGGGTATACGCAAAAGTCAGTGAATTTATTCAAGTTTAGGTAGAAATCGCCATGAAACGCACTTTTCAACCGTCTGTACTGAAGCGCAACCGTTCTCACGGCTTCCGTGCTCGTATGGCTACTAAAAATGGTCGTCAGGTTCTGGCACGTCGTCGTGCTAAAGGCCGCGCTCGTCTGACCGTTTCCAAGTAATAAAGCTAACCCCTGAGTGGTTAAGCTAGCATTTCCCAGGGAGTTACGTTTGTTAACTCCCGCTCATTTCACTTTCGTCTTCCAGCAGCCACTACGGGCTGGCACGCCGCAAATCACCATCCTCGGCCGCCAAAATTCGCTGGGGCATCCCCGCATCGGTCTCACAGTCGCCAAGAAAAATGTTAAGCGTGCGCATGAACGCAATCGGATTAAACGTCTGACGCGTGAAAGCTTCCGTTTACGTCAGCACGAACTGCCTTCAATGGATTTCGTGGTGGTGGCTAAAAAGGGGGTTGCCGACCTCGATAACCGTGCTCTCTCGGAAGCGTTGGAAAAATTATGGCGCCGCCACTGTCGCCTGGCTCACGGGTCCTGATAGCCCTCATTCGGGTCTATCAACGCCTGATTAGTCCGCTACTCGGGCCGCACTGCCGTTTCACACCAACATGCTCAAGCTACGGAATTGAGGCATTGCGCAGGTTTGGAGTGATAAAAGGCAGTTGGTTGACGGTGAAACGCGTATTAAAATGCCACCCTTTACACCCCGGTGGAGACGACCCCGTCCCTCCAGGACCCTTTGATACCAGAGAACACTAACGATGGATTCGCAACGCAATCTTCTTATCATCGCTTTGTTGTTCGTGTCTTTCATGATCTGGCAGGCATGGGAGCAGGATAAAAATCCTCAACCCCAGCAGCAGACCACGCAGACTACGACCACCGCAGCGGGTAGCGCCGCCGACCAGGGCGTACCGGCCAGTGGCCAGGGGAAACAGATTACGGTTAAGACCGATGTGCTTGAGCTGACAATCAACACCCGTGGTGGTGATGTTGAGCAGGCGCTGCTGTTGACCTACCCGAAAGAGCTGAAGTCTAACGAACCGTTCCAGTTACTGGAAACCACGCCTGAGTTTATCTACCAGGCGCAGAGCGGCCTGACCGGTCGTGACGGCCCGGATAACCCGGCTAACGGTGCGCGTCCACTGTATACCGTCGAGAATGACACCTTTGTGCTGGCTGATGGCCAGAACGAACTCGTTATCCCGATGACCTATACCGACGCCGCAGGCAACACCTTCACCAAAACCTTCACCCTGAAACGCGGTGAGTATGCGGTGAACGTGGGCTACAGCGTACAGAACGCCAGTGCGAAACCGCTGGAACTGTCCACCTTCGGTCAGCTGAAGCAGTCCATCAATCTGCCGTCTCACCGTGACACCGGAAGCAGTAACTTTGCGCTGCATACCTTCCGTGGCGCGGCGTACTCCACGCCAGACGCGAAGTATGAGAAATACAAATTCGACACCATTGCCGATAACGAAAACCTGAACGTCAGCGCTAAAGGCGGTTGGGTGGCAATGCTGCAGCAGTATTTCGCCACTGCGTGGGTGCCAAATAACGACGGTACCAACAACTTCTATACCGCGAACCTGGGCAACGGTATTGCAGCCATCGGCTACAAATCTCAGCCGGTTCTGGTACAGCCGGGTCAAACCGGTAAGCTGGCAAGCACCCTGTGGGTCGGCCCGGAAATTCAGGACAAAATGGCCGCTGTTGCGCCGCACCTGGATCTGACCGTGGATTACGGTTGGTTGTGGTTCATCTCTCAGCCGCTGTTTAAGCTGCTGAAGTTCATCCACAGCTTCCTGGGTAACTGGGGCTTCTCCATCATCGTTATCACCTTCATCGTTCGTGGCATCATGTACCCGCTGACTAAAGCGCAGTACACCTCCATGGCGAAGATGCGCATGCTGCAGCCGAAGATTCAGGCAATGCGTGAGCGTCTGGGCGATGACAAACAGCGTCAGAGCCAGGAAATGATGGCCCTGTACAAAGCAGAGAAAGTGAACCCACTGGGTGGCTGCTTCCCGCTGCTGATTCAGATGCCAATCTTCCTTGCGCTGTACTACATGCTGATGGGTTCCGTTGAGCTGCGCCACGCGCCGTTCGCTCTGTGGATCCATGACCTGTCCGCACAGGACCCGTACTACATCCTGCCGATCCTGATGGGCGTGACGATGTTCTTCATCCAGAAGATGTCGCCGACCACCGTGACCGACCCGATGCAGCAGAAGATCATGACCTTTATGCCGGTCATCTTCACCGTGTTCTTCCTGTGGTTCCCGTCAGGTCTGGTGCTGTACTATATCGTCAGCAACCTGGTGACCATCATCCAGCAGCAGCTGATTTATCGTGGTCTGGAAAAACGTGGCCTGCATAGCCGCGAAAAGAAAAAGTCCTGATCCGATAAGTTAACGCTAAAATAAGGGCGGTCGATTGACCGCCTTTTTTATTTGTATTGAACGAGAGCAACCATGAGCCATAACGACACTATCGTCGCCCAGGCAACCCCACCGGGACGCGGTGGTGTAGGCATTCTGCGCATCTCCGGCCTGAAGGCGCGCGAGGTGGCCGAAGCGGTGCTGGGTAAACTGCCAAAGCCGCGCTACGCTGATTACCTGCCGTTTAAAGATACCGACGGCACGCCGCTGGACCAGGGCATTGCGCTGTGGTTCCCCGGCCCTAACTCCTTCACCGGCGAAGACGTGCTGGAGCTGCAGGGCCACGGCGGCCCGGTTATCCTCGACCTGCTGTTAAAACGGATCCTGACCCTGCCTGGCCTGCGCATTGCAAAGCCGGGCGAGTTCTCCGAGCGAGCCTTCCTCAACGATAAGCTCGACCTGGCGCAGGCAGAAGCGATTGCAGACCTGATCGACGCCAGCTCGGAACAGGCGGCCCGCTCCGCCCTGAACTCGCTGCAGGGGGCATTCTCCGCGCGTGTGAATCACCTTGTGGAAGCACTTACTCACCTGCGCATCTACGTGGAAGCGGCTATCGACTTCCCGGATGAGGAGATCGACTTCCTCTCTGACGGTAAAATCGAAGCCCAGCTCAACCAGGTGATGAGCGATCTCGACGCCGTTCGCGCCGAAGCGCGCCAGGGCAGCCTGCTGCGCGAAGGGATGAAGGTGGTGATTGCCGGACGTCCTAACGCCGGCAAATCGAGCCTGCTGAACGCCCTGGCGGGCCGTGAAGCGGCAATCGTGACCGACATTGCCGGTACCACTCGCGACGTGCTGCGCGAGCACATCCACATCGACGGCATGCCTCTGCACATCATCGACACCGCCGGTCTGCGCGATGCCAGCGACGAGGTTGAGCGCATCGGTATCGAACGCGCCTGGCAGGAGATCGAGCAGGCCGACCGCGTGCTGTTTATGGTGGACGGCACCACGACCGACGCCGTTGACCCGGCAGAGATCTGGCCGGACTTTATTGCCCGCCTGCCGGCCAAACTGCCGATCACCGTGGTACGTAATAAGGCAGACGTGACCGGCGAAACTCTGGGCATCAGCGATGTGAATGGTCACTCACTAATCCGCCTGTCGGCGCGGACCGGTGAGGGAGTGGACGACCTGCGCAATCATCTTAAGCAGAGCATGGGCTTTGACACCAGCATGGAAGGCGGCTTCCTGGCGCGTCGCCGTCACCTGCAGGCGCTGGAAGAGGCGGCTAACCACCTTGTCCAGGGTAAAGCGCAGCTGATCGGCGCGTGGGCGGGCGAGCTGCTGGCGGAAGAGCTGCGTCTGGCGCAGCAGAATCTGAGCGAGATCACCGGGGAGTTTACCTCGGACGATTTGCTGGGACGGATCTTCTCAAGCTTCTGTATTGGTAAATAATTCCCGCTAATCAATGGTGATTTCCTCCTGGGAAATCACCATTATCCAAATGGCAACTCGCCTAATCCCTTTTCACCCCCTATCCTGCATGCCTTCATCTATGGGGGGTTTATGGCGCGTTTTCTGTTTTGTAGTTTCGCTTTAGTTCTGCTTTATCCGTCAGGCATTGATATGTATCTGGTGGGATTACCGCATATCGCCCGCGATCTGGGCGCCAGCGAAGCGCAGCTGCACATCGCGTTTTCGGCCTACCTCGCGGGGATGGCGTCGTCGATGGTGTTTGCGGGGAAGATCGCGGATAAGGCAGGCCGTCAGCCTGTCGCTATCTCCGGTGCCATCGTTTTTGCCCTGGCGTCCCTTCTCTGCTCACAGGCGCAAAACAGCACCGTGTTTCTGACCGGGCGCTTTATCCAGGGCATCGGGGCAGGCGGTTGCTACGTGGTGGCGTTTGCCATTTTACGCGACACCTTAAGTGCCCAGCGTCGCGCCAAAGTGCTGTCGATGCTGAACGGCATTACCTGCATCATCCCGGTGCTGGCCCCGGTCGTGGGCTATCTGATCATGCTGAAATTCCCGTGGCAGAGCCTGTTCTGGACCATGGCGGCGATGGGCGCGCTGGTGTTTGTCCTGTCGATCGCCGTGCTGAAAGAGACCCACCCGGGCTCGCAGAATACCGGCCATACCGCAACCATTCACCCGGCAGAGAGGCTCATCAACCGCTTTTTCCTTAGCCGTCTGGCCGTGACCACGTTAAGCGTGGCGGTGATCCTGACCTATGTAAACGTTTCCCCGGTTTTGCTGATGGAGACCATGGGCTTCGATCGCGGTCAGTATTCAACGGTGATGGCATTAACCGCGATGGTCAGTATGGCCGTTTCGTTTTCGACGCCGTTTGCGCTAAATGTTTTCAGCCAGCGCACATTGATGCTGACCTCACAGGTTTTATTCCTCGCCGCCGGCGCGATCCTGGCGACCACCAGCTCACATGCGGTCATGCTGGCGGGTATTACGCTGATTTGTGCCGGGTTCTCGGTTGGCTTTGGCGTGGCGATGAGCCAGGCGCTTGGTCCCTTCTCGCTGCGGGCAGGCGTGGCCAGCTCGGTGCTGGGTATCGCGCAGGTCTGCGGCTCGTCGCTGTGGATTTGGCTGGCGGCGGTCATCGGGCTTAACGCGCTGAATATGCTGATCGGGGTTCTGATTGGCTGTAGCATACTCTGCATTACCTTACTTATGGTCATCCAGCCCGCGGCGCACTATGAAGAAGCCCATCAGCAGTCTCGATCTTAACCTGTTGCTGTGCCTGCAGCTTTTGCTGCAGGAGCGCAGCGTCACCAAAGCGGCAAAGCGGATGAACGTGACGCCGTCGGCGGTAAGCAAATCGCTGGCCAAACTGCGCGACTGGTTCGAAGACCCGCTGTTTGTTAAAACGCCGCTAGGGCTGCTGCCGACGCCGCTGACGGTGAGTCTTGAGCAGGATCTGGCTGACTGGATGCAAATCGGCAACCAGATCCTCGATAAATTCCACCATGATTCTCCGGGCGGGCTGACGTTCGTGCTGGCCGCGGAAACGCCGTTGATGCTGATCCGCTTCAATGCCCTGCTGGAGCAGGTGAACCAGCGCTATCCGCAGGCTACGGTTAAAATGCGCCACTGGGATTACGACTCTCTGGACGCCATTACGCGTGGAGAGGTGGACCTGGGATTCACCGGACGCGAAACACACCCGCGATCGCGTGAATTGCTGAAGCTAATGCCGTGGTTCATCGACTATGAGATCCTGTTCAGCGACCGTCCGTGCGTGTATCTGCGTGAGGATCACCCCGCGCTACAGGATGAATGGAACCTCGAGACTTTTCTGCGCTACCCTCACATCAGCATCTTCTGGGAACGCAGCGACACCTGGGCACTGGACGAAGTGCTAAAGGAGATGGGTCGGGAGAGAAACATTGCCATGAGCGTGCCGGGCTTTGAGCAGTCGATGTTTATGGCAGCACAGCCCGGTCATAACTATATCGCCACGGCTCCGCATTACTGCCATCACTACAATGAACTCCACCAGCGGAAGCTGATCGCGCTTCCTATTCCCATTGACGAAGCGCAGGCTGAAAAGCTCACCGTTCCCTTCACGCTGATCTGGCATAAACGGAACAGCCATAATCCGAAAATTCTATGGTTGCGGGAAACCATCAAGGCGCTGTACGGTGCGAGCGATCCAATTTTTGCCTAAGAAAATGTAAAGTTCGGTCCTAAGGCTTCTCTTACTCCCATTTACTGATTAAAACAGGAGTCAAGTTAAGCGATAATCATGTAACCGTTTAACCGATTACGACCATTATCAAGGAGCGAAAAATGGCTACACACTTTGCAAGAGGGATACTTACGGAAGGACGTCTCGTATCGGCAAGAATTTCTTCAGCCTGTCACCGTGAAGCACTCGATCTCCCGGAACACCGGAGGACGCGGTTTTTAGCGTCCAGAGCACTTCTCGCAGAACTGCTGTTTATGCTGTACGGCACCAGCGAGCTGCCGGACATCATTACCCAACCCGAAGGCCGCCCGGTCTTTGCCGACCCGGATCTCCCTCGTTTTTCGATTGCCTACGCGGGCAATATCATTGGCGTCGCGCTGACCACCGAAGGGGATTGTGGGCTCGATATGGAACTTCAGCGCGCAACGCGCAGCTTCCATGGCGGTAACGCACATGAAGACTATCCGCTCTCCAGCAATGAGAAGTTGTGGGTACGCAACCAGAACGATCCTGTCGAAGCCCGAGCCCAGCTCATTACCCTGCGCCAGAGCATTCGTAAGCTCTGCGGATGCGCCTCAGACGACGCCAGCCTGCTGCAGCTGTTGCCTGGCTCCGGACGTCTGCGTGCCGCCCAAGCCACGCTGGTGGAGGCACTCAGTGACGCAGAGGATGTGCTCATTTGGTCCATTGCGGTTACCCCTGCCATCGAACGCATGAAAATCTGGGAATTTGACAGTCAACAGGGATGGCGTAGCCTTCCTGATGTGCCCGAGCGCGCCAACGAGCCCGCCGCACGCCTGATGCGTTTAACCAGTTTACCGACAGAAAAAGCATTCACCCTTAGCTGATCCAATCAGGGTCATCATGATGAAACAGGAGTAATCATGTCTGATACGTTGAAAGTAGTTACGTTACTGGGAAGCCTGCGCAAAGGTTCATTTAACGGGATGGTTGCCCGCACGCTGCCACAGCTGGCACCGGCAGGTATGGAAATTAGCGCCCTGCCGTCTATTGGCGATATTCCGCTGTATGATGCGGATGTACAGCAGGAAGAAGGGTTCCCGCAGAGCGTTGAGGCGCTGGCAGAGCAGATCCGCCAGGCTGACGGCGTGGTCATCGTCACGCCAGAATATAACTACTCGGTTCCGGGTGGCCTGAAGAATGCCATCGACTGGCTGTCCCGTTTACCTGAACAGCCTCTGTCAGGCAAACCGGTGCTGATCCAGACCAGCTCAATGGGCGCGATTGGCGGCGCTCGCTGCCAGTATCATCTGCGTCAGATCCTGGTATTCCTGGATGCGATGGTGATGAACAAGCCGGAATTTATGGGCGGTGTGATTCAGAACAAGGTCGACCCGCAAACGGGTGAGGTGGTGGATCAGAGCACGCGCGACCATCTCTCTGGCCAGCTGACGGCGTTCGGGGATTATATTAAGCGGGTAAAAGCCTGATAAAAAAGCCCGGTGGCGCTAGCGCTTACCGGGCCTACACTCGTCAGTAGGTCAGGTAAGCGAAGCGCCACCTGACACCACAAACCGCACCTTAGTGCGCGTCAATAAACACAATCTTCAGCACAAACAGCAGCGCCACAATGATGACGCAAGGGCTGAGGTCGCGGAAGCGGCCGGTACCGATCTTCATTACGCAGTAAGAGATAAAGCCCAGCGCGATACCTTCGGTAATCGAGAAGCTGAACGGCATCATCACGGCGGTAATAAACGCTGGCACCGCTTCGGTTAAATCATCCCACTTCACGCGAGACAGGCTGGAGGTCATCAGCACCCCCACATAGATCAGCGCGCCGGCCGCCGCGTACGGAGGCACCATGCCCGCCAGTGGCGAGAGGAAGATCACCAGCAGGAACAGAATACCCACCACAACCGCCGTCAGGCCGGTACGGCCGCCCACGGACACGCCGGAAGAGGATTCAATGTAAGCGGTAACAGACGAGGTCCCGATAAATGAGCCGGTCACGGAGGAGATACTGTCCACAAACAGCGCCTGCTTCATGCGCGGGAATTTGCCTTTCTCATCTGCCAAACCCGCTTTGTCGGTCACGCCGATCAGCGTACCGGAGGAGTCGAACAGGTTCACCAGCATGAAGGAGAAAATCACGCCCGCCAGGCCCAGGTTCAGGGAACCCGCCAGATCAACATGACCAACAACGGTAGAAACGCTCGGTGGCGCGGAAACGATGCCGTTATAGTGAACGTCGCCCAGCATCCAGCCCAGCAGCGTGGTCACCACGATGGACACCAGCACTGCCGCGTGAATATTGCGGGAAGCGAGGATCGCGATGATAAAGAAGCCCAGCACGCCCAGCAGCACGTTATGCGAGGTCAGGTGACCGATGCTCACCAGCGTATCCGGGTTCGCCACGATAACACCCGCGTTTTTCAGCCCCATCATACCGATGAACAGACCGATACCGCTGGTAATGCCCACGCGCAGGCTCACGGGAATGTTTGCAATCATCCAGTAACGTACGCGGAAAATGGTCAGCAGCAGCAGGCCAACCGCGCCCCAGAAGATAGCGCCCATGCCCACCTGCCAAGGCAGACCCATCGCCTGAACAACCACGAACGCGAAGAACGCATTCAGGCCCATCGCCGGTGCCAATGCAACCGGCAGGTTAGCGAATACACCCATCAGAATGCTGCCAAAGGCGGCGATCAGGCAGGTGGTTACAAAGACGGCGCTGGTATCCATGCCAGCAACGCCCAGAATTTGTGGGTTCACAAAAACGATATAGACCATCGTCAGGAAGGTGGTGAAACCAGCGATCACTTCGGTGCGTGCCGTTGTGCCGTGCTCGCGCAGTTTAAAAACGCGCTCAAGCAGACCCTGACCAGATGTCTGGGTAGTGTGTTGTTGACTCATCATCAATTTCCGAACAAGGAGGGAAAATTCGTCGCTATCCTATACCAAAATGCGACAATAGTGGCGGTTACGTGATACTTTTTTCATTGATTTTGCTTATACGGCAACGATTGCGTCCCGGTGAACCGCCGTACGTAAACGTTAAACTTGTTAAAAGGGAAAGGCATGTCCGGAATTGAAGCGGTATTTTTCGACTGCGACGGTACGCTGGTCGACAGTGAGGTCATTTGTTCCCGCGCGTATGTCACCATGTTCCAGGAATTTGGCATTACTCTGGAACTCGAAGAGGTGTTTAAACGCTTTAAGGGCGTGAAGCTCTACGAGATCATCGACATCATTAACGAAGAACACGGCGTCGTTCTTGAGAAGGCGGCTCTGGAACCGGTGTACCGCACCGAGGTTGCACGCCTGTTCGATTCGGAGCTGGAGGTGATTCCGGGCGCAAACGCGCTGCTGGATGCCATGACGGTGCCGATCTGCGTGGTCTCCAACGGTCCGGTCAGCAAAATGCAGCACTCGCTGGGCAAGCTTGAGATGCTGCACCACTTCCCGGAAAAACTGTTCAGCGGCTACGATATCCAGCGCTGGAAGCCGGACCCTGCGCTGATGTTCCATGCGGCAAAAGCGATGAACGTTAACGTAGAGAACTGCATTCTGGTGGATGACTCGTCTGCGGGCGCGCAGTCTGGGATTGATGCGGGAATGGAGGTGTTTTACTTCTGCGCCGACCCGCACAACAAGCCGATCGATCATCCAAAAGTCACGACCTTCACCGATCTGGCGCAGCTACCCGCGCTGTGGAAGGCTCGCGGGTGGAATATTACGCGTTAAGTTGCCCCTCCCTGCAGGGAGGGCGACAGGTTTATCTGAAGAGCTTTTGAACAAACTCAGCATAGGCCGGACGCCAGACGTCCATTTCGTGATTCAGACCGGGGTACATCTTATAGTCGAATTTGATGCCCTGTTTTTCCAGCTCCGCTTTCAGACCGGCGATATCTTTGCCGGTCACTGAATCGCGCTCTCCCACGACGACGGTGAAGTTATGCAGCTGCCGATTAATGGCCTCAGGCTGCTTAAAGCGTGCGGCCACGCCTTCGTCAGGTACGGTTGTTGTGGTAACGCCGCTGAACGTTCCCAGCCAGCCGAAGCTGTCCAGATGATTCATCCCGGAGACCAGCGCCTGATAGCCGCCCTGTGACAGTCCCGCCAGCGCCCGGCCGTCAGCATCTTTACGCACGTTGAAGCGTGTATCCACCAGAGGAATAATTTCGCTCATCAGTTCACGGTCTGCGGCTTTCGCATTAAGCGGATAGAAAGACTTCCGTCGTTCTGCCGGTGGGAAGTTCTCGGGGATGGCCTCAGCGCTCTCCGTCTCGGTGTCGGGTACCACCACCAGCATCGGTTTGATTTTCCCCTCGGCCATCAGGTTATCCATGATTTGCGGCAGACGGACCTGGTCGATGGCCGAGAGCCCGGTATCGCCAAAACCATGGTAGAAGTAGAGAACCGGTAAGGGTTCCCCTGTGCCGTTGTAGCCAGGGGGAGTCCATACATAGACGCGGCGCTCTGACCTGAGCGACGGCGAGTGCCAGGTCAGGGTCGTCAGATCGCCATGCGGTACAGGACGATCGTCGAGAATACTGCCCGGAACCAGAATCAGGCTGGTATTCACCTGCCGCTGAGGTTTTTGATAGCGGCTTCCCGTGTCGACTGAACGGAAACCATCGACGTCGAAATAATATTCGTAGAGATTCGGGGCCATCGGCTCGCTTTTCCATGACCAGACGCCATTTTTCTCTTTCGTCATATCATGGGAAACCTGGCTTTCAGGCATTGACCCCGTCACCACGGAGACTCGCGTTGCGCCGGGTGCAAACAGGCGAAACGTAATGCTTTTATCCGCATTAACCTGGGTCACATAGTGGCTGACCGGGGTAGTCTGGTCAGGTGTGACCGGCAACGGTGCGGCAATAACGTCTGTTCCAGTACCGATCCCGATGATGATGGCCATCGCCAGGCACGCTAATGAATTTTTCATATCCCATCCTTTGCTGTTTTTTTCGTCTCACGTTAGCGCGTTTCGAACGTCAGGCAACGGATGAAGGGGAAAATTGTGATTACACTAGAAATAACAACGCCGGTGAGTACCGGCGTTGTTATCAGATGACAGGATTACTCTTTCGGATCTTTACCCGCCAGCAGCTTGTCCAGCTCGTCGCCGCCCACGTGACGGAAGTCCTGACCTTTCACGAAGTAGAAAATGTATTCGCAAATGTTCTGGCAGCGGTCGCCGATACGCTCGATGGAGCGCGCACAGAACAGGGCGGTCAGTACGCTTGGGATCGTACGGGAATCTTCCATCATGTAGGTCATCAGCTGACGCACGATGCCTTCATACTCCTGATCGACCTTTTTATCTTCACGGTAGATACGCACCGCTTCGTCAAGATCCATTCGCGCAAAGGCATCCAGCACGTCATGAAGCATCTGCACGGTGTGGCGGCCCAGCGACTCCAGGCTGACCAGCAGCGGCTGGTGCTGCTGAGAGAACTTCTCCAGCGCGGTGCGGCAGATTTTATCCGCAACGTCACCAATACGTTCCAGCTCGGCGATGGTTTTGATAATGGCCATCACCAGACGCAGGTCGCTCGCCGTCGGCTGACGTTTCGCGATAATGCGCACGCAGGCCTCGTCGATAGCGACTTCCATCATGTTGACGTTTTTGTCGCCTTCAATGACGCGTTTCGCCAGCTCGCTGTCCTGGTTGTGCATCGCCGTAATCGCATCAGAAAGCTGCTGCTCGACCATACCGCCCATGGTCATCACCTGGGTGCGAATGCTTTCCAGCTCTGCGTTGAACTGGCCGGAAATGTGTTTATTAAGATTGAGGTTGTCCATGGTTTCTCCACATGCACTAAGGCAAATCAACCGTAGCGGCCAGTAATATAATCTTCGGTTTGTTTCTTCGCGGGCTTAGTGAAGAGATCGTCCGTGTTGCTGAACTCAATCAATTCACCCAGGTACATAAACGCCGTGTGATCGGAGCAACGTGCAGCCTGCTGCATGTTATGGGTCACGATAACCACGGTGTAATCCTGCTTCAGCTCGGTGATCAGTTCTTCAATACGACCGGTTGAGATCGGGTCCAGCGCTGAACACGGCTCATCCAGCAGCAACACTTCCGGGCGAATCGCAATACCGCGCGCAATGCACAGACGCTGCTGCTGACCACCGGAGAGAGAGTAACCGCTCTGGTGCAACTTATCTTTGGTTTCGTTCCATAATGCGGCCTTGGTCAAAGCCCACTGCACGCGCTCGTCCATATCGGCGCGGGAGAGCTTTTCAAACAGGCGAACGCCAAAGGCGATGTTGTCATAAATGGACATCGGGAACGGCGTGGGTTTCTGGAACACCATTCCCACTTTGGCGCGCAGCAGGGCGATATCCTGAGCCTGGGTCAGAATATTTTCGCCATCGAGGATGATTTCCCCTTCAGCGCGCTGCTCCGGATAGAGCGAATACATTTTGTTAAAGGTACGCAGCAGCGTGGATTTCCCACAGCCGGACGGACCGATAAATGCCGTGACCTGGTTCTTCGCGATATCCAGGTTGATGTTCTTCAGGGCATGGAATTTGCCGTAGTAGAAGTTCAAATCACGAACCTGAATCTTACCCGGGGCAGTATCAACCATACTCATTGACTCATTTCCTCATTCGGCGCCGCGAGCTGCCGCGCCGTAAAAAATTAACCGTGTTTCTTCTTCGCGAAAATGACGCGCGCCAGAATGTTCAGCAACAGTACGCAAAGGGTAATGATCAGCACCCCGGCCCACGCCAGCTGCTGCCATTCCGCGAATGGGCTCATCGCAAATTTAAAGATCGTCACCGGCAGGTTGGCGATCGGCTGCATCATGTCCGTGCTCCAGAACTGGTTGGAGAGGGACGTAAACAGCAGCGGCGCAGTTTCACCCGCGATACGCGCAACCGCCAGCAGGATACCGGTCATGATCCCGGATACGGACGCCTTCAGCGTAATCGCAGAGATCATCTTCCATTTCGGCGTACCCAGTGCATAAGCCGCTTCACGCAGGCTGTCCGGCACCAGTTTCAGCATGTTCTCGGTGGTTCGAATCACAATCGGCACCTGCAGCAGCGCCAGGGCAATCACACCCGCCCAGCCGGAGAAGTGTTCCATCTGCGCTACAACAACGGTGTAAACGAACAGACCCACCACGATAGACGGGGCTGACAGCAAAATATCGTTAATGAAGCGAATCACTTCCGCCAGCCAGGATTTACGACCGTATTCTGCCAGGTAAATGCCCGCCATGATGCCCAGCGGCGTGCCGAAGACCGTCGCCCAGAGGATCAGCAACCCGCTGCCGGCCAGCGCATTCGCCAGGCCACCGCCCGCCGTGTTCGGCGGCGGCGTCATTTCGGTGAACAGCGAGAGTGACATTCCGTCAATCCCACGAACGATTGTCGAGAAGAGGATCCAGACCAGCCAGAACAGGCCGAATGCCATCGTCGCCATTGAGAGCGTCAGGGCAATGCGGTTTTTCATGCGGCGTCTGGCCTGCATCTTGCGGCGGGATTCCGCCAGTTCAGCGGTAGCTTGCATTTCGAGAGTAGCCATTAGCGTGCTCCCTCATTTTTAGCGAGGCGCATAATCATCAGCTTTGAAATCGCCAGAACAATGAAGGTAATAACGAACAGAATCAGACCCAGCTCCATCAGCGCCGCCACGTGCAGCCCGGATTCCGCTTCCGCAAATTCATTCGCCAGCGCCGAGGTAATACTGTTACCCGGCATATAGAGCGACGCGCTGTCGAGCTGGTAGGTGTTACCGATGATAAAGGTGACCGCCATGGTTTCACCCAGCGCGCGACCTAAGCCCAGCATCACGCCCCCGATCACCCCATTTTTGGTGAACGGAAGGACAATGCGCCAGATTACTTCCCAGGTGGTGCAGCCGATGCCGTAGGCCGACTCTTTCATCATCACCGGCGTTTGTTCGAACACATCACGCATGACCGCCGCAATGTACGGAATTATCATGATGGCGAGGATCACACCTGCCGCCAGAATGCCGATACCGAAAGCCGGGCCAGAGAACAGGGCCCCCACAAACGGAATGGCAGAAAGGACATTACCCACCGGTTCCTGGAAATATGTAGCGAACAGCGGGGCAAAGATGAACAGGCCCCACATGCCGTAGACGATACTCGGAATAGCTGCCAGCAGTTCGATGGCAATACCCAGCGGACGACGCAGCCAGCCTGGCGCCAGCTCCGTCAGGAACAGGGCAATACCAAAGCTTACCGGAACCGCAATCAGCAGGGCGATGAACGAGGTTACCAGCGTGCCGTAAATCGGCACCAGGGCACCGTAGATGTCGTTCGGCGCGTCCCACTCTTTGGTCCACAGGAAGGATAAACCGAATTTCTGGATGCTCGGCCATGAGGAGAAAATCAGAGACACGATAATGCCGCCCAGCAGCAATAGCACAATCAGCGCAGCCAGTTTGACCAGCGCGCTGAAAATCATGTCACCTTTTTTACCCGGAGGGTTAAATGCAGGCTTGGTTGCAGCCATAAATTACTCTTCTGTTTGAGACGTTTTTACGAATATGCCCGGTGGCGCTGACGCTTATCGGGCCTACAGCTTAAACCGTAGGGCGGGCAAGCTCAGCGCCACCCGCCATCTTCGTTAAATATATCCTGTTAGTACAGCGCTTTACCGCTGCTGTCTTTCACGTTGGTTTTCCATGCAGCACGAATCTGCTCAACCACGTTGTCCGGCAGGGTGGCGTAATCCAGAGCGTTAGCCTGTTTGCCGCCGTTTTTGTATGCCCAGTCGAAGAACTTCAGCACTTCAGCGCCCTGTTCAGGTTTCTTCTGCTCTTTGTGCACCAGGATGAAGGTGGTAGAGGTGATTGGCCATGCACCTTCGCCCTTCTGGTTAGTCAGATCCTGAGCGAAGGATTTGCTCCAGTCAGCGCCTTTGGCAGCGTTAGCAAAGTTCTCTTCGGTCGGGCTAACCGGTTTGCCGTCTGCAGACACCAGTTTGGTGTAGGACAGGTTATTCTGCTTCGCGTACGCATACTCTACGTAGCCGATGGAGCCAGGCAGACGTTGTACGAACGCGGCGATACCGTCGTTACCTTTACCGCCCAGACCGGTAGGCCAGTTAACGGTTGAGCCGGAGCCGACTTTAGATTTCCACTCTTCGTTCACTTTCGCCAGGTAGCTGGTGAACACGAAAGACGTACCGGAACCATCCGCGCGGCGAACCACGGCGATGTTCTGAGAAGGCAGCTTCAGGCCTGGGTTGAGCTTAGCGATCGCTTCGTCATCCCATTTTTTGATTTTGCCCAGGTAGATGTCACCCAGCGTTTTGCCGTCCAGCACCAGCTCGCCCGACTTCACGCCCGGCAGGTTGATCGCCAGGACCACGCCACCGATCACGGTAGGGAACTGGAACAGGCCTTCCTGAGCCAGCTTATCATCAGACAGCGGAGCGTCAGATGCGCCGAAATCAACCGTGTTCGCGGTAATTTGTTTCACGCCACCGGAGGAGCCGATACCCTGATAGTTAACCTTGTTACCGGTTTCTTTCTGGTAGGTATCCGCCCATTTGGCATACACCGGCGCAGGGAAGGTTGCACCAGCGCCAGTCAGGCTTGCTTCTGCAAATACAGAGAACGCGCTCAGAGATAAGGTCGCGGCGACAACAGTTGCGACAGTGGTACGCATAACTTTCATAATGTCTCCTGCAAGATTTTCATAAATCGTTGTTTAGTGGCTACGATGAGCAAAATAGGACAAACAGGTGACAGATAAATGTACGAATTATGACAGTTTTATGACAATGAAAATTTAACTTAAAATATCGCTCAATAAAGCTTAATTTTCATCGTGTTAGCCACTTTTATGACAATACGTTTTCAGAAATATTTTCTTTATGTGACACTGAAAAAAGTAGCTGAAGATGACAAATTGTCATTATTAAAAACGAGACAGGATTGATTAAAAACAAACCGGGCGGGATAAAAAAGCTCCACCCGAGGGTGGAGCCTGAAGGGATTATTCTACGGTAACTGATTTCGCCAGGTTACGCGGCTGGTCAACGTCGGTGCCTTTGATCAGCGCCACATGGTAAGCCAGCAGCTGCAGCGGAACGGTATAGAAGATCGGTGCAATCACCTCTTCCACATGCGGCATCTCGATGATGTGCATGTTGTCGTTGCTGACAAAACCGGCATCTTTGTCGGCGAAGACGTACAGAACACCGCCACGGGCACGCACTTCTTCGATGTTAGATTTCAGTTTTTCCAGCAGTTCGTTGTTAGGTGCCACAACGATGACCGGCATATCCGCGTCAATCAGAGCCAGAGGGCCGTGTTTCAACTCGCCTGCCGCATAGGCTTCCGCGTGGATGTAGGAGATCTCTTTCAGCTTCAGCGCGCCTTCCAGCGCAATCGGATACTGATCGCCACGACCCAGGAACAGGGCGTGATGTTTGTCAGAGAAATCTTCCGCCAGCGCTTCGATGCGTTTGTCCTGAGACAGCATCTGCTCAATACGGCTTGGCAGCGCCTGCAGACCATGAACGATGTCATGCTCAACGGACGCATCTTCACCTTTCAGACGCGCAAGCTTCGCCACCAGCATCAGCAGAACGGTCAGCTGCGTGGTAAACGCTTTGGTTGAAGCCACGCCGATTTCGGTGCCCGCTTTAGTCATCAGCGCCAGATCGGATTCACGCACCAGCGAGGAGCCCGGGACGTTACAGATGGCCAGAGAGCCCAGGTAGCCCAGCTCTTTAGACAGACGCAGCGCTGCGAGCGTATCCGCCGTTTCGCCGGACTGGGAAAGGGTTATCATCAGGCTGTTACGACGCACCGCAGATTTGCGATAGCGGAATTCAGACGCGATTTCCACATCGCACGGCACGCCCGCCAGGGATTCAAACCAGTAGCGAGAAACCATACCGGAGTTGTAGGAGGTGCCGCAGGCCACGATCTGAATATGCTCGACCTTGCTGAGCAGTTCGTTCGCGTTTGCGCCCAGCTCGCTCAGATCCACTTCACCGTGGCTAATGCGCCCGGTCAGGGTGTTTTTGATGGCGTTTGGCTGCTCGTAAATCTCTTTCTGCATATAGTGACGGTAAGCGCCTTTGTCGCCCGCGTCGTACTGCAGATTCGATTCGATCTCCTGACGCTTCACCTGCTCGCCTTTAGTATCGAAGACGGTCACGCTGCGACGGGTCACTTCCGCGATATCACCCTCTTCGAGGAAGATAAAGCGACGGGTAACCGGCAGGAGCGCCAGCTGGTCAGAGGCGATAAAGTTTTCACCCATGCCCAGACCGATAACCATCGGGCTACCGGAACGCGCGGCCAGAAGCGTTGACGGATCGCGGGAATCCATGATCACCGTACCGTACGCACCGCGCAGCTGAGGGATAGCACGGAGCACCGCATCACGCAGTGTACCGCCCTGCTCCAGCTCCCAGTGCACCAGGTGAGCAATCACTTCGGTGTCAGTTTCTGAGACGAAAGTGTAGCCGCGCGCTTTCAGTTCTTCGCGCAGCGGTTCGTGGTTTTCGATAATGCCGTTGTGCACCACCACGATGTGTTCAGACACATGCGGGTGCGCGTTACCTTCAGACGGTTCGCCGTGCGTCGCCCAGCGGGTGTGCGCAATACCGGTTCCCCCGTGCAGCGGATGTTCTTCCGCGGCCTGGGCCAGCATCTGCACTTTACCGAGACGACGCAGACGGGTCATATGACCTTCTGCATCGACGACAGCCAGACCGGCAGAGTCGTAACCACGGTATTCCAGACGACGTAAACCTTCGAGAAGGATTTCAGCAATATCACGCTGCGCAACTGCGCCAACAATTCCACACATAATTTTAGATTCCGAATTTAGGCATTATGCCTGCGTTGTCGCTGACCTGTATTTGCCCTTTCCGGGCGCCCCGAGCCTTGTAGAGAGTGGGGTTATTTTTATGGGTACTGCTTGTGGGGGGAGGATTATATTATCCCCTCACCCCGGCCCTCTTCCCAAAGGGGCGAGGGAGAAAAACACCGCACCGAACGATCCCCTCTCTCCTTTGGGGAGAGGGGTAAATCCGTTACTTTTTCTTCACCGGACGTTTCCAGCCCTGTTTGCTGACCTGCGGAACGCGGCTTAACACCAGCTCGTTCTCGGCCACATCGCGCGTTACGGTTGTTCCGGCTGCAATGGTCACCCCGTTACCCACGGTAACAGGCGCCACCAGCTGCGTATCGGAGCCCACGAACACATCATCACCAATGATGGTTTTAAACTTATTCGCGCCGTCATAGTTACAGGTTATGGTCCCTGCACCAATATTCACGTTATTGCCAATTTCCGCGTCGCCCAGATAGGTCAGATGACCGGCTTTCGAGCCTTTACCCAGACGCGCTTTTTTCATTTCCACGAAGTTACCCACGTGAGCGCCTTCCAGCAGCTCTGCGCCCGGGCGCAGACGCGCAAACGGGCCGATGGTACAGGCCACGTCCAGACGGGCATCTTCCACCACGCTGTACGGGCTGATTTCGCAGTCGTCACCAATAATGCTGTTTTTAATCACGCAGCCGGCACCGATTTTGACGCGGTTGCCCAGCGTCACGTTACCCTCGAGGATAACGTTAGTATCAATTTCAACGTCACGACCGTGAGATAACGAACCACGCAGATCGAAACGCGCCGGATCGCGCAGCATCACACCTGCCAGAAGCAGTTTTTCAGCCTGCTCGGACTGATAAACACGCTCCAGACGGGAAAGCTGAAGGCGGTTATTCACCCCTTCGGTTTCGCTAATACGCGCCGGATGAACCGCCGCAATCTCACGTCCTTCCTGATACGCCATCGCAATGATGTCGGTGATGTAGAATTCACCCTGCGCGTTGTTGTTGTCGAGTCTGGACAGCCAGCGCTTCATATCCGCGCCATTGGCAATCAGGATACCGGTGTTGATCTCCTGAATCTGGCGCTGTTCGTCGCTGGCATCTTTGTGCTCAACAATACCCGTGACGTTACCGTTTTCACGGGTGATACGGCCATAACCGGTTGGATCGTCCAGCACGACGGTTAATAAACCGATGCCGCCCTGCGGTTTGGCTTCACGCAGGCGAGTCAGGGTTTCAACGGAGATCAGCGGGACATCGCCGTAGAGCATCAAAATGTCTTCGTCATCCGCAAAGAACGGTGCTGCCTGCTGCATCGCATGACCTGTGCCCAGCTGTTCAGCCTGAAGCACCCAGTTGAGCTTGTCGTCGCTCAGCGTCTTTTTAAGAAGATCGCCGCCGTGGCCGTAGACCAGGTGGACCTGATTGGCACCCAGTTCATTCGCTGCATCAATGACATGCTGCACCATTGGCTTTCCAGCAAGCGTGTGAAGCACTTTAGGCAGATCGGAATACATGCGGGTCCCTTTGCCTGCGGCAAGGATCACCACGCTCATCGCACTGTTTGACATATGCATCCTGACGGTAGTTTGAGTGTGAAGTAAAAACGTTTGATGCTTAAAATTCTACATCTTTTTCATCATGAATTAAGGCCGAAAAAAAAAGCCAGCCTGGTATCCAGACTGGCTTTTGTGCTTTTCAAGCCGGTGTTACATCGCTTTTTTGGTCAACTCGATAACGCGCAGTTTCGCGATCGCTTTGGCCAGCTCCGCAGACGCCTGAGCGTAATCCACGTCACCATGAGAGCTGTTAATGTGCTCTTCAGCCTTACGCTTCGACTCCAGGGCTCGCGCTTCGTCGAGATCCTGGCCACGAATAGCGGTATCGGCCAGAACGGTCACACTGCCAGGCTGCACTTCAAGAATGCCGCCGGACAGATAGATAAACTCTTCGTGACCGAACTGTTTAACGATGCGGATCATACCAGGCTTAATGGCGGTGAGCAGCGGTGCGTGACCCGGGAAAATACCCAGTTCACCTTCACTACCCGTTACCTGGATTTTCTCGACCAGACCAGAGAACATTTGTTGCTCTGCGCTGACGACGTCCAGGTGGTAAGTCATTGCCATATCACCCTCCGATTAAGGCGTTAAAGTTTTTTGGCTTTTTCCACAGCTTCTTCGATGGAACCAACCATGTAGAACGCCTGCTCTGGCAGGTGATCGTATTCGCCTTCCATGATGCCTTTAAAGCCACGGATGGTGTCTTTCAGGGAAACGTATTTACCTGGAGAACCGGTAAATACTTCCGCAACGAAGAACGGCTGGGACAGGAAGCGCTGGATCTTACGCGCACGTGCTACCACCAGTTTGTCTTCTTCAGACAGTTCATCCATACCCAGGATGGCGATGATGTCTTTCAGTTCCTGGTAACGCTGCAGCAGAGACTGTACGCCACGCGCGGTGTCGTAGTGCTCCTGACCAACAACCAGTGGATCCAGCTGACGGCTGGTGGAGTCCAGCGGGTCAACGGCCGGGTAGATACCCAGAGACGCGATCTGACGGCTCAGTACCACGGTTGCATCTAAGTGCGCAAAGGTGGTTGCTGGAGATGGGTCAGTCAAGTCATCCGCAGGTACGTATACCGCCTGAACGGAAGTGATAGAACCGGTTTTGGTAGAGGTGATACGTTCCTGAAGAACACCCATCTCTTCCGCCAGCGTAGGCTGGTAACCTACCGCTGAAGGCATACGACCCAGCAGTGCAGATACTTCCGTACCGGCCAGGGTGTAACGATAGATGTTATCAACGAACAGCAGAACGTCACGGCCTTCGTCACGGAACTTCTCAGCCATCGTCAGGCCGGTCAGCGCAACGCGCAGACGGTTTCCAGGTGGCTCGTTCATCTGGCCGTAAACCAGGGATACTTTGTCCAGAACGTTGGAGTCGGTCATTTCGTGGTAGAAGTCGTTACCCTCACGAGTACGTTCACCTACACCCGCAAACACAGAGTAACCGGAGTGCTCGATCGCGATGTTACGGATCAGCTCCATCATGTTTACGGTTTTACCTACACCCGCACCACCGAACAGACCAACTTTACCGCCCTTCGCAAATGGACACATCAGGTCGATAACTTTGATACCGGTTTCCAGCAGTTCCTGAGAGCTGGACAGCTCTTCGTAGGAAGGTGCCGCGCGGTGGATAGCCCAACGCTCTTCTTCACCGATGTCGCCTTTCATGTCGATTGGCTGACCCAATACGTTCATGATACGACCCAGTGTTGCTTTACCTACCGGGACTTCGATCGGGTGCTCAAGGTCTTTTACTTCCAGACCACGACGCAGACCGTCGGAAGAACCCATCGCGATGGTACGCACGATACCGCCGCCGAGCTGCTGCTGAACTTCCAGCACCAGGCTCTCGTTACCATTCTGTACCTCAAGCGCGTCGTACACGCGTGGTACGGCGTCCTGAGGGAACTCGACGTCCACCACGGCGCCGATTACCTGGACAATCTTTCCAGTAGCCATCTTGAATCCTCTACGTAATTCGTAAACCTGGTTAAACCGCGGCGGCCCCCGAGACGATCTCGGTGAGTTCCTGAGTAATGCTGGCCTGACGAGCTTTGTTGTAAACCAACTGCAGCTCTTTAATCAGGCTGCCGCCATTATCGGTCGCGGCTTTCATCGCCACCATTCGTGCGGCCTGCTCGCTGGCCAGGTTTTCTACAACGCCCTGATAAACCTGAGATTCAACGTAACGACGCAGCAGGGTATCCAGCAGCGGTTTCGGATCGGGTTCATACAGGTAATCCCAGGTTTTTTGCTTCAGCTCGCCATCTTCTGATGCCGGTAACGGCAGCATCTGAGTGAGCGTTGGAACCTGAGACATGGTGTTAATGAATTTGTTGCTGACAACGTACAGTCTGTCCAGACGGCCTTCATCATAAGCCTGCAACATCACTTTAACCGGGCCGATCAGTTCGGACAGGGACGGGTTATCACCCATACCGGTCACCTGAGCGACAATGTTGCCACCAACGGAGTTAAAGAAAGAGACGCCTTTAGAGCCGATCATTGCGATATCGCACTGAACGCCTTTTTCAGACCATGCTTTCATATCCGCCAGCAGTTTTTTGAACAGGTTAATGTTCAAGCCGCCACACAGACCACGGTCGGTCGACACCACCAGGTAGCCCACGCGCTTAACGTCGCGTTCTTCCAGGTAAGGGTGCTTATATTCCAGATTACCGTTTGCAAGGTGACCAATCACTTTGCGCATGGTTTCTGCATAAGGACGGCTGGCCGCCATGCGATCCTGCGATTTACGCATTTTGGAAGCGGCGACCATCTCCATCGCTTTAGTGATCTTTTGCGTGTTCTGGACGCTTGCGATCTTACTACGTATCTCTTTTGCGCCGGCCATGAGCTTCTCCTCAATGCCAGGCGGCTTGTCCTGAGACAAGCCGCCGGACGATTACCAGGATTGGGTTGCTTTGAAGGAATCGAGGATAGCTTTCAGCTTGCCTTCGATTTCGTCGTTATAGCCACCGGTCTGGTTGATCTCTTGCATCAGCGGAGCGTGATCACGGTCGACGTAAGCCAGTAGAGCGGCTTCGAAGCTACCGATTTTCGCCAGTTCCACATCTTCGAGGTAACCGCGTTCAGCCGCGAACAGTACCAGGCCCTGCTGAGCAACAGACATTGGTGCGTACTGTTTTTGCTTCAGCAGCTCGGTCACTTTCTGACCGTGGCTCAGCTGTTTACGGGTTGCTTCGTCCAGATCGGATGCGAACTGAGAGAACGCAGCCAGTTCACGATACTGTGCCAGCGCGGTACGGATACCACCGGACAGTTTCTTGATGATCTTGGTCTGAGCAGCACCACCAACACGGGATACGGAGATACCCGGGTTAACTGCCGGACGAATACCGGAGTTAAACAGGTTAGTTTCCAGGAAGATCTGACCATCGGTAATAGAGATTACGTTGGTCGGAACGAACGCAGAAACGTCACCCGCCTGGGTTTCAATGATCGGCAGAGCGGTCAGAGAGCCCGTTTTACCCTTCACTTCACCTTTGGTGAAGTTCTCGACGTATTCCGCGTTAACGCGGGAAGCACGCTCCAGCAGACGAGAGTGGAGGTAGAATACGTCGCCAGGGAACGCTTCACGTCCAGGTGGACGACGGAGCAGCAGGGAAACCTGACGATAAGCAACAGCCTGTTTAGACAGGTCATCGTATACGATCAGCGCATCTTCACCGCGGTCACGGAAGTATTCGCCCATTGCGCAACCGGCGTATGGCGCCAGGTATTGCAGTGCAGCAGATTCAGACGCGGTCGCTACCACAACGATGGTGTTAGACAGTGCGCCATGCTCTTCCAGTTTACGAACCACGTTAGAAATGGTGGACGCTTTCTGGCCGATGGCCACGTACACGCATTTGATGCCGGAGTCACGCTGGTTGATGATGGCGTCGATAGCCATCGCGGTTTTACCGGTCTGACGGTCACCGATGATCAGTTCACGCTGACCACGACCGATTGGGATCATGGCATCAACGGACTTATAACCTGTCTGAACAGGCTGATCTACGGACTGACGGTCGATAACGCCTGGTGCGATAACTTCGATTGGAGAGAAGCCATCGTGCTCAACCGGACCTTTACCGTCGATTGGCGCACCCAGGGTGTTAACAACGCGACCCAGCAGGCCACGGCCAACCGGTACTTCCAGAATACGGCCAGTACACTTAACCTTCATGCCTTCGGCGAGGTCAGCGTATGGACCCATCACAACTGCACCTACGGAGTCGCGCTCCAGGTTCAGTGCGATAGCGTAACGGTTACCCGGCAGGGAAATCATCTCACCCTGCATACAATCGGCCAGGCCGTGGATGCGGATAACACCGTCACTTACAGAAACAATAGTACCTTCGTTGTGAGCTTCACTCACAACACTGAACTGAGCAATGCGCTGCTTGATCAGTTCGCTGATTTCGGTGGAATTCAGTTGCATGCTCCAGTCCCCTTAAGACTGCAAGACGTCTGCAAGGCGTTCAAGACGGCCGCGTACGCTGCCATCAATGACCATATCACCCGAACGGATGATTACGCCTGCCATTACAGACTTATCGATTTTGCAATTCAGCTTAACTTTGCGTGACAGACGTTTTTCCATCGCGGCGGTGATTTTCGCAAGCTGTTCATTACTCAGTTCAGTCGCAGAAGTCACTTCGACTTCAGCGGTTGCTTCACTAAGGGCACGTAAGTGCTCAAACTGCTCGAGAACATCCGGGAGCACACGGAGACGACCATTTTCTGCCATCACCTTAATCAGGTTCTGGCCGTTGGCATCCAGTTGCTCTCCGCACACGGCGATAAACGACGCGGCGAGAGTTTCAGGTGCTAACGCACCGGAAAGCAACTCAGCCATTTGTTCGTTTTTCGTCACCTCAGCGGCAAACGCCAGCATATCCTGCCAGCGATCGACATTTTGGTGTTCGACAGCAAAGTCAAAAGCTGCTTTGGCGTAGGGGCGAGCTACCGTAACAAATTCAGACATCAGCCCCTCCCTCCTTACAGTTCAGCGACAAGTTTGTCCACGATGTCGCTGTTAGCAGCTTCATCCACGGAACGTTCGATGATCTTCTCGGCGCCAGCAACAGCCAGAATCGCAACCTGCTTACGCAGTTCTTCACGAGCACGTTTACGCTCAGCATCAATTTCTGCCTGAGCCTGTGTCACGATCTTAGTACGTTCCTGTTCTGCTTCAGCTTTGGCTTCGTCCAGGATCTGCGAACGGCGTTTGTTAGCCTGTTCGATGATAACCTGAGCTTCCGCTTTCGCTTTTTTCAGCTGGTCTGTCGCGTTGGCCTGTGCAAGGTCCAAATCTTTCTTAGCGCGTTCTGCAGAAGCCAGACCGTCAGCAATTTCTTTCTGACGTTTTTCGATGGCAGCCATTAAAGGCGGCCATACATACTTCATGCAGAACCAGACAAAGAGAATAAACGCGATGGCCTGGCCGAGGATTGTTGCGTTCATGTTCACAGCACAATACCTCTTTAATATCTGTGGCTTAGGGTTTTAAAACTACTACTACGCGACAGCAAACATCACGTACAGACCCAGACCTACAGCGATCATTGGGATAGCATCCACCAGACCCATAACGATAAAGAACTGAGTACGCAGCAGAGGAATCAGATCAGGTTGACGCGCTGCGCCTTCCAGGAATTTGCCCCCGAGGATGCCGATACCGATCGCAGCACCGATAGCCGCCAGACCCATCATCACAGCGGCAGCCATGTACAGCAGATCCATATTCAGGTTTTCCATGACAGTCTCCAGTTTGTTTCAATTAAAACGTAGTAGTGTTGGTAAAAAATCAGTGCTCTTCAGACGCCATCGACAGATAGACGATCGTCAGAACCATGAAGATAAAGGCTTGCAGCGTAATGATCAGGATGTGGAAAATGGCCCACGGCACATTCAGAACCCACTGTGACCACCACGGCAGAAGACCCGCGATCAGAATGAAAATCAGCTCACCCGCATACATGTTGCCGAACAGTCGCAGACCCAGTGAAACAGGTTTGGACAGCAGGCTAACGCCTTCCAGGATCAGGTTGACCGGAATAAACGCCCAGTGGTTGAACGGCTGCAAGGTAAGCTCTTTCACAAAGCCGCTTACGCCTTTCATTTTGATGCTGTAGAAAAGAATCAGGATAAATACGCCCAGCGCCATCGACAGGGTGATGTTCACGTCCGCAGACGGTACAACACGCAGCGCTGGCAGGCCGAAGATGTGCTCACCGATAAACGGCAGCAGATCGATTGGCAGCAGGTCCATCAGGTTCATCAGGAAGACCCACACGAACACGGTCAGGGCCAGCGGAGCAATCAGCTTGCTCTTGCCATGGTACATGTCTTTGACGCTGCCATGGACGAAGCCGATGATCATTTCGATGAAGGTCTGGAATTTCCCTGGTACACCGCTGGTCGCTCGTTTAGCAACACCGCGGAACATGGCCAGGAACAGAAGACCCAAAACCACCGAGAAGAACATGGAGTCGATGTTGATCGTCCAGAAGGTGGCCGGGGGGTTATGTGGATCCACCAGCGAGAATGTACGCAGGTCCAACTGAAGGTTATTCAGATGGTGACCTATGTAATCCTGCGGCGTCATATTTTCTGAAGCCATGATGCCTTTTACCCTTTGTTATTGATTACAGCTGGAGCCAGAACTTGTACCACCAGCACCAAAACCCACGTTGCTATCAGCGGCATGAAGACCACTTTCAAAACCGCCAGCGCCATCACCAGTAGAGCAAAGGTCAGCAACACCTTACACACTTCGCCGAGAGCGAAGGACCAGGCCACGCGGCCTTTGGCGGGTGTATGCGCCTGATGACGCCAGGCAAAAATCATAAACAACACGTTTGGCAGCACAACTGCCAAACCCCCGCACACGGCGGAGATGCCCCAGAAGGGGTCTTTGAGGCTAAACAGCAGTCCACTTGCTATCACAGCCAGAAACTGAATGAACAGAAGCTTACGAGCAACGTTTCTACTCAAGAGCGACACAGACATCACGTTTTTACTCCTGCTCCCTTCGAGGTATGCCGCGTGTCGTATAAAACGTCCTTTAAGGCTCAGAGTCAAGCATCAAAAAGCGGTCAAATTATACGGTGCGCACCCGTGATTTCAAACATTAAGTAGCGAAAAGGTGAATAAATGTTTAAATATTTTTCCCCACCGCTATTTTTTAACTTTCGAGTAAAGCACCAACCTTCGACCAAAACTGCAAACAGCGCGAAAACGTTGTCGATAAAGCGTGCACGAGATCACAAAACACACATTTGCGATAAGGTTGTATTTATCAAAGGCGCAAATCGCAGAAATTTATCTTTATGAAATTAAACGCAAAATGTCGCAACTATTTTCAAAACAGCCCGGTACACAACAAAAACGTTTTATTGACATTCTTAATAAATAATTAACATTGCGTTCTGGTTACTGCTTTCCACTTTTAGCAGACTTATATTTTCACAGATGACTATCTTCCAGGGGAAGAATAGTCACCAGGTTAACCAGAAGAAAAACCTTAGTGAAAACGAGGTTAAAAGCTCACCAGTAAATCCCCTGTAGTTGTGCTGTTTTTTAACATGCGAAGAACAGCACAAATTCCACATTTTTTATTAATTTTTTAAAAATTGTTTGGCTTAATTATCACCAGATGACGTTCGCCATCGAGCTGAGGAATGTTCAATTTCTCGATGGATTCAACAGCAAAACCGTCCGGAAGCTGTTCAATCTCATCGCCTGGCAACTGCCCTTTTAGCGCATAAAAGCGGCCATTCTCAGCAGGTAAGTGCTTGCACCAGCTCACCATATCATTGAGCGACGCAAATGCGCGGCTGATAACCCCGTCAAACGGCGGCTCTGCCGGGAACGCCTCTACCCTGCTCTGCACGGGCGTAATATTTTCAAGCTTCAGCTCATGCTGTACCTGACGTAAAAAGCGCACACGCTTGCCAAGACTGTCCAGAAGCGTGAAATGGCTCTCAGGGCGAACAATCGACAGCGGAATGCCCGGCAGACCAGGGCCCGTCCCCACGTCGATAAAACGCTCACCTTTCAGATAAGGGGCAACCACGATGCTGTCGAGAATGTGGCGAACGAGCATCTCGTTGGGGTCGCGAACAGACGTCAGGTTGTACGCTTTATTCCATTTGTTCAGCATATCGACATAGGCCACCAGCTGATTTTTCTGGTGATCGGTGAGCGAAATACCTGCCTGATCCAGCAGACGAGAGAGTTTGTTGAGCACGGTGAATACCTGTTGGAAAACTTAGGTGGCGGGTGGCGCTTGGCTTACCCGCCCTACGGGTTCAGTAGGCCCGGTAAGCGCTGCTCCACCGGGCAATATTCCGGGCCTTACGCGCTACGGCGCAGCATGCCCTGCTTTTTCAGCCACACCAGCAGAATGGAAATCGCTGCAGGCGTGACGCCGGAGATACGTGAGGCCTGGCCGATCGAGACCGGTTTGTGATCGTTCAGCTTGGCGATCACTTCGTTGGAAAGGCCAGTCACCTGGCGGTAGTCCAGCATTTCCGGCAGCAGCGTGTTTTCGTTACGCTGCTGTTTTTCGATCTCATCCTGCTGACGCGCGATGTAACCTTCGTACTTAACCTGGATCTCAACCTGCTCTGCCGCTTCAGCATCTTCCAGGCCCGGCGCGAACGCGGTCAGTTTGACCAGGTTCTCGTAGGTGACTTCAGGACGGCGCAACAAATCTTCACCGCTGGCCTCGCGCGACATCGGCGCGGTTAAGTAAGCGTTTACTTCGGCAGCGGTTTCCGCCTGCGGATTCACCCAGGTGGTTTTCAGGCGCTGACGTTCCTGTTCAATGCGCTCCAGCTTCTCGTTAAAGCGCGCCCAGCGTTCGTCATCGACCAGACCCAGCTCGCGGCCGATTTCGGTCAAACGCAGGTCGGCGTTATCTTCACGCAGCATCAGGCGATATTCCGCGCGAGAGGTAAACATACGGTACGGTTCTTTGGTACCCAGCGTGCAGAGATCGTCAACCAGCACGCCCAGATACGCCTGAGAACGGCCGGGTGCCCAGCCCTCTTTCTCAGCAGAGAAACGCGCGGCGTTCAGACCGGCAAGCAGGCCCTGTGCAGCAGCTTCTTCGTAGCCGGTGGTGCCGTTAATCTGACCCGCAAAGAACAGACCGTGGATGAATTTGCTCTCCAGGGTTGGCTTCAGGTCACGCGGATCGAAGAAATCGTACTCAATAGCGTAGCCAGGGCGAACGATTTTTGCGTTCTCCATGCCCTGCATTGAGCGAACAATTTGCATCTGCACGTCAAACGGCAGGCTGGTGGAGATGCCGTTCGGGTAAATTTCGTTCGAGGTCAGCCCTTCCGGCTCCAGGAAGATCTGGTGCTGGTTGCGATCGGCGAAGCGCATCACTTTGTCCTCGATCGACGGGCAGTAGCGCGGACCGATCCCTTCGATCACGCCGGCGTACATGGGGCTGCGATCGAGGTTATTGCGGATCACGTCGTGGGTTTTCTCGTTGGTATGCGTGATATAGCACGGCACCTGCTGCGGATGCTGTGCCGCATTGCCCATGAACGAGAAGACCGGCATTGGGTTATCACCGTGCTGTTGCGCCAGCACGCTGAAATCAATGGTGCGCGCATCAATACGCGGCGGCGTACCGGTTTTCAGGCGGCTAACGCGCAGCGGCAGTTCGCGCAGACGGCGAGACAATGGAATAGACGGCGGATCGCCAGCACGGCCGCCGCTGTAGTTATCCAGACCGATATGAATTTTACCGTCAAGGAATGTACCCACGGTCAGCACCACGGCTTTGGCGCGGAATTTGAGGCCCATCTGGGTCACGGCACCCACGACGCGATCGTTCTCAACGATTAGATCTTCAACCGCCTGCTGGAAGATCATCAGGTTCGGCTGATTCTCCAGGGCGGTACGCACCGCCTGACGGTAAAGTACGCGGTCTGCCTGAGCACGGGTCGCACGCACAGCGGGACCTTTACTCGCGTTTAGTATCCTAAACTGGATGCCGGCCCGATCGATCGCTTTCGCCATCAGGCCGCCAAGTGCATCCACTTCTTTTACCAGGTGTCCTTTCCCAATGCCGCCAATCGCCGGATTACAGGACATTTGTCCCAGCGTGTCGATATTGTGTGTCAAAAGCAGGGTCTGCTGACCCATTCGCGCTGCGGCCATTGCGGCCTCAGTGCCTGCGTGACCCCCGCCAATGATGATGACGTCAAAAGGATCCTGATAAAACATGGTGGTCTGCCTCGCGTAAAGCGGTATGAAAATGGATTGAAGCCCGGGCCGTGGATTCTACTCAACTTTAGTCTTTCGAGAAAGCATTGGGATCCTGGGCTATTAAAAAGAAGATCTTTTTATTTAGAGATCTGTTCTATTGTGATCTCTTATTAGGATCGCGAACCTGTGTGGATAAGTCCGATCTCATAAAGAAGATCATGCAGTTAGAAAGGATCGTTTGCTGTGAATGATCAGTGATCCTGGACCGTATAAGCTGGGATCAGATCGCGACTTTATACACAGGCCAAAAACGGCGCTACGGTTGTTATTTGGATAACTACGGGTTAATACGAGCTTTTAACCAGAGTTATCCACATCTGTTCGCGCGATCTTTAATCGTTTTTGAGTAAATTTTTCCATTCCGCGAGCCAGATCTCGGCTGGATCCTCGGGAATGTCATGATCGAGGATGTTGATCTTGAGCGTTTCACCCAGCTGTTTTGCTCCGCAGGAGGTAACAGCGGCTTCGACTTTCTCTATTGCCCCGCAAAAGGTGTCATATTCACGACTGCCGATCCCCACTGCGCCAAAACGGATGTTTGACAGGTCGGGCTGCTGTTCCAGCAGTTCGTCATATAAAGGTTGCAGATTATCCGGCAGATCCCCCGCGCCGTGCGTGGAGGTGATCAGCAGCCAGACCCCGTCAGTCGGGAGATCTTCAAGCAACGGGCCGTGCAGGGTTTCCGTGGAAAAGCCCGCCTCTTCCAGCTTTTCAGCCAGATGTTCCGCTACGTATTCCGCACCACCAAGGGTGCTGCCGCTGATAAGGGTAATGTCCGCCATTGATCGCTCGCCCAGATAAAGAGACGGCCATTGTACGCTGTGAACGAGCTGGGATCTACCTGTGGAAAATGTGGGAATGAATTTGCCCGATCACGGGCGGATGGTACGCATGATCGGGTTTTGCAAGGAGATCAGGGTCTCGGTGGACTGAATTTCATCGATTGTTTGGATCTTGTTGATAAGTACCTGCTGGAGCGCGTCGATGGATCGGCACATAACTTTAATAAAGATGCTGTAGTGCCCGGTGGTGTAGTACGCCTCGGTGACTTCATCCAGCGCGTTCAGTTTCGCCAGGGCAGAAGGGTAGTCTTTGGCGCTTTTAAGAATGATGCCGATGAAGCAGCAGACGTCGTAACCCAGCTGCTTTGGGCTAACGTCAATGCGCGCACCGGTAATGATCCCTGCCTGCTTCATCTTTTCTACGCGAACGTGAATGGTTCCCGGGCTGACGCCAAACTGTTTTGCCAGTTCGGCATAGGCGGTGCGGGCATTAGCCATTAAGGCCTCCAGAATGCCGCGGTCGAGATTGTCGATCTGATAATTTTCCATAGCTTTTTCTTATGAAGATTAATGAATCACTTTATTCTAGCGCTATATTTTATCGAATCAAAAATGAAGGTGGCTTTTTGCTGATGGGTTATTGAATAAGTCGCCGTTTCTGTTGCTTAATCAATATCAACAGGACGCAGGAGTATAAATAATGAAAACCGCTTACATCGCAAAACAACGCCAGATCAGTTTCGTAAAATCCCATTTTTCCCGCCAGCTGGAAGAGAAGCTTGGGCTGATTGAAGTCCAGGCACCGATCCTCAGCCGCGTGGGTGACGGGACGCAGGATAACCTCTCTGGATGCGAAAAAGCGGTACAGGTGAAAGTGAAAACACTGCCAGACGCCCAGTTCGAAGTGGTTCATTCACTGGCGAAGTGGAAGCGTCAGACCCTGGGACAACACGACTTCAGCGCGGGCGAAGGGCTCTACACGCACATGAAAGCCCTTCGCCCTGATGAAGATCGCCTTTCACCGATTCATTCTGTTTACGTTGACCAGTGGGACTGGGAGCGCGTAATGGGTGATGGTGAACGTCATATCGGTACGCTGAAATCCACCGTTGAGGCGATCTACGCCGGGATCAAAGCAACCGAAGCGGCAGTGAGCAAAGAGTTTGGTCTGGCAACGTTCCTGCCGGATACGATCCACTTTGTCCACAGCCAGGAACTGCTGACCCGTTTCCCGGATCTGGATGCCAAAGGCCGCGAGCGTGCGATCGCCAAAGAATTAGGTGCTGTGTTCCTGATCGGTATCGGCGGCAAATTGTCTGATGGCAAACGCCACGACGTTCGTGCGCCTGATTATGATGACTGGAGTACTGCGGGTGAGGGCGAATTTGCCGGGCTGAACGGCGATATTCTTGTCTGGAACCCGATACTGGAAGACGCATTCGAGCTCTCTTCTATGGGGATCCGCGTGGATGCTGACGCGCTGAAGCGCCAGCTGGCGGTCACCGGTGATGAAGACCGTCTCAAACTCGAGTGGCACCAGGCGCTGCTGCGCGGAGAAATGCCGCAGACGATTGGCGGCGGTATTGGCCAGTCCCGTCTGACCATGCTGCTGCTGCAATTACCTCATATCGGTCAGGTTCAGTGTGGTGTCTGGCCGCAGCAGGTACGTGAAAGCGTCGGTTCTCTTCTGTAATTAACGCTGCCAGCGTCTGAGCAGGCGGCTACGCAGCCCGGTATCAAAGCGCCAGATATGATCGAAGATGCGCATGATGCCGGGTTTTCCATGGGCGGACATCGCCACCGCATGAAAACGGTGTTGATGCACCCGCTGTAATTCCTTCACCTTATTGACCACATCATCCGGCAGCCGCTGGGCAATAAAATCGGAAATCACCACTGCGTCAGCGTCGTACCAGTCGCCGCCCTGCATACGCTCCACAATGCTGCGAAAACAGCTTGCCAGATCGGTTCCACCGCGAAAACGCTGGCTCAGGAAGCGGATTGCCTGCTCGATCCCCTGCTGGTTCGTCAGCTCATAGCCCACGACTTCGCTGGAGAACAGCATGATGAAGCAGCGACGGCGATCGGCGAGCGCCACGCGCATCAGTGCCAGACAGAACGCCTTCGCACACTGCTCGTTAAACCCACCCATCGATCCGGACGTATCCACGCAAACGATGAATGGCCCGCGCGGCTGTTCATCAAAATCCTGATGAACCACAGGGCGCTGGCTTACCTTCTCGCGCCAGGCTTCGCCGTGCAGCCGGTAGGTGAGGAGCTGTTTTTCCACCAGCCGACGGTAAAACTCATACTCCAGCTCGGTCATCCCGAGCGTGCTCAGTTCCGTGGGCAGCAGGCGTAAAATGTCATCACTCTGCTGGAGCCCGTCGACCTGCTCCGGCACGGTAGCCGGTTCGCGCACCAGGGTGCGGAAGGTCTCCATGGGGGCATCTTTCTTTGGGACCGACATTGCCTCCCTTGAGCGACCCAGCTGTTCTGCAAGCTTCATCAGCTCGGGCTGCTGCGCCAGAAAATCGCCGTATTTGACGATCAGCTGATAGTCCCCGCGCCGGAGCTGACCGGCGCTCATATCCCAGAGACGCCCTGCGGCGTTTTCATTCTCCACCAGCACCTGCTCAAGCTGGCCGCTTAAGGTCATGCGCTCCTGAACTTCACTGAGCAGCTGTTCGCGCTCTTCGTCCAGCAGCTGCTGGTTTAGCGTCGTAGCCTGCACCACCAGGCTGAGGCGCCAGCGCTGTAAGAAGAGGGTGTGCAGTGCGGGAGTGAACGTGGCGTTATCCGTGACCAGCGCCCGGGCCTGGCTGGCAAACGGAGAGTGGACCTTGTCGAGCAGCGTCAGGGTTTGCGGAAGCTGAACGATAAACTGCGATGTGGAGAGCCGCTGGCACTGCTGATAACAGGCCACCTCTTCCGTTAGCTCAGGCGGAACTTCGGTCTCCCTGAACCGCTGACGCAAATTTTCCCGCCAGCGCGGAAGATCGTCCGTCATCGCCTTTTTGAGCTTCGGAAATTTTTCAAAGAAGGCTGCCAGCTGCGGCGAAGCCAGAAGGGTTATGACCACTTCTTCGATCAACCCTTCCTCGCTGACGGCCAGCATGACGTTAAGCGTATCCAGAGTTAGCATTGACGCGCCTGTTTAATCTGCGCGCTGACGTCCTGCAGGCTGGCTTCGATGCGACCTAACCAGTCGCTATGAATAAAGAGGCACTTTTGCTGCTCGCTAAAGCGGGTGTGCTGCTGGTGCCATTCCGTATCCAGCGCTTCCAGCTGCTGCTTAATCTCCTCGGGGACGCTGTCAGAGGCGGTTCCCGGCAGCGCGAGACGCGAGCCCTGCAGGCTGACGTCACGGATCACCAGGTGCTGGCTGCTGTCCACTTCCATATTCAGCGGCTGCGCGAAACCGATGCCGTTGAGCTTTCCACGGATCTCTCCGCCCTTATCCAGCCACTGTGCCAGCGCCTCGCGCTCAATCGTCACATGCACCACCTGCATATCATGCAGCTTAAGCGGCTGTTGGAGCAGCAGGGTCAGCGTCGGGCTGGTGAGTTCGGTGGGTAATTCATAGTGCGGTTTGCGTGCGAACATCCCCCCCAGGCGATTCACTTTCAGCGCGGTTTTATCACTTTGCTGCTGCTGGAGCTGGATGCGCCGCTGGGCAATCGCCCCCAACTGATTGAGCATCGCCTGCTGTCCCCAGGCGTGTCCGGTCATCAAAACGTCAAGCTGCTGCTGCATCAGGTTCATGCCTTCCGCGTCGTGCCAGAGGCAGTCTTTCAGCAGGATCAGATCGATGGGCGCCACGGCATCGCGGCCGCTGAACAGGGCGCTGGCCTGCAGCAGACGGATCGCTTTTTTCCAGCGGCGATCGGAGACATAGGGCGCCGAGGGAAGGTGATCAAGCTGCTGACGCAGCAGATAGATCAGCTCGAATACCGCGTCCGGCAATTTGATTTTGCCAATATCCTGCTGCCACTGGTGGTACTCCTCATCCGTCACCTGCAGCGAAGCGGGTACCGGATTTTCGCTCTCGTCCTGCTGGCTGACCAGCATGGAGCGGAAGTTGGATTTATCCTGTACTTTGTCCAGCCACAGGCGGATCAGCATACGGTCATACAGCGCTTCCAGGCTGCTGTCGGCTTCAGGCAGTTCGTTTGAGGCGGCCACCAGCAGGCGCATTGGGATTTTTTCTTCACTGGCGCCGTTGCGGAACCGACGTTCGTTTATCGCCGTGAGCAGGGTGTTCAGAATGGCCGGTCCCGCTTTCCAGATCTCATCAAGAAAGACAATTTCAGCCTCCGGAAGATACCCTTCTGTCAGACGCTGATAGCGCCCCTCATCTTTCAGTGCCTGAATGGAAAGCGGGCCAAAAACTTCTTCTGGGGTGGAAAACCGGGTCATGAGATATTCGAAGGCGCGGGCGTTCTGAAAAGCAAATTTTAGCCTGCGGGCAATCAGGCTTTTGGCAATGCCCGGCGGACCCAGCAAAAACACGCTCTCGCCGCTCAACGCCGCCAGTAAACAGAGGCGAATGGCGTGGCTACGCTCGAAAAGGCCTTTCTCCAGCGCGCTGCTAAGGCGGGAAATTCTTTCTGCTAATAAATGTGAGTGAGCCATAATAGTTTTGCATCCTTTCGCCGTCGTGGCGGCCAATTGAAGCGAGTATAGACGTTTCAGTCAGGGCTGGTAATAGACTGAAGTGCGGCGCAATTTTCTTTGCGCTACATTAATGCGGTTGCATTTAGGGGTACGATTTTGCATTGAATCGTGCATACTGTGCGCTTTTTGTGGGCCAAGGGACCAGGAACACATTTGTTATTCAAACGAAAAGACTAGTCTATGAGCACTGATAATAAGCAATCATTACCCGCAATAACGCTTGCGGCGATCGGGGTTGTCTACGGTGATATTGGCACCAGCCCGCTTTATACGCTTCGTGAATGTCTGTCCGGCCAGTTTGGCTTTGGTGTTGAGCGCGATGCCGTATTTGGCTTCCTGTCCCTCATCTTCTGGCTGCTGATCCTGGTGGTTTCTGTTAAATATCTCTCCTTCGTTATGCGCGCTGATAACGCGGGCGAAGGCGGTATCCTGACCCTGATGTCCCTGGCAGGGCGCAACACCTCTGCCAGAATGACCTCCGTGCTGGTGATTATCGGCCTGATTGGCGGCAGCTTCTTCTATGGCGAGGTGGTTATCACGCCCGCGATTTCGGTCCTCTCGGCGATAGAGGGGCTGGAGATCATTGCGCCGCAGCTTGATACGTGGGTGGTCCCGCTGGCCATAATCGTGCTGACGCTGCTGTTTGTGATCCAGAAGCACGGTACCGGGCTGGTGGGTAAACTGTTTGCACCAATTATGCTGGCCTGGTTCCTTATCCTGGCCGCGCTTGGCTTGCGCAGCATTATTGCTAACCCGGAAGTGCTGCATGCGCTGAACCCCTACTGGGCCGTGCATTTCTTCCTCGAATACAAAGTGGTTTCCTTCGTGGCGCTGGGTGCCGTCGTGCTCTCCATTACCGGCGTTGAAGCGCTATATGCTGACATGGGGCACTTCGGGAAACTGCCTATCCGCGTGGCCTGGTTTATTGTGGTGCTGCCGTCGCTGGTGCTGAACTACTTTGGACAGGGCGCGCTGTTGCTCAAAAATCCGGAAGCGATCAAGAACCCGTTCTTCCTGCTGGCGCCTGACTGGGCGCTGGTGCCGATGCTGATCCTGGCGACGCTGGCGACCGTCATTGCCTCTCAGGCGGTGATTTCCGGCGTGTTTTCTCTGACGCGCCAGGCCGTGCGTCTGGGGTATCTCTCTCCGATGCGCATCATCCATACCTCTGAGATGGAGTCGGGCCAGATCTACATCCCGTTCGTTAACTGGCTGCTCTACTTCGCTGTTGTGATTGTTATCATCAGCTTCGAGCACTCCAGCAACCTGGCGGCGGCGTACGGTATTGCGGTAACCGGTACGATGGTGCTGACATCGCTTCTCTCCACCACGGTGGCGTACCGAAACTGGCACTGGAATAAATTCCTCGTGGCGATGATTCTGGTGGGCTTCCTGTGCATTGACGTGCCGCTGTTCTCCGCAAACCTCGACAAGATTGTCTCCGGCGGCTGGCTGCCGCTGACGCTGGGTCTGGTGATGTTCATCGTCATGACCACCTGGAAAAGCGAGCGTTTCCGTCTGCTGCGCCGCATGCACGAGCACGGGAACTCTCTTGAGGCGATGATCGCTTCTCTGGAGAAATCCCCGCCGGTCCGCGTGCCGGGCACCGCGGTGTACATGTCTCGCGCCCTGAACGTCATTCCCTTCGCGCTGATGCATAACCTCAAGCACAACAAAGTGCTGCACGAGCGCGTGATCCTGCTGACGCTGCGCACTGAAGATGCGCCTTACGTTCACAACGTGCGTCGTGTGCAAATCGAGCAGCTCTCCCCGACATTCTGGCGCGTGGTGGCGAGCTACGGCTGGCGTGAAACGCCAAACGTGGAAGAGGTGTTCCACCGCTGCGGTCTTGAAGGGCTGAGCTGCCGGATGATGGAGACGTCGTTCTTTATGTCTCACGAATCGCTTATCATCGGCAAGCGCCCTTGGTATTTGCGCCTGCGCGGCAAGCTGTACCTGATCCTGCAGCGTAACGCCCTGCGCGCGCCTGACCAGTTTGAGATCCCGCCTAACCGCGTGATAGAGCTGGGTACGCAGGTCGAGATTTAAGTCCTTTCGAAAATGCCGGGTGGCGCTGCGCTTACCCGGCCTACCAAACCCGTAGGCCCGTGCAAGCGAAGCGCCGTCGGGCTATTTCTCCCATCAATATTTCACTTAGCGAAACGTTTCGACGTCGATCACAAATCTGTTACGTCATGATGGTTTTCTGAACATTTCTGGCGCTACACTACTTTTAGCGAAACGTTTCGCTAGTGGAGCAAGAAAATGAAGAAAGGCACGGTACTCAACTCAGAAATCTCATCGGTTATTTCCCGTCTGGGGCATACCGATACGCTGGTGGTTTGCGATGCAGGCTTACCGGTTCCGCGCAGCACAACCCGTATTGATATGGCGTTAACGCAGGGTGTTCCTTCGTTTATGCAAGTACTGGAAGTCGTGACTGCGGAGATGCAGGTTGAGGCAGCCATTCTCGCGGCGGAAATCAAACAACATAATCCGCAACTCCACGAAACGTTGCTCAGCCATATTGAGCAACTGCAACAACACCAGGGAAACACCATAGAAATTCGTTACACAACGCACGAGCAGTTCAAACAACAAACCGCAGACAGTCAGGCGGTAATTCGCAGCGGGGAGTGTTCCCCGTATGCGAATATCATTCTCTGTGCTGGCGTCACCTTCTGAGGCCATCATGGACGCATTACTGCAACTCAAAGGGATCGATAAGTCGTTCCCGGGCGTAAAAGCCCTCTCCGGCGCGGCGCTGAACGTCTACCCCGGGCGCGTAATGGCGCTGGTGGGGGAAAACGGCGCCGGCAAATCCACCATGATGAAAGTGCTGACCGGTATCTATCAACGCGATGCTGGCTCACTCCTCTGGCTGGGTAAAGAAACCACCTTCACTGGCCCGAAATCTTCTCAGGAAGCGGGTATCGGCATTATTCACCAGGAGCTGAACCTGATCCCGCAGCTCACCATTGCGGAAAACATCTACCTCGGTCGCGAGTTTGTTAACCGGTTCGGCAAAATCGACTGGAAAACTATGTATGCTGAAGCGGACAAGCTGCTGGCGAAGCTGAACCTGCGCTTTAAGAGCGACCGTCTGGTAGGCGATTTGTCGATTGGCGATCAGCAGATGGTGGAAATCGCGAAGGTGCTGAGCTTTGAGTCGAAGGTCATCATTATGGATGAACCGACCGACGCCCTGACCGATACTGAAACCGAATCCCTGTTCCGCGTTATCCGCGAGCTGAAGTCGCAGGGGCGCGGGATTGTCTATATCTCTCACCGCATGAAAGAGATCTTCGAGATCTGCGACGACGTCACCGTTTTCCGCGACGGGCAGTTTATTGCCGAGCGCGAAGTGGCCACGCTGACCGAAGATACGCTCATTGAAATGATGGTGGGCCGTAAGCTTGAAGATCAATATCCGCATCTGGATAAAGCGCCGGGAGAGATCCGCCTGAAGGTAGACAACCTCTGCGGTCCGGGCGTGAACGACGTGACCTTTACCCTGCGCCAGGGCGAGATCCTGGGCGTGGCGGGCCTGATGGGGGCGGGACGTACCGAGCTGATGAAAGTGTTGTACGGCGCACTGCCGCGCACCAGCGGTTATGTCACCCTTGACGGCCATGAAGTGGTCACCCGCTCTCCGCAGGATGGTCTGGCGAACGGCATCGTCTATATCTCCGAAGACCGCAAACGCGATGGCCTGGTGCTGGGCATGTCGGTAAAAGAGAACATGTCCCTGACCGCGCTGCGCTATTTCAGCCATAGCGGTGGAAGCCTGAAGCATAAAGACGAACAGCAGGCGGTCAGTGATTTTATCCGCCTCTTTAACGTCAAAACCCCGTCGATGGAGCAGGCGATTGGCCTGTTATCCGGCGGGAATCAGCAGAAAGTGGCGATTGCGCGCGGGCTGATGACGCGCCCGAAAGTGCTGATCCTCGACGAGCCAACCCGCGGCGTGGACGTGGGCGCGAAGAAAGAGATCTATCAGCTGATTAACCAGTTTAAGGCCGACGGTCTGAGCATCATTCTGGTCTCTTCCGAGATGCCAGAAGTATTAGGCATGAGCGATCGCATTATCGTTATGCATGAAGGGCATCTCGGCGGTGAATTCACTCGCGAGCAGGCCACCCAGGAAGTTCTGATGGCTGCCGCTGTGGGCAAGCTTAATCGCGTGAATCAGGAGTAAGAAGATGACTACCCAGGCTGTTTCTGGTCGCCGCTATTTCACAAAGGCGTGGCTGATGGAACAAAAATCGCTGATTGCCCTGCTGGTGCTGATCGCGATTGTATCGACCATGAGCCCGAACTTTTTCACCGTTAATAACCTGTTCAACATTCTGCAGCAGACGTCGGTGAATGCCATTATGGCGGTCGGCATGACGCTGGTAATTTTGACCTCAGGTATCGATCTGTCCGTCGGTTCCCTGCTGGCCCTTACCGGCGCGATCGCCGCTTCGCTTGTCGGGATTGAAGTCAACGCCCTGGTGGCCGTGGCCGCGGCCCTGGCGGCAGGGGCCGCGATTGGCGCCGTCACCGGCGTGATTGTGGCAAAAGGTCGCGTTCAGGCATTCATCGCCACGCTGGTGATGATGCTGCTGCTGCGCGGGGTGACCATGGTTTATACCAACGGCAGCCCGGTCAATACCGGCTTCACCGATAACGCCGATCTGTTTGGCTGGTTCGGTATCGGTCGCCCGCTGGGTGTTCCGACACCGGTCTGGATCATGGCTATCGTCTTCCTGGCGGCGTGGTACATGCTGCACCATACCCGTCTGGGCCGTTATATTTATGCGCTGGGCGGTAACGAAGCGGCAACGCGCTTGTCCGGTATCAGCGTTAATAAAGTCAAAGTTATCGTGTACTCCCTGTGCGGTCTGCTGGCGTCACTGGCGGGCATTATCGAAGTGGCGCGCCTCTCTTCCGCGCAGCCGACGGCGGGTACGGGGTATGAGCTGGATGCTATCGCGGCAGTGGTTCTGGGCGGTACGAGTCTTGCGGGTGGTAAAGGTCGCATTGTTGGGACATTGATCGGCGCACTGATTCTCGGTTTCCTGAATAATGGTTTGAATTTGTTAGGTGTTTCCTCCTATTACCAGATGATCGTTAAGGCAGTGGTGATTTTGCTGGCGGTACTGGTAGACAACAAAAAACAGTAACTGACGACACTACAGGACATCTTAGATATGAACATGAAAAAACTGGCTACCCTGGTTTCCGCTGTCGCGCTGAGCGCAACCGTAAGTGCTAACGCCATGGCGAAAGATACCATCGCGCTGGTTGTCTCAACCCTGAACAACCCGTTCTTTGTCTCCCTGAAGGACGGTGCGCAGAAAGAAGCGGACAAGCTGGGCTATAACCTGGTGGTGCTGGATTCACAGAACAACCCGGCGAAAGAGCTGGCTAACGTTCAGGACTTAACCGTTCGTGGCACCAAGATTCTGCTGATCAACCCAACCGACTCTGACGCCGTAGGTAACGCCGTTAAAATGGCAAACCAGGCGAAAATTCCGGTGATCACCCTGGACCGTCAGGCAACCAAAGGCGACGTGGTGAGCCACATTGCGTCTGATAACGTGCTGGGCGGCAAAATCGCGGGTGATTACATCGCGAAGAAAGCTGGCGAAGGCGCGAAAGTTATCGAACTGCAGGGGATTGCCGGTACGTCTGCCGCCCGCGAGCGTGGCGAAGGCTTCCAGCAGGCTGTGGCTGCACACAAATTCAACGTGCTGGCGAGCCAGCCAGCAGACTTCGATCGTACCAAAGGTCTGAACGTCATGCAGAACCTGCTGACCGCACACCCTGATGTGCAGGCGGTCTTCGCGCAGAACGACGAAATGGCGCTCGGTGCGCTGCGTGCTCTGCAGACTGCAGGTAAATCTGATGTGATGGTTGTCGGATTTGACGGCACGCCGGATGGTGAAAAAGCGGTAAACGATGGCAAACTGGCTGCGACCATCGCTCAGCTGCCTGAGCAGATTGGCGCCACTGGCGTTGAAACTGCCGACAAAGTGCTGAAGGGCGAAAAAGTTCAGGCTAAATACCCGGTTGACCTGAAGCTGGTCATCAAGCAGTAAAAGGCGAATCAGGCAGTCGCTGGCTGCCTGAGGGACACCAATAAAAGAAAAGTGTGGCATACGCCACCGGGTAACACCGGTGGCGCTCTCAGATGGACAACCCAACCATGAAAACCGCAGGCAACCTCGTCGTCCTTGGCAGTATCAATGCCGATCACATTCTTAACCTTGAATCGTTCCCTGCACCGGGCGAAACCGTCACGGGTAATCATTATCAGGTGGCATTTGGCGGTAAAGGTGCCAACCAGGCCGTGGCCGCGGGTCGCAGTAGGGCGAATATTGCGTTTATCGCCTGCACGGGTGATGACGATACCGGTGAGCGTGTACGCAAGCAGCTCGCGAGCGACAACGTTGATATCGCACCGGTCAGCGTTGTTGCAGGGGAATCTACCGGCGTGGCGCTGATTTTCGTCAACGCTGAAGGTGAGAATGTCATCGGTATTCATGCTGGGGCTAACGCTGCGCTGACGACGGAGCGCGTAGAAGCGCAACGTGCAATCATCGCCGGAGCTGAAGCCCTGCTCATGCAGCTGGAATCACCGGTTGAAAGCGTGCTGGCCGCCGCAAAAATTGCACATGAAAATCATACCACTGTTGTACTGAACCCGGCCCCAGCACGTGTATTATCAGACGAGCTGCTGGCGCTGGTGGACATCATTACGCCGAACGAAACCGAAGCCGAAAAGCTGACGGGCATTCGCGTAGAAAATGATGACGATGCCGCACGAGCCGCGCGTGCACTGCATGATAAGGGCATCGGCACCGTAATTATCACCCTTGGCAGCCGTGGGGTGTGGGCAAGCGTCAATGGCGAAGGCCGTCGTGTGCCGGGCTTTAAGGTGAAGGCGATTGATACCATTGCAGCGGGAGACACCTTCAATGGTGCACTGGTGACCGCGCTGCTGGAAGGCAAGAAAATGGATGACGCTATTCGCTTCGCTCACGCCGCTGCCGCGATTGCGGTGACGCGCAAGGGCGCCCAGCCTTCCGTTCCGTGGCGTAAAGAGATCGATGAATTCTTAAGTCAGCAGGGGTAACGCTTGGCTACAATGAAAGATGTCGCCCGTATGGCGGGCGTTTCTACCTCGACGGTCTCCCACGTCATTAATAAAGATCGCTTCGTCAGCGAGGCGATTCGGGAAAAAGTCGAAGCTGCGGTAAAAGAACTCAACTATGCGCCGTCTGCGCTGGCGCGCAGCCTTAAGCTCAATCAGACGCGTACTATCGGTATGCTGATCACCGCAAGTACCAACCCCTTTTATTCAGAACTGGTTCGCGGCGTGGAGCGCAGCTGCTTCGAGCGCGGCTACAGCCTGGTGCTGTGTAACACCGAAGGTGACGAGCAGCGCATGAATCGTAACCTGGAGACGCTGATGCAAAAACGCGTCGACGGGCTATTGTTGCTCTGCACCGAAACGCACCAGCCCTCGAAAGAGATCATCCAGCGCTATCCTTCTATTCCCACCGTGATGATGGACTGGGCCCCATTCGACGGAACCAGCGATCTCATTCAGGATAACTCCCTGCTGGGTGGTGATATGGCGACTCAGTATCTGATTGATAAAGGCTATACCCGCATCGCCTGTATTACCGGTCCGCTGGATAAAACCCCGGCGCGTTTGCGTCTGGAAGGGTATCTCTCCGCCATGGATCGAGCAGGGCTCGCCATTCCTGATGGCTACCGGATCACTGGTGATTTCGAATTTAACGGTGGCTTCGAGGCTATGCAGAAACTGCTGACGCAAGCGCAGCGCCCGCAGGCGGTCTTTATTGGTAATGATGCGATGGCGTTTGGTGCCTATCAGGCGTTGTACCAGGCGGGGCTACGCGTGCCGGACGATATGGCGGTGATTGGCTACGATGATATTGAACTTGCCCGCTACATGACGCCGCCGCTGACTACTATTCATCAGCCGAAGGATGAACTGGGCGAGCTGGCCATAGATGTGTTGATCCACCGTATGGCGCAGCCCACGCTGCAGCAACAACGCCTGCAGCTTACTCCTGTTCTGATGGAACGCGGTTCGGTTTAGCTTTCTCTTTATGACGCTCTTTAATCAGGTTTCTGCCGTCTTTCGGTTTTAACAGCATAAAGACCAGCGCCGATACCACGGTAAGTGCGCCCATGGTGATAAAGGTATAGTGGAACTGCTCAACGGTATTTGCGTTGTCAAAACCCTCATAAAACCTCAGCACCGCTGCACTCACGGCAACCCCTAAACTGATCGACAGCTGTTGCGTTACCGCCAGCACGCTGTTGCCGCTACTGGCGTTCTCGTCAGTCAGATCGGCGAGGGTGATGGTGTTCATCGATGTGAACTGCGTCGACATCGCCATGCCCAACACAAACAGCGGCAGGATCAGCATCCAGACGGGTAACGCGGCGGACTGCAGCGAAAACTGCGCAATCATCAAACCGATAAAGACCGTCACGCCAATCAGCGTCTTACGATAGCCAAACCAGCGCAGCACCTGCGTAACGGTTGATTTTGCCAGAATCGAGCCCATTGCCGTGGGCGCCATCATGCAGCCAGCAATCAGGGCCGGGTAGCCGAAACCCACCTGCAGCATTAATGGCATCAGGAACGGCACGCAACCCGTCCCCAGACGAGACGCAATGTTGCCTGCAATCCCTACGGAAAAGGTTCGGGTGTTAAAGAGCCCCAGGGAGATTAACGGTGTCGGGTGGCGGCGCGCGTGACGTATATAAAGAAGAAATAACAGAATACCGCCCAGGATAACGGAGAGCGCTATCCACGTTGCGACGATCTTCTCGCCAAACAGCTCCATCCCACTGGAGAATAACACCAGGCTCAGGCCGAACAGGAAAAAGCCGCCCATGTCGAAGCTGCGCCTTGGCGTGGTGAAGTTCGGCATATATTTGCGGGCATACAGCAGCCCCGCAACGCCAATTGGAATATTAATCAGGAAGATCCAGTGCCAGCTTGCCCAGGTGACAAACACGCCACCGAGTACCGGTCCAAGTATCGGGCCAACAAGGCCTGGCATGGTAACAAAGTTGAGCACGGGAAGTAATTCGCTGCGCGGGTAGGCTCGCAGTAGGGCAAGGCGCGCCACGGGCATCATCATCGCGCCGCCGATGCCCTGCAATACGCGGAAGATAACCAGCTCTGTTAATGATGAGGAGAGCGCACAGGCCAGCGAACCGAGCGTAAAGAGCGTTACGGCCAGCATGAAAACTCTGCGGGTGCCAAAGCGGTCGGCCAGCCAGCCGCTGACCGGTATTAACATTGCCACCGTCAGGGTGTAGCTGATGATGGCTGACTGCATCGCCAGTGGGGAACGGTTGAGGCTTTGCGCAATAGCGGGAAGCGCGGTGTTGAGGATGGTGGCATCCAGTGCCTGCATAAAAAACGCCATGGCTGCAATCCACGGCAATCCGGCCATGCTGCGCGCTTTTTTCTTTGTCATTTATTTACCTGCTGGTGGGTTGGCGCGGCCAGCAATGCCTGGCACGCACTCAGGGCTCGTTGCCCGTCGCTTTCCTGGATGGCATCCACTATCGCCTGATGCAAATCCAGTTTTACCACTTCGTTTTGTGTAATAGAGGTAAAGTAGGTGTGATACACCGAATGAAATAAAGAGGCAAAAGAGGTAAGGAACGGATTGGCGCTCATCATATAGATGTGTTCATGCCAGGCCATATCGACCTCAACCCAGCGTTCGCGGTTGAAGTGTTTTTTCAGGAACACCATCTCTGCCATCAACGCGTTAAGCTGCGCTTTCTGCTCTGCTGTTCCCAGCGTAGCGGCAAGCAGACATGCCTGAGGTTCAAGGCTGCTGCGCATCACCAGAAAGTGATCGACGACCTGATGAAAGTTATCGTCCGTCATCCACCAGGAGAGCAGCTCCTGATCGAGAAAATTCCAGTTACTCTGTGGCATTACGCGTGTGCCAATGCGAGGACGTGGAAGCACCATACCTTTTGCCGTCAGGGTTTTTACCGCCTCGCGAACCGCGGTACGACTCACCCCAAACTGCTCACCCAGCTCCATTTCACCCGGCAGGATGCTACCGGGGGCATATTTACCCGCTAAAATTCGCTGCGCCAGCTTTTCTGCCAGCACGTACGACAGGTTTTTTTGGGCGGCCAGCTGTTGTGCGCTTAATGGCATCGCTTTTATTCCTTAAAGATACATGCTGATAATTATGCCACCTCGAATGTGATTGTGGTTGCAGATACATCAAATAGAACAATTTGTAGCTTGATTTCACCTCTGGTGGTGAAAAAAAACGCGGATGAAAACTTTTTTTAAATTTCCTCTTGTCACGTCGGAATAACTCCCTATAATGCGCCTCCACTGACACGGAACAACGGCACACACGCCGCCGGGTCAGCAGAGAATAGCGTAAATAAACGCTTGACTCTGAAGCGGGAAGGCGTAATATGCACACCCCGCGCCGCTGCGAAAAGCGAAGCG